>CAZLLD010000001.1:0-138117 GCA_964560225.1 uncultured Bacteroidales bacterium
TACAACCCAAAATAAAAATGTTTTAATTACGTAGAGACGCAAGATTTTGCGTCTCTACGCATTTTATCGCCGGCAGCAACGCAAGATTTTGCGTCTCTGCGCGTTTTTGTAAAAAACATTATCCGGTTTTTGTAAGGGATTGTTTATCTTTGTTGTCATGTATGACCGCAATGTGATGCGTCTCTACAAATTACCATTTAAAAAATAAACTAATGGCAAAGATTATTGAGACCGAAAACAACGTTATCAACCAAATCGGTGCAGGTACCGAAATTTCAGGTGATGTAACCACCAACAACGATATCCGTTTCGATGGCGCACTGATCGGAAACCTGAAAACCAAAGGGAAAGTGGTTATCGGAGAAACCGGATCCGTTAAGGGCGAGATCATCTGTAAAAATTCTGTCCTTGAAGGCAAGGTTGAAGGAAAAATTTCTGTTTCCGAATTGCTTACCCTGAAAGCCACTTCTTCTCTTACCGGGGATATTGTTACCCGCCGGCTGGCCATTGAACCCGGAGCCAAATTCAGCGGTAACTGCAGCATGACAGCTGAAAATACAAACCCCTATGCCGGAAAAGAACCTGAAAAACCAGGAGAAGACAGCAAAAAGCCTAAGTAATTACGCCAAATATTCAAGCCTGGCCTTCCAAATGATCGCCATCATCCTGATCGGGGTTTTTGGAGGCATCAAACTCGACCAATGGCTTGAATTCAGGTTCCCGGTATTTACCGTGGTGCTTTCGCTGCTGGCTACCGCACTTGCTGTTTATTACGGCATCAAGGACTTCCTGCGAATGAAGTGATGATAACATGGAAAAAGGATTGAAGAAAACTCTTTATGGACTTGTAGCTATCTCTGCAGCTTTGTTGGCAGTTGGTATGGTTTTATTTAAAACTATGTTCACCGGAAGCTATTTCAGATTTTTCCCTGTACTGATCCTGTTCATGTTCCTGATCAATGCCGGATTTTTTGTTTTTTTCCACAGATCGCTTCAAAAACCTGCCAATGCGTTTATCCGGACCTTCATGGCCTCTACCGCCGGAAAGTTGGTTATCTACCTGGTTCTGATCCTGATTTATGTGCTGACTTCCCCCAAAACAGCCCTTGTTTTTGCCATAACCCTGTTTGCCACGTATCTCATTTATACAGTGTATGATTTGTGGATCATGCTGACTTTGCTGAAACAGAAGAAAGAAAATAGCAATTAGTCAAAGCAGTTGTCAAATTAGTTTTCTATATTTATGGCCACATTTTTTGGATATGCATAGTAAGATTTATAAGGTTCTTCTTCCGGCATTCATGCTGCTTTCATGGGGTATCAGCCAGCAGCTTTTTGCCGCCACTGAAGAACATCCCGAAGGAGAAGCAGTTGCCGGACATGAAGCTACCGCTCAGGAAGAGGAAAAAGAAAAGTTCAACCCGGGAGATTTCATGTTCGATCATATTAAGGATGCCCACGACTGGCACCTGATGTCATTCGGACATACCCATGTCAGCATTCCGCTTCCGGTGATTCTGATCAGCAAAAACAGCGGCCTGCATGTGTTCATGTCGAGCAAGTTCAAACACGGCCATGCCTCTTACAAGGGATTTCACCTGGAAACCAGCGGCGAAAATAAAGGTAAGATCCTGGAAGCAGACGGGACAAAACCCTTTGACATTTCCATCACCAAAAATGTAGCTGCCATGCTTTGCAGCATCGTCATTATTTTGCTGATTTTCCTGAATGTAGGCAAAGCCTATCGTAAAAATCCGGTTAAAGCCCCCAGCGGCTTGCAGACCTTTGTTGAACCCATCATTACCTTTCTGCGCGACGATGTGATTAAACCTTCCATCGGGCCTAAATATGAAAGATACATGCCCTACCTGCTGACCCTGTTTTTCTTTATCTGGATCAACAACATGCTTGGGCTTGTTCCCCTTCCTCCGGGCGGCGCCAATCTGACCGGGAATATAGCAGTTACCATGACACTGGCCTTGTTTACTTTTGTAATCACCACTTTCAGCGGCAATAAAAACTACTGGAAGCACATTGTAAACACTCCGGGTGTGCCTGCATGGCTGAAACTTCCGCCGCTTCCCATCATCCCGCTGGTAGAAATCATCGGTATATTTACCAAACCGTTCGTACTGATGGTGCGACTCTTTGCCAACATCACGGCAGGTCATATCATTGCCCTGGGATTCATCAGTTTGATTTACATCTTTGGTGAAATGTCGCACGGACTGGCATACGGAGTTTCGATCGTGTCGATCCTTTTTAATGTGTTCATGATGTTCCTGGAATTGCTGGTGGCTTTCATCCAGGCTTTTGTTTTCACATTCCTGTCGGCTATCTATTTCGGACTTGCCGTTGAGGAACATCACGAGGAACACGCACATGCATAAGAATTCTTTTTTTTAATTTTTAATATTTGTACTATGTTATCTACTATTTTACAAGTTGCTGCAGGAGCCACAGTAGGAGCTGGTTTGGCTAAACTCGGTGGTGCTATTGGTGCCGGTTTGGCTGCTCTTGGCGCTGGTTTTGGTATTGGCCGTATCGGTGGCAGTGCTATGGAAGCTATTGCCCGTCAGCCTGAGGCATCAGGAGACATTCGTGCCAACATGATCGTTGCCGCTGCTCTTATTGAAGGTGTTGCGCTCTTTGGTGTAATCATCAGCCTGTTGGCTGTGGTTCTTTAATTTTTACCGTGGAAACGCACGATTGGTTCGTTTCCCGGTTTTTTTAAACGACTTTAATATTATAAACATATGGATCTGCTGATTCCCGAATTTGGTACGATAATCTGGTCATTCCTTGGCTTTCTGATCACCTTTCTGATTTTGGCCAAGTTTGCCTGGAAGCCGTTGCTGAACGGACTGAAAGAGCGTGACAATTCCATTGCCCAGGCCCTTCAGGCCGCCGAGGCAGCCAAGAGAGATGTGTCGCAATTGCACACGGAGAGTGAGAAACTGCTGGCAGAAGCCAAGGCAGAACGGGACAAGATCATTCAGGAAGCCCGTGAATTCAAAGAATCGGTGATGAACAATGCCCGTGAGCAAGCCAAACAGGAAGGGCATAAGCTGATCAGCGAAGCACGCGAAGCCATACGAAATGAACGGGCCGCTGCCATCCAGGAGATCAAAAATCAGGTTGCCGAACTTTCGGTGGCCATTTCAGAAAAAATCCTGGTTAGGGAGCTTTCTGATCCTGCAAAGCAACAGGAACTTATTGAAAAAACATTGAATGAACTCAAGTTCAATTGATCAACACCTGAATTTTAACCGATGAACGAAAGTAAAATAACGGTGCGGTATGCCAAGGCGCTTTTCGCCCTGGCCAAAGAAGGAAATGTTCTGGATGCCGTTAAAAATGATATGGTGTTGCTGGGCGAGTGCATTCATGAAGTTCCCGAACTTCAGTTTGTGATCAGCAGCCCGGTAATTAAAGTAAGTGAAAAGATCAGGCTCTTCAGGGAGGTTTTCAATACAGCTTTCCATGAGCTGACCTCTTCATTTGTAACCCTGCTGCTTGAAAAAAGAAGGGAAGAATTCCTTTCTGGCATTTCCAGATATTTTATTACGCTGTTGAGGGCTGATCAGGGCATCAAATCAGCTGAGCTGATTACTGCCCTGCCCCTGGATGCCAGCCTGCTCGATTCGCTGAAGAAATATATTGCAAAACGATTCAACTCACAGGTTGAGATGCATGAATCGGTTGACGAAAAACTGATCGGCGGTTTCATCCTCCGTGTAGACGACCAACAGGTTGATGCAAGCATTGCCAGCAAGCTGGAACGCATTAAAACAGCATTAATACAATCACATTCCTGAAATAATTTAATTTATAGATAACATGTCGGCGCTTAAACCATCAGAAGTATCAAAGGTTTTAAAACAACAACTGCAGGGAATTGACACCAAGGCTCAGCTTGATGAGATTGGAACTGTGTTGCAGGTTGGCGATGGCATTGCCAGAATTTATGGCATGTCAAACGTTTGTTCAAATGAGTTGATTGAATTCAATAACGGAATTCGGGGCATTGTGCTGAACCTGGAGGAGGACAACGTAGGAGCAGTTCTTCTGGGTTCATCCGACCAGATCAAGGAAGGCGATACGGTGAAACGAACCGGAAGGATCGCTTCCATCAACGTCAGTGAAGGTATGCTCGGTCGTATTATCAATACACTGGGTGAGGCAATCGACGGGAAAGGCCCGATTGTCGGTCAAACGATTGAAATGCCCTTCGAGCGCAAAGCACCCGGTGTAATCTACCGCCGGCCTGTTAATGAACCGCTTCAAACCGGTATCAAGGCCATTGACGCCATGATCCCCATCGGACGAGGACAACGTGAGCTGATCATTGGTGACCGCCAGACCGGAAAATCATCCATTGCACTGGATACCATCATCAACCAGAAAGAATTTTACGATAAAGGCGAACCCGTTTATTGTATTTATGTGGCAATCGGTCAGAAAGGCTCTACCGTGGCCAACATTGCCAAAACATTGGAATCATACGGCGCCATGCCCTATACCATCATCGTTTCGGCTACCGCTTCGGATCCTGCCGCATTGCAGTTTTACGCCCCGTTCGCCGGTTGTGCCATTGGAGAATATTTCCGCGATACCGGCCGTGCTGCCCTGATCGTTTACGATGACCTTTCGAAACAGGCCGTTTCGTACCGTGAGGTTTCACTGCTGCTTCGCCGTCCCCCCGGACGTGAAGCCTATCCGGGCGACGTTTTCTACCTGCACTCACGCCTGCTCGAGCGCGCTGCCAAAATCATCAACAACGATGAAATAGCTGCCCAGATGAACGACCTCCCCGAAACACTCAAACCCATTGTTAAAGGAGGCGGATCACTTACCGCTTTGCCCATTATTGAAACCCAGGCAGGTGACGTATCCGCGTACATCCCTACCAACGTGATTTCCATCACCGACGGACAGATCTTCCTGGAAACAAACCTCTTCAACGCTGGTATCCGTCCCGCCATCAACGTGGGTATCTCGGTTTCCCGCGTGGGTGGCTCGGCACAGATTAAATCAATGAAGCGTGTGGCCGGTACGTTGAAACTCGATCAGGCCCAGTTCCGTGAACTGGAAGCTTTCTCGAAGTTCGGCTCCGACCTCGATGCTGCCACGCTGGCAGTTCTTGACAAAGGTGCCAAGAACGTGGAAATTCTGAAACAACCCCTGCACAGTCCCATGACCGTGGAAAAACAGATTGCCATTATCTACTGCGGAACCCGTGGCCTGCTTTCCAGTGTGCCGGTTGAAAAAATAGGGAAATTTGAAGAAGAATTTCTGAGCCTCCTTGAACTTAAACATAAGAACATTCTGAACACCCTGAAAGAGGGCAAACTGAATGAGGATATCGAGAAAAACCTCACAGATATTGCCAAAGAAGTGGCTGAAAGAATTTAATATACCGATGACTGCATTAGTGTAAAGCATTATGGCCAACCTGAAAGAAATAAGAATACGCCTGAACTCCGTTAAATCAACCCGGCAGATTACCAGTGCCATGAAAATGGTTTCGGCTGCCAAACTGAGGAGGGCACAGGATGCCATCCTGCAGCTCAGGCCATTCTTCATCAAGCTTCATGATGTGTTGCGACGTGTCAGCAGCGGAATGGAAGAAGGAGCAGACAATGTATATACCCATGCGGATAATAACGGAAGGGTATTGCTTGTGGTGATCACCTCCAACAGGGGCCTTTGTGGCGCATTTAATTCAAATATTGCCAAGAGAGCCATCCAGATTATCCACGAACAGTATCATGAAGCTTACCGGAGCGGTAAACTCGATATCGTTGCCGTTGGCAAAAAGGGTGCCGACCAGCTGAAATCAAAAGGTTTTAAAATAACCACCACCCACCACGAATTGTTTGATAAACTCAGTTTTGAAGGTGCTACCCAGCTGTCGAACCAGATGATTCAGGATTTTGTTCAATCAAAATACAGTGTCATCAAGTTGATATACAATCAGTTCAAAAATGCTGCCGTACAGGAAATCACCGACGAATTCTTCCTGCCCGTGCAGCCTGCTCCGAAAACAGAGGACAAATACGAATCGCATGCCGATTATATTCTCGAACCCTCCGATAAGGCCATTCTCGATGAGATGATCCCGTATACGCTCAGGGTTCAGTTCTTCAGGGCCCTGCTCGAATCGAACGCAGCTGAGCACGGAGCCAGAATGACAGCCATGCACAAGGCAACCGATAACGCCACCGAATTAATACGCGAGCTTGAGCTGAATTACAACAAAGCCCGCCAGGCAACCATCACCAACGAGATCCTGGAAATTGTTGGCGGTGCCAATGCACTGAAAGAGTAACGGCATGCCATGGCATGTTCGGTAATTATTAAACCAATACCCTGGAAGGCAACCTGCCGGTTACTCCCTTTTTATATTTTCTATCTGCTTCTTACCCTGGCCGCATCAGGAAATTTTTTCTTTTGGGATACGGTGCAATTGGGCTCCAAGCACGCACACTGGTATTACGATCACCATTTCAGGTATTTTCTGCTCCCGGATTCACTTGACAGCGGACATATACCGGTTTTTGGCACGCTGCTTGCGGCTACCTGGACCGTTTTTCAGAAATCGCTTCTGGTGAGCCATTTGATGATGCTGCCTTTCCTCCTGGGAATCGTTCATCAGTCCTATCAACTGGTATCTTTCTTTTTCAGCAAGCGCAACGTTTTTTACATGATGATTCTGCTGATGCTTGACCCCACTTTGCTGAGTCAGTCGATCCTGGTGTCGCCCGACATTGTGCTGGTTTTCTTCCTTCTGTTTTCACTGAACATGATCCTTCAAAACCGCAGATTGTGGTTGCTGTTTGGCCTGATTGCCCTGTCACTGATCAGCATGCGCGGCATGATGCTGGTGGTAGTTCTTTTTGTAATCGACCTGTATATCAACCTGAAAAGGAACGGTGGTGAACACCGGGTACACAACATGATCGGCATCCTAATGGTATATATCCCTGCCGGATTAATGGTTATGGGATTTCTGGCGTATCATTACCATTCAAAAGGATGGATTGGATACCATGCCGGCTCGCCCTGGGCCCCTTCATTCGAAAAAGTTGACTTCGGCGGATTCCTGTACAATATAGCCCTCTTTTTCTGGCGCTTGATTGATTCCGGCAGAATAGTGCTGTGGATCGTTTTTCTGATGGTGATAACCTTCATGAAAAAGAGAATGCCGGTTACCGAAAACATGAAGGTATTGGGGATGTTGGTAATTTCAATGATGGTTATTTTACCCGCTTCCATGCTTTTGCATGCCAATTTGCTGGCACACCGGTACCTGTTGCCCATTTACCTGTCGTTTACACTGCTTGTGTGCTATGCAGTATTTGAACTCATTAAAAAAGACAAGCTAAAAAAGCCCCTTTATATTCTTATGGCTATTGGTCTGATCACAGGGAATTTCTGGGTTTATCCCGATCATATTGCCAAAGGATGGGATGCCACACTCGCCCATATTCCTTATTATCATCTGAGAAACAAAATGGTGGATTACATTGAAACAAAAGGAATTCCATATACTGAAACCGGAACTGCTTTTCCGAATTTAGCCTCATTTAAATATATTGACCTTTCAGAGAATAACCGGTCCTTTGCAGAAAAAGATCTTTCGGTAAACAAGTACGTCTTTTACTCAAATATTATGAATGAATTCACCGATGCAGAAATTGATGAACTGAAAAATGAATGGATCCCGGAAAAAGAATTCCGCTGCATGCAGGTATATGTAACCCTTTACCGGAATCCCGGATTTGAATAATTGAGCGGGTGGTCATCTGCAGTCCTGATGGGGTTGTTTCATAGGGCCGAATAAGTGAGCACGTCATTGCGAACGAAGTGAAGCAATCTAAATTGAGTAGCGAACAACAAGAGATTGCCGCGGTCGTCGTACCTCCTCCCTCGCAATGACGACGTTTCGGTCGTGCCTCTCTCGCAATGACAAATGGCAAGACTTTTGAGACGCCCTCAAAAAACCGGTAGAAATCTTGTACTTGTAACTCAAATAGGCTAACTTTTGTCCTTCGTTCACCTAATGGTGTCCCTTCAGACTAATTGCATATCAAAAAGTCCTGTCATGAAACTCCCATTTATTGCGGCAATGGTGCTTCTTTCAACTTTATTGATTTCCGAAATCATTGTTGCCCAAACACCCTCGGCCACCGATATTGTCCGAAGAGCCGATGAGAAATTCAATGGTGAAAAAAGCAGTTACAGCATCATGTCGATGACGATCACCCGGCCCGGATGGAAAAGAACCATTGAATTCAGGAACTGGACCCTGGGCAGGGATTATGCGCTTACGCTGATTACCGCTCCGGCCAAGGAAGCCGGTCAGAGTTTCCTGAAAAGGGGATCGGAAATGTGGAGCTGGAATCCTTCGATCAGCCGGCTGATCAAACTGCCTCCCTCAATGATGTCGCAGGGCTGGATGGGATCGGATTATACCAATGACGATATCCTGAAAGAATCCTCTGTGGTGAATGACTATACCCATAAAATCATGGGCGAGGAAAGCATTGGAGGCCGGCTCTGTTACAAGATCCTGATGACTGCCAAAGAAGAGGCCTCCATTGTATGGGGAAAGCAGATCCGGTGGATCGACAAAAAGGAATTTCTGGTGATGAAGGCCGAGCTGTATGATGAAGACGGCTACCTGGTGCGAACCGAAACCGGATCGGAGATCAAAATTATGGATGGCAGAACCGTTACCTCAAAGATTGAAATGGTGCCTGAAGAAGAGCCTGATAACAAAACCCTGGTCAGTATTCTGGAGATAAAGTTCAATGAACCTGTTCAGGAAAGCTTCTTTTCTCAGCAACAAATGAAAAGGGTGCGATAAATTGCTTACCGGTTTTAACCGTGAAAGACGAACTGAAAATAGCCTGGAGAAACCTGTGGAGAAACAGGCGCAGAACCCTCATTACTTCAGCGTCGGTTTTCTTCGCCGTGTTCTTTGCCGTTGTCATGAGATCATACCAGCTGGGCTCGTATGATCACATGATCATCAACTTCATTGAATCTTTCACAGGGTACATCCAGGTACAACACGAAAAATACCAGGATAATCCGCTGGTGGATTATTCATTTGAATACAGCGACTCGCTGATTGGTGCTATCTCCAGGTTGGGTCGTGTGGGTTCCGTGACTCCGCATCTCGAATCGTTTGCCCTCGCATCGAGTGGAACACAAACCAAAGGAGTGGCTGTTATTGCTGTTGATCCGGAAAAGGAAAAAGCATTCTCAAATCCCGAAAGCAAACTGGTGAAATACCGGATCACGGATGAAACCATCAGCCCAATTGTTGCTGAAGGCCGCCTACCCGGGAAAATAATTGGGAAACTGAAAGAAATCAGGGGAAGGTCTTATTCCTCATCAGCCCGTATTGCCCTTGAAATGGGCTTTTCTGAAAAAGAAACAGAACAATGCCTGCCCGAAATTCTTAAATATGCAAGTGTTACAAATGGTTACCTGACTGCCGGTGATGATGGCATACTGGTATCAGAAAGGCTTGCAGGTTATCTCAAGGTAGCCATAGGTGATTCTGTGATACTCATGGGACAGGGATACCACGGGTCCACTGCAACCGGATTGTTTCCGGTCCGGGGAATCATAAAAATGCCTTCTCCGGAGATGGACAACAAATTGATCATCATGACCATCCCTGCGGCTCAGCAACTTTTTGACACCGGTGACCGCATCACTTCACTCGTAGTAAACCTGACCAGCAAATCGGAACGAACCCTGAAAAAAACAAAAGCCCTGATCAATTCACTTCTAATTGATGAAAACACCACATCGAAAACCTGGTATGAGCTGAATCCCGTGCTTTACCAGCAAATTCAGGGCGACAGCCAAACCGGGATGGCCATGCTCGGGATATTGTACTTCATCATTTTCTTTGGCATATTCGGCACGGTATTGATGATGGTTTCCGAACGTAAAAGGGAGTTCGGTGTTCTGGTGTCCATTGGCATGCAAAAAAGCAAACTGAAGCGGATTGTGTCCATCGAGATGCTGCTGCTGGGAGGTATCGGACTGGTGAGCGGCCTGCTGGCCAGCGTGCCCCTTATCCTGTATTTCTACTATTACCCGGTTGTGCTCAAAGGGGATCTGGGCAATATGATGGAAGACTGGGGATGGGATGCCGTAATGCCCACAGCCTGGTTTGGCCCCTATTTCTACTGGCAGGCTGCTGTAGTAGCCCTCATGGTGGTTCTGGCCACCCTGTATCCTTTAAGGAAGATTGGCACTTTAAAAGAAATTGAAGCCCTCAGGGCTTAAAACATCAAGGTTATGATCTGGTCGATTGCCTGGAAAAACATATGGCGCAACAAGAAGAGAAGCTTCGTGGTAATCACTGCTGTTACCATCGGTATTATAGCGGGGATAATGCTTGTCGGAATTATGGAAGGCTGGACCAAACAACGGCTTCACGATGCCATATACAATGAGGTGTCACATGTGCAGATTCACAATGAAAACTACGTGCGGAATGAGGAAATCAGCCTGACTGTTGAAAATACGGACGCGATCGTGAACACCGTCAGTTCTCTTGAAACCATTTCGGGATGGGTTCAAAGAACCAAGCTCGTGGCCATGGCCGGTACTCCCTGGGCCAATGCCGGTGTTATGGTTTATGGCATTGATCCTGAGAAAGAGCGCCAGGTAACTGAGATTTACCAGAGGATTGTGCCCGACGGGGGTGTATACCTGGACAGCGCGCACCGGGGAGGCATTCTGATTGGCGACAAAGTCGCCGATCTGCTCAAGCTGAAACAGTATAACCTCACCGACAGCGTGCTTGAGAATCTGGCGAAAACAGTACCTGAAGCTGTTGTCTCGAGCCTGGAACCTTTAAGAAATATTCGTTTCAAGTCGTATAAGGATTTCACCGATACTTTGAAAAAAGAACTTGGCCACCGGATGTTAAACAAAAATGGGCTTTTAATTGCCGGGCAGGCGCTGAATTACCGGATCAGAAACAAAGTTCAGCTCACCCTCTCCGACCTCGAAGGCAATCCGGTTCAGGGAATATTCCGGGTATGTGGAATTTATAAAACCACCAATGCCGGTTTCGACCAGGTTGCCGTATTTGTCAATGCCCGGGACCTGGTTGACCTGTATGGCGGCAATGAGGTGCTGACGCATGAGATCGCCATTTTGTGCAAAGGTACCGATGATGCTGATGCTGTAAAAGAAATGCTGAACCGGAATGCCGGCGGCTATGCTATCCGAACCTGGAGAGAACTGGCTCCGGATGCAGCCATGATGCACGATTTCATCTATATTTATTACTTTATCTTCGTCGGAATCATCATGCTTGCCCTTGCTTTTGGAATCATCAACACCATGATGATGGCCGTTCTGGAAAGGACCAAAGAACTGGGCATGCTGATGGCCATTGGCATGAACCACAGAAGAGTTTTTTCAATGATCATGCTTGAAACCTTCTTCCTGACATTTGCCGGCGCCCTGGCAGGTATGCTTTTGGGATGGCTGATTGCACTGTCACTTGGGGAAACCGGGATTCACTTTTCGGGCTGGGGTGAAGGATTTGAAGCCATCGGATTCGCAGCCAGGGTTTATCCTGTTGTAAAGCCCGGCTTTATTTTGTTTACCACCCTTATGGTCACAATCACCGCCCTTGTTGCCTCGGTTTGGCCGGCACGAAAGGCCCTGAAACTAATCCCCGTGGAAGCACTCCGAACTGAATAGGACAATTAAAAAGCAACCCATGAAAGTAATTGAATTAAAAAATGTGAACAAAATATACAATTCGTCTGAAGTACAGGTTCATGCGGTTAATGATGTGACGCTTGACTTTACGGAGGCCGAATTCGCAGCAATTGTAGGCCCTTCCGGGTCGGGCAAAACAACGCTGCTGAACATGATAGGAGGACTTGACCAGCCGACTTCGGGCGATATCATCATTGCCGGCACCAACCTTTCAACACTCAGATCATCACAACTGATTGATTTCCGGCTCAACCATATCGGTTTCGTGTTTCAGTCGTATAACCTCATCCCCGTACTCACGGCCAAAGAGAATGTGGAATTCATCATGACCCTGCAGAAATGGCCCGAGAAAGAAAAAAATGAACGTACCCTTGAGCTTCTGAATGCTGTGGGATTAGGCGATCGCATTAACAGCAAGCCTGGTAAGCTGTCGGGAGGTCAGCAGCAAAGAGTGGCAGTAGCCAGGGCACTGGCTTCAAGACCCAAGTTTGTGCTGGCCGATGAACCCACTGCCAACCTCGACTCCAAATCGGCCACCACCCTGCTGGAAATAATGGAAAAACTGAACCACGAGTCGAAAATCACCTTCATTTTCTCAACGCATGACCCGCGCGTGGTTAAAATGGCCCACCGGGTGATCACTCTCGAAGATGGAAAAGTGATATCGGATGATGTCAAAGAGCGGTCGTCATAACCTGTTTCCCTGATGAAGAAATATCATTTCTTATTCCTGTTGTTGTTGATAAACACCGGAGTATTGTTCCCGCAGGACAGCAAACCATACAGCTTCAACGGCTACCTGACCATGCTGCAAAGTTCCCTGTTCGACTCGCTGTCGGGGCCATTCATGAATGAAAACATACTGCACAACAGGTTAAATTTCAAAGGATTCGTTGGTGACAAACTCATTTTTGCGGTGGAATTGCGTAACCGGCTTTTCACCGGAGACAGGGTGCGCATGGGAACCCTGTACAGTGAAATGATCGGGGCCGACAACGGATTTGCCGATATGTCATGGAATGTGATTGAAAAGCAATCCTTGCTTTTAAACACCACTATCGACAGGCTCTGGCTTGATATCCAGCTGGGCAGATTCCAGATTACTGCAGGAAGACAGCGGATTAACTGGGGTCAAACCTTTGTCTGGAATCCAAATGACTTGTTCAATGCCTATTCTTTTTTTGATTTTGACTATGTGGAACGACCCGGAAGCGATGCGGTAAGGTTTCAGTATTTTCCTTCATCATCTTCCACCCTGGAGATGGCTGTAAAGGCCGACCGGGAGCATACCATAACAGCAGCCGGTTTGTACAGGTTCAACAAATGGAGCTATGATTTTCAGTTCCTGGCGGGACTGGTCAATGGTGAAGACCTGGTTGCTGGTACAGGCTGGTCAGGTTCAATAAAAAACGTTTCTTTCAGGGGTGAGGCCTCCTGGTTTTACCACGATGCAGATTCACTTCCGGCAAAAAGTACGCTGATTGCCACAACCGGCTTTGACCGGGTTTTTGAAGACAACTCCTCTGTTCAGCTGCAATTCATGTATTGCAATAATCCGCTTGAATTGAACCATCTCAACAGCCTTTACTCGGGAAATCTGTCTGCCAAAGACCTGGCTTTTTCCGAGTATTCTGCTTTCGGTCAGTTCACCTGGGCCATCACTCCCCTGGTGAATGCTACCATCTCTGCCATGTGGCTGCCTGACCTCAGAGGATATTTTGCAGGACCTTCACTGGAATACTCCCTTGCAGAAAACCTGGGTTTTTCATTGATCTGGCAACATTTCAACAGTACCGTGGCTGGAAATAAAGCCAGAATAAACCTGGTGTTCCTGAGATTGAAATACAATTTTTGATTTTCCTGTAACTTTACACCCGCTCAATCGTCATACCTTCGAATCCGGATCACAACATGACCATTGCCGAATACAACAAAAGTGTAGATGATTACTCCGACGGGATTTACCGCTTTGTTCTCAAAAATCTGAAACATGAGGACAGGGCGCAGGACGTCGTTCAGGATACCTATGAAAAACTGTGGGTAAAAGTGAATGAAGTGGCCGCCGACAAGGTCAGGTCGTATTTGTTTACCACCGCCTACCATACCATGATTGACCTGATCAGAAAGGAAAAAAGAATGACGGCATTCGAGCAAGAGAAGCACGACCGGCCTGTGGCCCCGAGGCATTATACGGGACTCAGCCAGATCCTGGATGAAGCAGTAAACCGGCTGCCGGAGGACCAGCGAAGTGTGATCATGTTGCGCGATTATGAAGGATATTCGTATGAGGAAATTGCAGAAATAACCGGACTCAGTGAGTCGCAGGTTAAAGTTTACATATTCAGAGCCAGGATGTTCCTGAAGAATTACATAGGAAGTATTGAAGCAGTTATTTAAACAGGATACCATGACTATCAACCAGAACAATTTTGAGGCATACCTGCTCGATTACCTGGAAGGCAACCTGGATCCGTTGCTTACTGCGGATTTAATGGCATTCCTGGCTGAAAACCCGGAATACGAAAGTTACATTCCGGAATATGATACCCGCATGGCTCTTAACGGAAAACACGAATACCATCTGAAAGACCGGCTTAAAAAAGACTTCGCAGATGTATCCGAAATCACCTTGGGGAACTTTGATGAATTTTGCATAGCCTCGTGTGAGCAATTGCTTGACCAAGCTGGCCGGAAGCGGCTTTCGGATTTCCTGGCAAAGCATCCCGAAAAAAAGAAGGAATTCGACCTGTACGCAAAACTGAAATTACAGCCCGATATTTCGGTGGTGTTTGCCAACAAGGCTTTGCTTAAAAAAAGCACCCCTGTTGCACGGAATTCCCGGTTATTCTATTTCGCAGCGGGCATTGCAGCCTCCTTAGCATTGCTGTTCGTGGTGATTTCAAAAAAACCAGCTGAATCAGCTTTTACACAGGCACCGGTAAAAGAACAAGTGATGGCACCGGCATTTCATGCTGATTTGCCATCCACCAACGAAGAATCCGCAAAGCAGCAAACAAACTCAGACCATGCCCCTATAGAAAATTACAGGAAGGCAACGCCTGCCGTTGCTGATCTGCCCGTTACGCGGGAAACGTCCGATGAAGCCGTGGTGCTGCATCCTATTGAATCTGTTGGCGCTCAAGGTATGTTGACGGTATCCCCGGTGCCGCCGGTGGATTTTTCAAGAATGGCGGTAACCCTGCAATCGGAGACAAACCTGCAAGACATAGCAGCTGTTGATTTGCATTCATCTGAAAAGAATGCCGGATTGCTGGGCTCCCTGATCAGCAGGATGGATTTCTGGAAAACCGCGGAAAAAGCCATTCAGGGTTTCAACTACCTCACCGAAGCCAACCTGGATATTGATAAAACCCTGGATGATAACGGAAAACTGTCGGCCATTCTTTTAAACACGGAGAGCTACAGGATATCCGGAAATAAAATCAAATAGCCGGTGTAACTTTCTTCCTGCTCAAACGTCAGACAGGTAAAATCAAGAACTTTAAAATTATCTGCTTTATGAAAAAACTATATGCATTGGTTGTACTCTTTGCTTTTGCAACAGGTATATATGCTCAGGAACTCGATTCGCTCAAACGAATCATGGGGAAGGAAGACACTCCGGATGAAGTGATCATTGATGACGATAAGGTGATCATTGACGACGATGACGGACTCACCCCGATGATTGTTGATGAGGATGAAGATGAAGTAACCATCAGGGTGCTGGATAAAGAAGTGGTCAAAGTGATTGAAGACGGAGACACTACAGTGGTAAAGGTGGGTGAAAAGGGCGTTATTAAAGTGGCTGATCACCGCGATTCCACAAGCATCAAAGTGGGAGACAAGGAAATCAGGATTGTGAAGCGTGATGAAGACCAGGATCCGGAAATCAATATTTATGACCTGACTGAGGACAGGAAAAAGATGCGCAACAGGAAATTCCGGGGTCATTGGGCCGGGTTCGGAATGGGACTGAACAATTTCCTGGATGACGACATGACCATTTCACGAGAAGGAAATGATATATTCATGGACCTCAACACAGGCAGGTCATGGGCTGTTGATCTTAATTTTGCCCAGTTCAGCCTGGGTTTTGGCACTACGCATGCCGGACTGGTAACCGGACTGGGACTTGAATACAACAATTACTTCTTTGACCGGAACAATTCCATTATTGAGGTCAACGATATGGTGGTGGTTGATTCCCTTCGGGGTGATGTCAGCAAAAGCAAACTCACAACTTTGTTCCTGCGCGTACCGCTGCTTCTGGAATTTCAGTTTCCAAATACGGTAAGGGCCAAAAGGGTGTTCATTTCAGCAGGTGTTGTGGGAGGACTGAAACTGGGTTCACATACCAAGGTGGTATACAAGGACGAAAACGGGAAGAACAAAGACAAGGACAATGACGACTTCAACATCAATCCCTTCCGTTACGGATTGACTGCCTGTGTGGGCTACGGAACAACCTACCTGTTCGCTGATTATTATATAACGCCCATGTTTGTGGCAGATAAGGGGCCGGAATTGCACCCTTTCACCATCGGACTGGCCTTTACATTCTAAGAAATTTAAAAGAGGCGCTGCAAACAGCGCCTCTTTTTTTTACGCAACCTTTTGATAACTTTCCCATCTTTTCCTTGAAATGTCAATAACTTTTTTTTAATCACCCTATAGAATCATTGATTAATGACTACTTTGTGTATCATTATGACAATGTTCCGGCAGCATGCTCAATTCTCTTAGATACAGACTATTATCCTGGTTTCTTATCTTTATGCTACTCACGACCGGGTTAATTATTCCTGTCAGTGTGATTCATCATTCGCGTGAAAAGGCCATAACCCGGGTAACCGGAGAAATCAACCGGCTTTATATTGAATTTCTGAAAGATTCCCGGTCGGTGACCGACTTTTTAGCTCAGGATCAGGTCAATTCAGATTTTTTTATCAAGGGTTTCAATCCCTATTTAACCGAGCACGTGCAAACCAGCCGGGAGCTTATGGCATCCCTCGCTCAAATTCAAAATACAAAACAGATCCATGTGTTGGGTATTTCTGACAGCCTGAAGGTGTTGTCGGTCCATTTGAATAAATACAATTACCTGTTTGACAGCCTGGTATATCTGGTTTACAAACGGGGATACCGCAATTCAGGGCTGGAAGGTGAATTGTTGGATTATGGCCATCTGATTGAAGGCACTCCCGGTTTTACCGCTCACGATATTTACCGGCTTAAGAAAATTGAAAATGACTATTTCTCAGGTGATGTTGGCAATTCGGTCACATCTCTTCATACGCTGCTGCCCGAATTGAATAAGGCCATTGCTTCGAATAACCGCTTATCGGTAATTGAAAAAGCCCGTGCCCGGAAACTCCTGGAGAATTATTCGGGAGCGCTGTTCAGGCTGGTAGATCTTGACAGGCAAGCGGGGATTCGAAGCAATGACGCACTGAAGGCTTCATTGAGCAGCATCGGCCGGATTATTGAAAGATCCTTCAATGATCTGACACAGCATTCAGCTTTCTCACAAAAGGCACTGATCAACAGGTTAAATATTTTTTATGCATTTGCAGTGGTCGTTATTCTGGTGATGGCGGTTTTTTTCAGTTTCAAGGCCACACGGCATATAGCCTCACACCTTGAAGCGCTCACCAATTACATTTCCGTGCTGTCCAGGGACCATCGTGACAGCAGCCATTCAATTGACCTTAGAAATTCAGCCTATGAAGTAAAACAGATATACCGTGAATTCCGCAATTTGCTTTCGCAGTTGAAAATATGGGAAAAGCAACGTGACAGTGCCCTTCAGAAAGCCGAGGACAACCAGCAGCGTTATCGTGAGCTGGCTGACATGTTACCTCAAAGTGTTTTTGAAACCGATTCATACGGCAATTATTCGTATGTTAACAAAGCCTGGTACAGGGCTTTTGGTTATGCTCCCGAAAATCTTTCTGAAGGATTGAATCTGATTGAAACACTGATTTCTGAATCAAGCCAGGAAGACATTCTGGGTAATGATAAACTGGAAAATTCCAATTTCATTGCCATCCGTAAAAACGGATCCCGGTTCCCAGCCTCGGTTTATACCGATAACATCATCAGGAACAACCGGGTGGCAGGCAAAAGGGGCATCATTATCGACATCACCGACAGGGTCGATTACATCCGTATGCTTCAGCAGGAGACTTATAAAGCGCGAACTTCAGATGAACTGAAGTCGTCCTATCTTGCCAACATGTCTCATGAAATAAGAACTCCGATGAATTCAATCATCGGATTTTCCAACCTGCTGGCTTCTGATCAGATTCCTGAGGTCCAGAAAAAGGACTTCACCAGGTATATACGCACAAGCAGTGAAGTGTTGCTGAACCTGGTTGACGATATCATTGACATGGCTAAGATTGAAGCAGGGGAGCTTAAAATTGTAAAAAAAGACTGTGAACTGAATACCCTGGGAGAAGAATTGCTGACCACCTCAACAGAGATCCTGAAGCGGTTTAACAAGCAACACCTGGAGATCAGTTTCAAACCCGATCCGGATGCCGGAAAAGTATATCTGAAAACGGATCCGTTGCGACTCAGGCAGGTTTTAATAAACCTGGTGAACAATGCAATCAAGTTTACCGACAAAGGTTCTGTTTGCTTTGGATATACCACCAGGGAAGATACGCTGGTTGAGTTTTTTGTTCAGGATACCGGGCCGGGAATGTCACGTGAAGAATTGAACCTGATTTTCGAAAGATTCCGGAGAGCCAAGCGGTCGGAAGAAAGAAACATTGCGGGAACCGGTCTGGGCCTTGCCATTTCAAGGAACCTGGTTCAGCTTCTTGGTGGTGAAATGTGGGTTAACTCGGTGCAAGGAACAGGAACAACCTTCCTGTTTACCCTGCCCTATCTGAAACCCACCGTAATCCATGCCGAATCAAAGGAACCCGTCCGCGCATCAGATGGCCATTACCAATGGAAAGGCAAAACCATCCTGATTGCCGAAGACGACCTGAACAGCTATAAATTCATTAATGAGCTGATAAAAAAGACCCACGCGAAAACCATTCATGCCGCTAACGGGAAACAGGCACTTGAAATCATCAGGTCGTCACAGAAAATCGACCTGGTTGTTATGGACATCATGATGCCTGAAATGGACGGTTATGAGGCAACCAGGATCATCAAAAGGATAAACAGGGAAATTCCGGTAATTGCCCAGACAGCCTTTGCCATGGCCGGGGACAAGGAAAGGATGGAGGAAGCTGGTTGCGATGATTACATTTCCAAGCCTCTGGATTTCAAACATGCCCTGATGGTTATGAACCGTTATCTTTCCCCTGAAAACAACGTATTGAAAAAAGAAGCTTCCCACTTAGAATCAAGATCCGGGATCATTTCCAACTGATCTTTTTTCACCAAATAAATATACTTTTGTATTGATTGGTAATAAATACTCCCCGATGGGAGTTTACTGATTAATTGATGCTTTTATTTCCGGGTATGATGAGTTCACATTTGCGCAAGCTGCTGCGGATTGCTTCCCTGTTCATGGCAGGTATACTGGGTTTGATTCTGATTGTGTCGGTTCTGGTCTCCCTATTTTATGAGAAACCCACTATCCGGTTCATGAAAAAATACCTTGATGAACACCTGTTGACGGAACTTACCATGGGTGATCTCAAATTCAGGATATTACGGGGTTTCCCTAACGCAACCATTGAAATTGAAGAGGTTGTTTTGCTTTCGGGCAGCAATTTCGCCCCAGGTGATTTTAGGGGCTCATATTCTGATACCTTGCTGGAAGCCAAAAGCGTATTGCTGCAGTTTGATCTCTTAAAACTCTTTGAGCAGGAATTTGAATTGAAAAAAATTGATATTTCACACGGCCGAACGAACATTCTGATTGATAAAAAGAATCGTCACAACCTCCGTGTATGGAAAAGCACCGATACCTCCGGTCGGCAACATGCGGTCAAACTTCGCGGCATCGGGCTCAATGATATGGCCGTCAGGTTTGTTTCAGTTCCTTCGCAGGTTGATATTTCCTCATTTGCAGGAAAGATGGGCTTCAAGGGTTCCATTTCAACTGAAGAAGTGCTTTACGGTGAAATCAGGGGCAATATGCCGCAGTTTAACCTTACCGTAAAGGATAAGAACCTGTTGAAAAATTCTTCAGTGCAGCTTTCCGGAAAAATGGTTTACAGCAGTGGGCGCATCCGTTTCAGCGAGAGCCGGATTCAGGTAAACAAGGCCAACGCTGTGGTAAACGGACAATATCAGGGTGGCAAGAATAAAAACCTGGATCTCACCGTCAACATGCCAAAATTCGGCCTTGGTGAACTCATATCGCTCTTCCCGCTTTCAGACAGCTCCCTGATGCATGAACTGTCATTCGCTGGACAGGGTAAGATGTATCTTACCATCAAAGGAGATGTTTCAGGCAGGGGCGGCGTGATGTATACTTCGACATTTGAACTGAATGACTGTTCGGCCAGAAACCCGCGAACCAGAAAAACAGCAGAAAACATCAGCATCAAAGGAAATCTTTCGGGAAACAGTGCTTCCACTTTTTTGCTGCAACTTGACCATTTCAATGCCGCTCTGGGCAAAGGCAATATCAATGGAAGCCTCAGGCTCAGAGATCTGAACCAGCTGCACTTCACGGCAGACATCAGTTCACTGATCGATCTGAAGGCTTTAAAGGAATTTGCAGACCTGGATCGTGTTGAAATAATGGAAGGGCTGATTCGTAACGATTTTCTTGCTGAAGGCAATCTGAAGGGGTTTTCAGCCGATTCTGCAATGCTGGCATTACGCTATATTAAAAGCGGGATATTCAAAGCTGAGGATGCTTCATTCAGGATGAAAAATGCCCCCGTTACCCTGGATCACATATACGGCAAAGCCACCTGGGGTAACCCGGTCCGTTTTGACAGCCTGCACCTGAAACTGAATGAAACTGACCTGATGATCCATGGCGAATTGGCGAATCTGCCGGATTATTTGCTGAATAATCAATTGCTTAAATCTACACTTGAAATAAGTTCTGATAACCTCGACATTAGTAAATATTTAGGTCATCCTTCAAATGATCAGTCGTCCAGCGGTTATAAAAGTCTTTCGGTTTTTCCTTCAGGGATCTATTTGAAAGCCCGTGTAAACGCCAAAAAATTCAAGGCCGGGAAATTCGAAGCCGCCCATGTGGTATTAACCCTTTCGGCCCTCAGGGACTCCATGTTCGTTGAAAACTTTTCAATGAATTTCCCTGACGGGTCTATAACCGGGAATGCTCTTATTCAGGGAAAAGCTGACAAAACCTATTACGTTACCTGCAATGCACAACCCCGAAAAATCAACATCCAGCAATTGTTTGCCGCGTTCAACAATTTTACACAGCATTTCATCGTGGAAAAGAACATCAAGGGTCGGCTTACCGGAACAATTGGTTTCAGTGGTGTATGGGATTCCACTTTACATATTGTTCCCGGCAGTATTTTGGCAAAGGGAGACCTGGAGATTGCCAATGGCGAACTGGTGCAGTTTGAACCCATGATGAAACTTTCGAAATACATTGATGTTGATGAATTAAGACACATTCGTTTTAAAACATTAAAGAATACCATTTACATCAATAACCGGCTTGTTACGATACCTGAAATGGCCATCAACTCCACGGCTTTCAATATCAAAGCTGCAGGAACCCATTCATTTGACAATGTATTTGATTACCGTTTGAAAGTGTTACTTTCTGAAGTGCTGTTCAACAAGACACGGAAAAAGAAAAAGGAAATTGACGAATTTCTGATGGAAGAATCCAGGGAGGATCAGACAACCATACCGCTCATGATTGTGGGAACGCCGGACCATTATGATGTACGGTTTGACAGGAAAAAGGCTTTCAGCATAACCCGTGACCATGTCAGCAGCAAAGACACCGGAGCAGCCGGTAAGCCATCTTCCGACAATTTCAGAATTGAATGGGAAGAACCAGAAACAGGGAATGAGGTGAAGAAAACGCTGCCTGACGCTGAAAAAGATGCCGACATCGTGATTGAATGGGAAGAAGACTGATGATCATACCGGATTGATTACACTAAAAAGACATTAAATCAAAAGGTCCTTGAACACTTACAGACAAAAACAACGCTGGCAGTTCCTGCTGTTAATTTTCGCAGTGTTTATTGGTATTGCCTCTCTGGTATATACCAATCAACTGGTGACCAGAATGGCTGAACAGGAAAAGAAAAAGGCAGAAATGCTGGCTGATGCATGGACACAAATTGTCAGCTCCGGCACGGATGATTCCAACCTTGATTTTTATGCCGGGTTAATTGAAGACAATACAACGATTCCTGTAATGGTGACCGATTCTTTGGATCACATCCTGCTTTCAAGAAATCTGGATACGGCTAAACTGGGAAATCCGAAGTATATGAACCGGAAGCTCGAGCAAATGAAAGAACATGCTCCTCCGATAACCATCCTTCTTTCGCTGTCTGATAAACAATACCTGTATTATAACCAATCTGTTCTGCTTGACCTGCTTCGCTATTATCCCCTGGTCCAGTTTGGAGTTGTTCTTCTCTTCATTCTGATCGCATATTTTGCATTCAGCACTTCACGGAAGTTCGAACAAAACCAGGTTTGGATTGGCCTGTCAAAGGAAACAGCGCATCAGCTCGGAACACCTATTTCATCACTGATGGCCTGGGTTGAAATGATGAAAATTCGCAATGGTGACCGGGAAATGCTGAATGAGTTGGAGAAAGATGTGACCAGGCTGGAGAAAATCACCGAGCGCTTCTCTAAAATTGGCTCAAAACCTGTGCTGGTAAAAGAAAACGTGCTTGATATTATTCAGGTTGCCGTAAATTATATAAAAACCAGGTCCTCTGACAAAGTCAGGTTTACCCTGAATCTGCCGCCTAACGAAATTATCGTTCCCGTCAATGCTGCACTTTTTGAATGGGTAATTGAAAATTTGTGCAAGAACGCCATGGATGCCTTGCAGGGAAAAGGTGACATAGAGGTTGTGGTTTCCGATCTGACGCAGGTGATTTATATTGATATTTGCGATACAGGCAAGGGTATTCCCAAATCCATGTACCACACCATATTCAAACCCGGATATACCACGAAGAAAAGGGGATGGGGACTGGGATTATCACTTGTTAAAAGAATTGTTGAAGAATACCATGAAGGAAAGGTATTTGTTTACCAGTCAGAAGTGAACAAGGGAACCATCTTCAGAATTGTGCTGAACAAATGATACATCAATACACTTTCGGAAGAAATGAAAGGCTTTCCGGCAGGAACCAGGTAGAAACGCTCTTTGGTGCAGGCAAATCCTTCCATGTGACTCCATTTAAGGTGTTTTTCACCGTTGAGAAAACGGAAAAGCCCATGGAAATCAAAATTCTTGTGGCAGTTTCAAAAAAGAAGTTCAAGCATGCCGTTGACCGCAACCGGGTGAAAAGGAAAATACGTGAAGCTTATCGCCTCAACAAACCGCACCTGCTGAACAATCTGGCGATTCAAAACTCAAGCCTGAGCATCGGCTTTGTATATATCGACTTCGATAAAGATCCCTCTTTTGACTCGCTGCAAAAAGCAATGGTTGCGTGCCTTGAAAAACTGGCCCGCCTTGTCAGTTCAACCTGATCGTCTGATGTGAACGCAATCTGAAAGTCTGTGCACCTCAGCCGTTAAAATATACCGGTACTGATGTTGATCAACCATTCGAGCTGGAGCTTTTGCCTTCCCGGAAGGTATATCATTCTGGTGCCTGCGGAAATAGGGAAAATAAAGCGGATCAGATGCAAATCAGCCAGTATTTCCGTACCTGTGGAAGCATAATACCCGGTAAAATACGCGCTTCCGGTTGGGGTGAATTCCTGCGCTTTTACCCCGTAGCTCAGGTCGTAAAAGAGATTCATCCGAAAGCGCTTGAGATAAAGGAAAGGACCAGCAGACCAATCGGGATAAGCTACATTAAATGCATAATTTAAGCTAACACTACTAAGTTGCTCTGATACGGTTGATTGAAATCCTCGCGGAAAGTCAATCCGGTTGATGGGAATATAATACTTTTCCACATGCTGCTGCTGGTAACCTCCAGTAATATAAAAGTAATGCTGCGGGACAAGTCCCGGGAAATACAATCCCGTTTCAATGGAATAAAGGTTTCCAAACAGGTCTTTATCAAGCACTGTTTCTGTCAGCGTAACTGAAAGGGATTGACCTGACGGCGGAAGAAAATCGCGTGCTGCGAGACGCTTGTACCGGCTTACCTGAGTTCGGAAATGAATGAAGTCGATTCCCTGTAACAGGGTGGCATTTGAATAGTGCCAGATACCCAATTGCTGGTAATCAATCCCCGGCTGCAGGCGGATGTTGTATCCACCCTTGCTGAATACCATAGGTACGTATGTTTTCAGCGTGAACTCGTAGTAAGGCATAGGTTTTGCAGGCACCTCAACACTTGCAGGCAATGGCATGACCTGTGCGGGACCCCCCAGCTGAGCAGAAAACTCCACGACCGGATACCAACCCCGCCAGTAGAAAGCAGGAAAGATTTTGTGGTATCCCTGGTCGTAACTGTAACCTAAACTTGAAGTAAGTGTACTTATCTCATTCTGTGAATACAAGATAAATCCTGGCCTGATTGGCAACTGTTCCAGGTTTTCCGTCAGCTTGTTTACATCGGCATAAAAGGGCAGCCAGGAGTGAAAACGGAACAAGTGTGCAGCCTTCCTGTAAGGTTTTTCTTCGGTGATAACTTTGGAAGCGGTTTGCTGATCAGTCCATACAACAGGCTGGATATGCCAGGAAGGTTCGGCTTTTTGTGCTGGCAATACCTGAATCCATCGACTGGTATCCAGGGGTATTGAGGTCACATCAAAACCCAGCGATGTATAATCAGAAAACAGCAACCGGGATGAATCGCCTGTTACGGCGGGATGGTATCCTCCATACCGGGAAAAGGAAACTTGATAAATATCTGCTGATTTACTTTTATTTACAGCATATATATTTTCTATTCCATTAAATGATCCTCTGAACAAAATATATTTCTTATAGTTAACAGGTTCTGAAATATCCTCCTGGCCGGCCGACAGGATCAGTGACCAATTTTCACCATCCAGGTCAAGGACAACAAGTTGTTTGCCGGTGTTGCCTACAGTTATGGCTGCTATATGCTGCATATCTGTCCATTCGGGAAACTGAAGAGCACTTCCGGGGGGAGCAGGTATACGGGTAATCGGTTCACCTGACTGCAGGTCGAGCAATGTGATGAAGTTCCGGTTTGTTTCGTCGATCTCGATAACGGCAATAATTTTGCCATTGGGTGATATATCGGGACTGAAATAACGGGTTCTTCGGGTAAGCGCTTTTTTTGTATGGTTTTGCAGGTTGGCAAGCACAATCACCGAATAGTCTCTTCTTTCCCAGCGGGGATCAGGAACAACTTCATCCCAAACAACCCACGATCCATGAACATCATATTTTAACTGGTTGAATCTGCCGGTATTAAAAAGCTTGCTGACAGTGCCGCAAGGTTCAACCACTACAAAATTACCGGCCTGGTTCAATCCTTTCCTGAACGCAATAACCCGGCCGTTTCCCAAATCCTTCGGTAACTTGTAATCAGTATAAACCCGGTCTTCTCTCAGGTTTATACGTGAATAATCTGTTGATATATAGCTATCTTTTTTATTATTATACAGATCTTTAAGAGAGTCAATAGTGGCTTTATAGAGATCGGACTTGTAAAAACCGAAGTGCCTTTTCATATACACTGCCAGCGGCCAGATCAGGTAAGGGTTTCGGGCTGTATAGCTGATTGCATTGCTCCAGAATGCCGGACCGTGTTTTTCTCTTGCATACTGGGTCATCTGGTATCCGTAGCAATAAATATCAGGAACAAAATTGCGGTAGGAACCAAAAACTGCTTTATCGTAGCTGTATGTTGCATTCTTTTCCAGAAGCATGGTGCGCAGGGGCATTTCAAATCCCGGAATACGTCCTCTGCCTGCCCCGGAAAGCAGCGTTTCGCTGTACACTGCATCACCCTCGTAGAACCAGGAAGGAACTTGGGAAGATACTATTCCGGGTGCAATTTCACCGCTAATCCAACTCAGGCAACGGGTAAATCCCTGTTTGATCATATTGAGTTGTGCAACATGCCGCGATTCATGCAAGACCAACTGACTCATCCAGTTTTGTGCATAAGAATCCTGGGGAGGTGCAACAACCAGTTCCATTCTACGCGGAGCCAGTGTGACATAGCCATTCGAAAGGACAGAAGTGTTGTGAAGGACTACATCTACTTTCCCAATTAGCGGTCGGTACAAGCCCTTTGAAGTGTAAGGCAGGGAATATTCCAGTTCACCGGCAAGACTATCCGCCATTTCAGCTAGTCCCCTTGGAAAAATAATCCGAAAATGGTCTGTGCTGATCTGATCCCATTTTTGAGTGGCCGGGGCTGAGCCAGTGGAATAGAACTGGCCGTTAAGAACAACAGGGCATACTAAAGAAACAATAATCAGCCATAGTTTTTGAGCATTCATACAACCGGTTCATCTTATTCTTCAAAAATACAATTTTGATGCGTCACCGGCTTTTAAAAATGGATCGGATTGTATGCATTTTATTATTTTTGTATCAAATAAACTGACCTGACTTGAGACACTTTTTCACAGACAATGTAAACAGTATTCTTGGTGCCATCAGTATTCACCTGATGATAGTCATCGCTTTTCTCTGGTTTAAACTGGGAGAAGATGATGAAATAAAAAAAGAGCAGGTATTGATTGAGTTCCATGAGGAAATCAAGCCACTTGAAGAGGAAAAGCCTGAAAAGCAGTTTGAAATGAATGGCCCTGGCGAAGGTATTCCTGCTCTGGATCAGAAGACGCTTCACAGCATAGCATCCAACGTTGCCAGCAAGCTCGACCCTGAAATCAGCACCGAAAATTATGAAAGACAAATCATGCAGGAGTTGGGTATTGCTTCGCTGGAAGCTCCCGGTGGTCAAATGGAAAAAGAAGCAACGCAAAAAACAGATGAAAATGCCATTTTGCAGGAACAAGTTAAAGATGTTGTTGAAAAAGACCTGGATGTTCCCAACATCATTCGGAAAGATAACACAACCGTATCTTATTTTCTTGAGGGAAGATGGCATACCTACCTGTACATTCCGACTTATAAATGCCAGGGAGGGGGGACAGTGATTCTGGATATCGTAATCAGCCAGTCGGGGAAGGTTCTTTCAGCCATTATTGCGGAAAACAAGTCAACTTCCGACCCCTGTCTGCGGGAGGAAGCTTACAGATCAGCCCTGTCAGCGTCATTCAATTCAGATAATCGTTCTCCTGTAAAACAATTAGGAACAATATCTTATATCTTTTTAGCCCAATAAATACATTAATTCTGGCAATTCTATGCCTGAATATACAGGAACATATTTTTCAGAGAATAGCTTTTTCAAGGAAGTCGTCCATTTTTCTTCTGATATTTTTGATGAAGGTTTTGCATTGTATGAGGTATTGAGAATTTTCAGAGGAATGCCCCTTTTTTTAGAGGATCACATAAAGCGCTTGCAGGAATCGGTTCGGCTTTCAGGTCATCAGTACAGATTGTCATTCCCGGTTATCAGGCATATCCTGAATAATCTGGTCAAAAAAACCGGGATCTTTGAGGGGAATGTGAAAATCGTTTTGCATTTCAGAGATCAGCAACAACCTGTGTTGTATACCTATTTCATCCCCCATTTTTACCCGACGCCAGAAATGTATCAGGACGGGGTGGAAACGGACCTTTTCATGGCCGTAAGAAACAACCCCAACATCAAACAGATGGTTCCTGCAATGCGCCAGCGTATCTCAGAATTTATCAGGGCAGAAAACCTGTATGATGCCCTGTTGGTTGATGAAGATGAAACCATAACGGAAGGAAGCAAAACCAATGTGTTCTTCGTGAAAAAAGCGACCTTGTATACTGCACCGGGTGACAAGGTACTCAAAGGAATCACCCGTCAAAAAGTATTTGATTTGTGCAATCAATTAAATTACAAAATAATTGAAAGATCTATTTCAATTATTACATTACATAAATACGAAGCTGCTTTTTTTACAGGTACCTCACCCAAGATTCTCCCGATCAACAGGATAGCCAACATTCGATACGATGTCAACCACCAGGTTGTGAAAAACATCCTGCTGGCTTATGACAGCCTGATTATCCATTGTTTATAACGGGTTAATGGATTGCTCCCCGCATGCCGGTTTTGCCGTCAGATTCCTTGGAATTGCTCAACAAAGATGCAAATGCGGGAGGATTGCGCAGTACTTCGACCGCTTTGGCCAGATCAGGATCTTTATCCAGTGAAGCGATGATTCGGCCTTTTTGAAAGAAATACCGGCTTGCTATTTCCTCGTATAGCAGACCCCTGATCTCTTCGCTGAAAGTCTGCAAGTCTTTCTCTTTATCATGGGCAAGTTTTTTCCTGAGTGCTTCAAATTCCGATTCTGCCCCGGTAAAGTACTTTTCCCTTTTAGCTGTTTTGATCAGTTCTTCAAGCTGGTCATCACTTTCAGTGGTATAGTCATAACTCTTCCCTTTCAGGAATGCAAGAAAATCCAGGTAATCCTTGTCGGATAGTTTCAGGTCATCCATGCTGCTGACACCTGGATTCTGATAAGCGTATTGAGTGGCATAATCAAAGATCAGGTTTTTGCTGAATAAACTTACAGTGATGTTGCCCGGTATTCCTGTTTCAATGGCCATATCGGGTGAAATGCCTCCGCCATCGTAGACCTTTCTTCCTTTGCGTGTTTTGAATTCGCGTATCAGGGAATCCGCAACATAACCCACGCTTCCATCTTCGTTGCGGTGTGAATAATCTACTGCCTGGATGCATCTTCCGCTCGGAATATAATACTTTGCGGTGGTCACTTTAAGTTGTGTATTGTAGCTCACCGGTCGCGTGGTTTGAACCAACCCTTTGCCAAATGTGCGCTGTCCGATTATTACTGCCCGGTCGAGGTCCTGCATAGCCCCGGCCACTATTTCAGAAGCCGATGCTGAGCCCCTGTTCACCAGCACCACAAGTGGTATCGCGGTATCAACCGGCTCATTTGTTGTTTTATAGGTTATGTCCCATTGCTTTACTTTTCCCCGGGTACTAACTACTTCCTGGTTCTTTGGCAGAAACAGGTTGGCTATATTAACCGATTCGATCAGCAAACCGCCAGGGTTTCCGCGTAAATCAAGAATTATCGATTGCGCACCTTGTTGTTTCAGTTTGAGAAGCGCTTCCCTGCCTTCTTTTCCGGCATCCTTGGTAAAATTGCTGAGCCGTATGTAACCAATATGCTCCTCCATGATCCCAAAATAAGGTATGTTGGGAATGGTTATTTTTTGCCTCGTTATCGTTTTTTCCAAAATGCCTTTTGTTCCTGGTCTTTTAACCGCCACTTTCAGGTTAGTATTGGGCTGTCCTTTCAGTAACTCACTAACTTCGCTTATGTTTTTGTCCCTTGTGGTAACTCCATCAATGGTAAGAATGGTGTCTCCTGCTTGCAAACCGGCCAACTGAGCGGGAAAATTTTCATATGGTTCAGAAATCATGGCATATTTGCCACTTTTGCGAATAAGTGCTCCGATGCCGCCATATTCTCCGGTTGTCATGAAGTTAAAATCGTCCAGATCTTCCTCGGGTATGAAGGTTGTATACGGATCAAGAGAAGCCAGCATGCCATCAATGGCAGACTTAACCAATTTCTCCGGATTCGTCTCATCCACATAGAAACGGTCGAGTTCATTGAAAAGAGAATAGAATATCTCGAGATTTTTTACAATGTCAAATTCTTTGTCCTTCCAGGCGACAAATCCTAATGAAAGACCAGCCACCAGAATCATCACGATCACCAGTCTGGTTTTTCTTCTTTTAAACCTTGCTTCCATGGAATACGAATGGATTAAATTATACGGGATGTCAAAATTAATCCAATTCAAACAAAAATGATAGTGCCAATCGGTGAAATGCGTTAAAAAAGGTTAATACAGTCCCTCCTCGGTTTCAGGACTGGTGAATCGCATGGCCTTCTTGCTGATTTTTTCAATTTCATAAGCGGTTCGCCATGTCACCTTGTTTTCATATATTGCGATTAACTCGTTCTTGCAGGCAGGACAAATCAGATCATTTGTTGTATTTTTATAGCAACGCCTGCAAAGTTTACTTGCTTTTTCAGAGGACAACGGCTTCATGAGATGCTGTTTTGCCTTTGTTTTACGTAATCGATAAGGCGGTGGTTACAGCACCCGGAGAAAAGTTCCCGAAAAAACAACCAACCGGATAACTACTTCTTGCAGCTTTTGTTTTGCTCCCGAATATACATATCCAGAGCCATAATCATGGAAGGAGCTTCGGGCCGGGGAGCCTGGAGGTCAAGTCGCAATCCGGCTTCGAGTACAGCTTTTGCCGTAGCGGTTCCAAAGGAACCAATCCGGATGTCGTTCTGCTGAAATTCAGGGAAGTTCTTGATCAGTGATTTAATACCGGAAGGACTGAAAAATACCAGCAAGTCATAATTAAGAAGCTTACAATCTGAAAGATCACAGCAAACATTGTGGTACAAAATTGCCCGTTCATATTTGATGCCGTGCTTATCGAGCAATTCAGTCAATTCTTCATGCGGCAGATCGGAAAAGGGCAACAGAAATTTTTCATCACTGTGTTTGTTCACAATCTCCACCAGGTCGTTGATCGTTCCGGCACCAAAGAAAATCTTGCGCTTGCGGTAAATAATATACTTTTGCAAATAAAAGGCCACCGATTCAGATATGCAGAAATATTTCATGGTATCCGGAACGATAATCCTGATTTCACTGCACAGGCGAAAAAAGTGGTCAATGGCTGTTTTGCTGTTGAAGATTACTGCGGTATAAGTCAGAATGTCAATTCTTTGCTTTCTGAAATCCTTACATGAAACACCTTCAACGTGACTGAAAGGCTGAAAGTCTATTTTTACATTGTTTTTTTCAGCCAGATCAAAATAAGGTGACTTTTCAGATTCAGGTCGAGGCTGAGAAACAAGAATTCTCTTAATCTTCATAAGGACGTTTCTTCTTTGTTAATTATTCTGTATCAATGCTATAACAAATTTATACCCAAGAAGAAAGGGCAAAATTTCAAGCGTACAAAGGTACAAAATCAAATAGAATATTAAAATATCTTTTCGAATAATAATTTGATAGGCGCGTATCATCTTCCAGAATAAGGCAATGAGAAAGGCAGCAATGCCCGCGATGAGTATTGCTGGCATAAGTACGTGGGGAAGATAATGTGCCATAACAACTAACGGAAACAGCACAATGCCCAGACCTTTATTCACTACAAAAGTGTTGTGAAGGTATTCGCTGAACAGGTTGCGCGAAAGGAACAAAAAGCCCATGACTTTCAACATAATAAACCGGAACAGCATATACAGGACCACTATATTGAAAAGAACAAGGAAAAACCGGATGCCGGAAGTCCCCGGTATAGAATAACCTTTAAAATCAACCAGCTCATACAGGAAGACAGAAAAAACGATCAGGTAGATGAAATCAAGAACCAGGGAAACGCGTTGCGACAACACATTTTTCTCCTCCAGGAGCTTGATGCTCATGTGAAAACTGACCAGTGCATTGCCCAATGTGGCAAAAAACTTACTGTAAAAAACGCGGATCCATACAAACAAAACAACCAGCAAAAGAAAGATGCCCAGCAGCCAATCGTGCGTGTCAGCATTTCTTTTCTGCAACCGAATTTCAGGAGGTTGTACGGAAGCAAATGCAAAGGTTTCCATTCGATGATCCGTCAATCCTTTTACAATTCCGCTGAGGCCATTTTCCTGCAAAAAATTCCTGCCGGTGTTCCAGGTCTCTGAAACCTGTTTCTTTTCGGGAACAACCTCTGATTCTGCAACTTTATTCACCTGAATTACCGGTACGGAGGTTGCCGCTTGTTGAAGTATGGTGCTGGCAGACTGCGGAGATACATTGTCTCTGGCAGAATCCGCCGAATGAATATTCACATCATCCCCGGGTGCCTCATGGGTGCCTGTGGAATCATGCAACTGAGGTACAAAAACAGTGTCCTGCAAGTGCTGATAAATTGATCCTGGTGCCATACCTCAATTTACGGTAATTGGGCACAAAGATAAGAAATCAGCAGATTCACAAACCAGGATACAGGATGAAAGAATGAACATATCCACGATGAAATGTTTTTCCCACACCAGGATTTCTTTTACTTCAATTTGGGATTGCTGTGATGCCTCTGATGATCGCGGGCCGATTTTTTCTGCAGGTTTGCTTCAAGGGCCAGCTCCAGGTCAACGCCAGTTTGGTTCGCCAGGCAGATCAATACAAATAACACATCCGCCATTTCATCTGACAAGGTGCCTTTACATTCGGTTTCCTTGGCTGATTGCTCTCCAAATTGCCGGGCCATGATCCGTGCCAGCTCTCCTGTCTCCTCCATCAATAAAGCCAGGTTGGTAAGTTCATTGAAATAGCGGACTCCGTATTGGCGGATCCATTGATCTACCCTGTTTTGTGCATCCCTGATGGTCATTACTCTCTGTTTTTGGTATCAATAATAATGGTTACCGGACCGTCATTTACAAGCCTTACTTTCATATCGGCACCAAATTCACCCGATTGAACCGGCTTCCCCAAATCAGCGGACAACCGGTTCAGGAATTTCTCATAAAGCGGAATCGCCGTTTCAGGCTTTGAAGCTTTGATGAAGGATGGCCTGTTTCCCTTTTTGGTGCTGGCATGGAGCGTAAACTGGCTCACGGCAAGTAGCTCGCCTCCTGCCTCCTGCACCGACAAATTCATCAGATTCTGATCATCTGCAAAGATCCGCAGTCTGATAATCTTGCCGCTAAGCCATTCAACATCCTCAGGCGTATCTGCATCTTCAATTCCCACCAGAACCAGCAAGCCATGCCGGATAGTCGCCTTTTCCTTGCCGCCAATGGTGACCGAAGCCTCACTCACACGTTGTACAACTGCACGCATCTGTTGATCTTATAGTTATTAAAGCAAAAATACTATATTAAACAATACCGTCTTTTCTCGCGCGTCATTTCCTTTCATCGCTCAGTAGTTACCATTTACCGGTGTGAAACGACAGTTTACCGAATATTTTATAAATTTCACTACTTTGTTTTGCATATTACTATCTTTTATATATATCTTTGTATTGTAGTTTTGTATTTATAACATAGTATTAATAATAATTAACCATGAAAAAAACATTGTCTGTGAATCTGGGCAACCGGGTTTACCATATTGATGAAGATGCCTATATCAGGCTCAAGTCTTATCTGGACCGGATTGAAGGGTATTTTTCCGATCAGAAGGAAAGGGAAGATATCATCAATGACATTGAAATGCGTTTGGCCGAATTGTTCTCGGAGCGCATGGCTGCCAACAGGCAGGTGATCACCCTGAAGGATGTGGAAGATGCTGTCAGCATCATGGGTGATCCCCAGGAAATAGCCGGAGGAAAAGGGAAAACCGAAAACGATCAGTCACAATACTATTATGAAAAGGGCTCCCGCTCCAGAAGGCTTTACCGTGATCCCGACAATCGCGTGTTGGGGGGTGTTTGCGGTGGACTCGGTGCTTATCTGGATGTTGACCCGGTAATTATCAGGGTCATTCTTGTGGTGCTGTTTCTGGCTGCAGGCTTTGGTTTGCTGATTTACCTCATCATGTGGATTGTGGTTCCGGAGGCCAGAACTACAGCTCAGAAGCTTGAAATGAGGGGAGATCCTGTAAATGCCTCCAGCATTGGCAACTTTTTCAAGGAAGAATTTGACAGTGTGAAGAAAAACTTCAGAAAGAAGGACAAACGGTGAAGGAATTGTTAAACTGAAAAAAGGAAAATCATGGACTTTGAAAATGTAAAAGCTCAGATGAGAAAGGGAGTGCTTGAATTCTGCATCCTTTCCATTCTCTCGAAAAATGATGCTTATGCCACTGATATTCTCAACAAGCTCAAAGAGTCAGAGCTGATTGTGGTAGAAGGAACTATATATCCGCTCCTGTCGCGGCAAAAAAATGCGGGACTCCTCAGTTACCGCTGGGAGGAATCGACTCAGGGACCTCCCCGGAAATACTACACAATTACTGATAAAGGGAAGGAAGTGTTGAAAGAACTGGAAACAACCTGGAAGGATTTGATTGATGCGGTAGATTCAATTGTAAACAAAAATTAAACCCTATAAACCATGAAGAAGACCGTACAGATACATATTGGAGGCAGGCATTTTCAGGTGGATGAAGATGCTTATTTGAAACTGACTCATTACCTTGAAGACCTGAAAAGACAGTTTTCCGCGGAAGGTGAATCCGGAAAGGAGATTGTCGATGATATTGAACAAAGAATTTCGGAATTGCTTGAAAATAAGATCTCCCCAAACAAACAAGCCATTAACCTTGAGGATGTTCTGGATACTGTAAAAATCATTGGGAATGTCGACAATTCTGAATACTCCGGTTCAGATTCAGGGCCTTTTGACGGGAAAGTCTATGACAGAAAATACGAACGTCGCCTGTACCGAGACGAAGAGAATAAATATATTGGCGGTGTTGCAGCGGGACTGGGTGCTTATTTCAATATAGATCCATTGTGGTTCCGATTGGCTTTTGTTATTCTTTCCATTTTTAACCTGGCCTTCCCTCCCGGTTTTATTTTTAAAGGCACCGGCATTGTAATTTATGTCATCCTTTGGATCGTAGTGCCCAAGGCACGCACCACCACTGAAAAACTTCAGATGCACGGAAAACCGGTAAACCTGTCCAATATTAAAGACACTGTAAACGCCGAATACGAAAAGGTGAAATCAAACGTGCAGGGTTTCAGTCACTCAGCAACTGCCGAACGAACCCGGAACGCCCTGGAGAATGTAATGAGGGCAATTGGTGTGGTCATCCTGGCGGTTTTTAAATTCATTATTGGGGCAGTCGGGATTTTTTTCCTGGTTATGGGTTCGATCTTTCTGGCCGGCCTGATAATGGCCATCCTGGGTTTTTCCAATTTCTTCGGTCATTTTCAGGTTTGGGAAGGATGGAACATTCCGGATTTTGCAGGGGTATTTTCTGCATCGGGCCATTACTACCTGGCGATTATTTCACTGATTGTTTTGATTCTCATACCGGTAGCAGCACTGATCTATGGCGGCATCAAGATTCTGTTCGGGATCCGGTCAAATCACCGGATACTCAGGGCTTTCCTGCTTACTGCATGGATACTGGCACTCATTCTCTTTGTAACCCTGGTTATCCTGAATGTTCCCCATAATGCGGTTAAGGCTACCAGTTCTCAATCTGCTGTTATTGAAACTAAAGGAGACCATACGATATACCTAAGCACAAGAGACAACACGGAACACCGGAAGATTACCCATTACCGTGTGCTGGGTTATCAGTTCCATTACAGCGACTGGGATGATATGCTCTTCAACAAGTCGCAACTTTACCTGGAACGCTCCGCAGACAATGAAATGCACCTGACTGTTTCAAAGAATATCCGGAATGTGGGCATGAAACACTCCGAAAGGTACTTCGACCGGATCGACTACAACTGGAGTGTGAATGACTCCGGTGTAATGCTGGACCAATACTTCAGCACAGATGATGATGATTTCTGGATGTTCTCTGATGTGGAACTCAAACTGAGAATCCCTGAAGGACAGCGCGTGATCATCACCTCCGATGTATGTGACATGCTGGTTGAAGATCAGCACGAACGATACTGCACGGGAGACAGCATGCTGACCGGCAAGCCTTGTCTGATGGCAGCTGACGGCATACTGCGGCCCGAAAATCAAAAATCAACATCGAACCGCAATTAATAGTTGGCGAAGACACATTTTTGTATAACTTTGCACCCTCAATAATGCGCTGTCCGATGGTGTAACGGTAGCACTGCAGATTTTGGTTCTGCCTGTTCAGGTTCGAATCCTGATCGGACAACCAATCACCAATAAAACAAAACCGCCCGGGTTCTTCACATCCCGGGCGGAATTTTTTGGCCTATTTCTTTTTGTTCCTGTCGATTTGTTTGATTGTTTCACGCAGGAATTCCTCGAAGTCTTTTGCAAATTCCTTACGTTTCAGGGCAAATTCAACAGTTGTTTTTAAAAAATCAAGCTTGTTCCCGATATCATATCTTTTTCCTTCCATCAGGGTAGCAATGATGCCTTCCTCCTTCAGCAAGATCTTCATGGCATCCGTAAGTTGTATTTCATTTCCCTTGCCCCTGGGGGTTTTCTCCAGTGCTTTAAAAATTGCCGGTGTCAGTATGTAACGACCTGTAAAAGCCATGTTTGAAGGTGCCTGTTTGCGATCGGGTTTCTCAATCAGTTCATTCACCTGAATAATTTTATCACTTAATTTCTCCCCTCCAACAATCCCGTACCTCGAGACCCTTTCCCAGGGAACTGTTTCAACGGCAACTACCGATTGCCCGTACTGCTCATAAGAGTCAATCAGTTGCTGCGTTACCGGAATGAGGGAATCGATGATGGTATCACCCAGCAGCACTGCAAAGGGTTCGTGCTCACAATGAAACCGGGCATGGTAAATGGCGTCGCCCAGGCCGTTCAGTTCTTTTTGCCGGATGAAATGAATGTTGGCCATACTTTCGATATGTTTCAACTGGGTGTACAGGGCTTCATCTTCTTTCTCCTGTATCCTGGATTCCAGCTCAAAATTCCGGTCGAAATGGTCCTCGATGGAACGTTTTCCCTTGCCTGATATGATCAGGATATCTTCAATGCCGGAATCCACACATTCCTGCACCACATACTGAATGGTGGGCGTGTCAATAACCGGCAGCATTTCTTTGGGCTGTGCCTTGGTTGCCGGCAGGAATCTTGTTCCCAGTCCGGCTGCCGGAATAACTGCTTTTTTTATCATGGCAAATTACATTATTATAGGTTTAATTACCCGGGCATTCAATTTCCGCAGGTTCACAATGAGCCGCTGCAACATTTCATCATGGTCATACATACCGATGATGGCTCCGCCTGAACCCGAAAACTTGGCTGAGGCCCCACATTTCCGGGCTGTTTTAACCAGCTCCATGTTGCTTTCGGAAATATTCATTATTTTGCAGCGCAGGTCAAAATTTTGATCCATCAGCTTTTTCAATTGTTCATAATCCTGCTTAAGAATGGCTGTTTTACCCTTTTCTGCCAGTTCGGCAAGCTCCGCCAGTGTTTCGTGTACAAGAGGGTCTCCTTTATCAAACCGCTCCCTGATTGTATTCAATACCGTTCCTGATACCTTTCCCAGATCGACTTTATAGGCCAGATACAACTTGGGCAGCAAGGAAGGATCAATTACTTCATATTTTCCAAAACCTTTTTTTATCAGGTTTTCCTTATCAAAATCCATGAACACGCAACCTTCGTAAACCTGGATTACGCGATCCTGAAGTCCGGCATTAATTCCCAGTTCTTCGGTTTCGGCCTTAAGTATCAGACTGGGAAGCAGGTGTTTGGGGATATCCACCTGGTAAAACTGCATCAATGCTTTAATAGCCGCGGTGACTATGGCACTCGATCCGGCCAAACCCACCTGCCGGGGAATGGATGAGCGGTAGCGGATGGTAAAATTCCGGTTTCCGATAAAAATATGATTGGCCTCGCAGTATTCCGCAAATTTCTTAATGGTAGCTTTGATCAGCCGTGTTCCGCCATAGTAACCGGTCAAATTGACCGAATCAATCAGGTGGTGAATATTCCGGAAGGTATTCTGGTCCACATCCATTTCTTCAATTCTCAGTTCGGGACTTTCATATAAAGAAATGGAAGCTCCAAAATTCCGGACAATTATGGAAATGGTTTTCCCGTAATATCCGTCGGAAGGGTTCCCAAGTAATCCGGCACGGGCATATGTTCTGGTTTCAATAATCATAAGTCTGACTGCTTTCGGCTTCTAATTTACTTATTTTTTTTCATGCGTATTCCATGCTGTGACAGACAAACTTGCTCCACTTCAGCTGATATCCAACTATAAAGTGCTGCCTGTTGCAATAACTTTCTGTCAGCCGCAAGCTGTAAGCTTATGATTCTAGCGTCAAAGGCCAATGGCAAAAGGACTGGAGCAGATGTCACATAAAAAATCACATTTTTGTTTGTTTTTTCAGGTGAATCCCTTATTTTTGCAGCCTGAAAAATTCCTCAGTAGCTCAGTCGGTTAGAGCATCTGGCTGTTAACCAGAGGGTCCTAAGTTCGAGTCTTAGCTGAGGAGCAAAAAAAGGGTATCTTTACAACCGGATACCCTTTTTTAATTTTAATCTGCAATTATGAAAATTATTGGTATTGGCAATGCCTTGGTGGACATCATCCTTTTTTTGGAAAATGAATCTTTGTTATCCCGGTTTTCTTTACCCAAAGGAAGCATGCAGCTGGTTGATTCCCATATGGCGTCAGAGGTTGAAGCGGCAGCAGGTTCTTGCCGGAAACACATGGCTTCGGGCGGAAGCGCCGCCAACACCATACACGGGTTGGCCCGGCTGGGTGTTGAAACGGCTTTCATGGGAACTGTCGGAAAGGATTCTTTTGGAGATTTTTTTATCCGCGACATGCAAAGTTGTGGTATTCATCCGCTGCTAGCCTCCAGCGTCACAAGCACTGGCCGTGCTATTTCGCTGGTTACTCCCGACGGTGAACGCACCTTCACCACTTACCTGGGGGCTGCAATTGAACTTGCAGTCAGTAATTTAACAACAGATTTATTCCGTGGATACCACCACCTTCACCTGGAAGGCTACCTGGTTCCCAACCAGCAGCTGGTGGAAAAAGCCTTTGTGCTTGCCAGGCAGAACAACATGTCGGTTTCACTGGATATGGCCAGCTTTAACGTAGTGGAAGCCAATCTTTCGTTCCTTGACCGCATCATCAAACAGTACAAGCCCATCATTTTTGCCAATGAGGAAGAGGCTAAGGCCTTCACGGGCATGACCGATCCTGTCGGGGCAATTGATTATTTTGCCGGACTAACAGACACGGCTGTGGTAAAAATAGGTTCGCGGGGTTCGCTAATTGCCCACCAGGGCAAGAGGTATTCAGCTGATGCCATCAGGGCCAGTTGCATTGATACCACCGGTGCCGGAGACCTGTATGCTGCCGGATACCTTTACGGACTGGCCCATAGTCTGAGTCCGGAAAAATGCGGAACCATCGGTTCCCTGCTGGCCGGAAAGGTAATAGAAGAAGCCGGAGCCAAAATCAGCGACAACAGCTGGAATTATATTCAGAATGAGATTGCAAAGCTGAAATAGCTGAGCAGTTCATTAACCTCTCATCAAATCTTCAAATTATCAAATTGCCGAATTGTCAAATTAAAACAATCCGTGCACTGAGGCATTCACCTTGTCAATTACCACACTCATATCCTCGGGTTTATCTATGAAATTATAGGTGTCTACGTCCACGATGAGCATCTTCCCGAGTTTGTATGATTCAATCCATGCTTCATACCGTTCATTGAGTCTTTTCAGGTAATCGAGCCGGATGTTGTCTTCGTATTTCCGGCCTCTTTTTTGAATCTGCTTAACCAGGGTAGGAACAGAAGCCCTCAGGTAAACCACCAGATCAGGAGGCTGAATAAGTGATGCCAGCATGTTAAACAACGTGAAGTAATTTTCAAAATCACGTGTTGACATCAATCCCATGGCATGGAGATTGGGTGCAAAAATGTAGGCATCCTCATATATGGTGCGGTCCTGTATCAGGGTTTTCCCCGACCGGCGAAACGACAGGATCTGATTAAACCGGGTATTCAAAAAATAGATCTGCAGGTTGAATGACCAACGTTGCATGTCGTTGTAAAAGTCATTCATGTAAGGATTGTCATCTGCATCCTCATAATGGGCATCCCAGCCGAAATGTTTGGAAAGCAGGCTGGTCAGAGTTGATTTTCCCGAGCCGATATTGCCGGCAACAGCTATGTGCATACTCATGTACTAATTGGCTTTTATACGCGATTGGATTTCAAGTAATTCTTCAAGATATTTTCTTTCATTGGAAAGCCTGGGAACCTTATTCTGACCTCCCAGCTTGCCTTTTTCCTGCAGCCATTTATAGAAGCTGCCTTGTTTGGCCGAATGAACGATGGGCTTTTCCAAGGTCAGGTTCAGATACCTCTTGGCTTCGTAATCTGAATTAATTGACATGAGGGCATGGTCCAGAAGTGTGGCAAAATATTTCAGATCATCGGGAGGGGCTGCAAATTCGATAATCCATTCATGGGCACCCTGGTGCTGATCGCTCATATAAACCGGTGCAGCAGTATAGTCAGAGATTTCAGCCCCTGTTTTGTCGCAGGCGATCCGCAAGGCTTTGTCGGCATTGTCAACAATAACTTCTTCTCCGAAAACATTGATAAAGTGCTTGGTTCGCCCGGATATGACCATTTTATGCGGGAAGAGTGAAGTGAATCTGATGGTATCCCCGATCATGTACCTCCAGAGTCCCGAATTGGTGGATATCACGAGCGCATAATTCCGGTCTTTTTCCACTTCGGATATGGACAGAGATTCTGATTTGGGTTTGTCATACTCATCCAGGGGTATAAACTCGTAAAAAATGCCATAATCAAGCATCAGCAGCATATCGGCCTGTAGCGGATCATCCTGAATGGCGAAAAAACCTTCAGAAGCATTGTAAGCTTCAAGATAGTGCATCTTGTCGGAAGGTATGATTTTCCGGAACTGCTCCCGATAAGGTGTAAAGCTAACCCCACCGTGAATAAAGAGCTCCAGATCGGGCCATACTTCAAGAATATGCTTCTTACCGGTATACTGCAAAATGTATTTCAGCATAACCAGGTTCCAGGAAGGAACTCCCGCAATGCTGGTCACATTTTCCTGACTGGTTTGTTCGGCAATATGTTCCAGTTTCTCTTCAAACTTTTCCATCAGGGCTACTTCCTGGCTGGGAGTTCGGATGAATTCGGTCCAAAACGGCTGATTTTCGATTAAAATTGCCGACAGATCCCCATAATATGATTGCGTGCTGTAATTGTCGATTTTGTGGCTTCCTCCCAGGGTGAGTCCTTTTCCACTAAAGATCCTGCTTTCGGGGTTATTCTGAAAGTAAACAGCCAATGTGTCACGTGCCCCCTTGAAATGGCAATCCTTTAACGATTCGTTGCTTACCGGTATGAATTTGCTCTTATCGTTGGTAGTGCCCGATGATTTTGCAAACCATTTGATGTCCCCGGGCCACAACAGGTTGCTTTCGCCTTTCCTGAGCCGGTCAACATAGGGTTTTACCTCCTCATAGGTTTGAATGGGAACCGATGTCTGAAAATCCCGGATGGAATTCAGCTTTATGAACTCATATTTCTTTCCGAATTCGGTATCTGCAGCTCTGCTGATCAGTTTCTGGAAAGTATCTTGCTGAACCTCTGCCGGATACTTCCGGAATAAATCCATCTGATGTACCCTTTTTACATTGAGCCAATTGATTATGGATGTCAGGATGGGCATTGAATACAGTTAGCAGGCAAATATAAACATAAAGTTAAAGAATACTTTTGTTATTCCATGGATTTGCCTTTGGCGTTTTTTCGGAAAATAGTAAGCACTGCGCCTGCCAGGGCGATTAATGCTCCCACAAGGGTGGCAATTGAATAATGCTCGTGCCTGATCCAGCTGGCTCCGGTATGACTGATAAGGGCCATCAGCGCAAAGGTAAGCAACGGGTTCAAAACCAGAATGACACTTATTTTATTGGCTTCGATATAATGAATAGCCAGGGAAAGAAGTCCGTATGCAAAAAGTGTGTTGAGTCCCAGAAACAACAGAATGAGCCACCCAGCGATGTCAATTTGCAGAAAATGTGCAAAATTCACAAAGGGTAAGTACAGCAGTACCGGCAATCCGAAAATAAACAAATTCAACTGCATGGGTGGATGTTTTAAAACCAGCACTTTAAGCAATATTGAGTAGGCAGCCCAGGCAACTGCTCCAACGATCACCCAGACCACGCCGGTTTGCCAGGATCCTTTGTTGGAAACAATATGATGAAGCTGTTCCTGGTAAAACAGGATCAGTCCGATTGCCACAAGCATTAATCCTGCTACCTGCCGCCATCCTGCTTTTTCACGAAAGAAGGTAAATCCGGCTACTGCCAGCAATACCGGACCGAGCTGAATGAATACCTGAGCAACACTGGGTGTAGTGCGGTTCAAACCTTCAATAAATCCGTAATAGTTAATTGCCAGGCAGATTGTGGCAGCAATAAGCAAAAGCGGAGGCTTTTTCAGTATCCGCAGGTAATAAGGCTTCTTGAAGAAGTAATAAGCTGAAAGCGCCACAAAAGCCAGAAAAAACCTGAACCAGGTGATATCAACCGGAGTCAGTTCATTCAGGGATACCTTGAGCACAATAGCCAGTACACCCCATAGAACGGCAACTACAACTGCATACAACAAACCTTTCAGGGACAGGGGCATTTGTTTCAAGTAATTATATATCGGAATCCCAATTGAAACTGCGAAGCTGCAGGCTATAAGCTATAGGCTGCAGGTCACAGTTCGAAACCGGGCTGCAAATATAGTTTTTATATCCGGATAAAGCACCTGGCAACAGCCTGTGCCCGTTGCCGATCCCGGGAAACGGAAAATATAGGGAGTAGTTGTTCATTTGTAATTGATACCGCGAATTTTAGGAGGTATTTGGAAATACTACTGTCTTTCCTCCATAGCTTCATAGTCTACCCTGCCAAATACATTCTTATAAGCGGGCCTGATGATCCTGCGTGAAGCGAAGGTAACTTCCTCGAGGCGGTGTGCACACCACCCGGCCATTCGGGCAATGGCAAAAATCGGGGTAAACAGTTCCTTGGGGATGTCGATACATTTGTATACAAAGCCCGAATAGAAGTCGACATTCGCGCTGATCACCTTGGAATTTCCTCCCTTGAAGCTGGCAAATGCTTCCGGAGCCAATTCCTCGATGGCTTCATAAAGCAGGTATTCGTCGGTTTTTCCCTTGGAACCGGCCAAATCCCGTGCCTTATCTTTCAAAAGAACAGCCCTGGGGTCAGAAAGTGTATAGATGGCATGTCCTATTCCGTATATCTTTCCTGAACCGTCACCGGCTTCTCCCTTGAGAATTTTCCTGAGGTATTCCAGGACTTCTTTTTTGTTGGTCCAGTCCTTCACATTCTTCTTGATATCTTTCATCATTTCTTCCACCTGAAGGTTGGCCCCTCCGTGCAGGAATCCTTTCAGCGAACCCAGTCCGGCAGATATGGCCGAATAGGTGTCGGTTCCGGCCGAACTGATTACGCGGGTGGCAAAGGTGGAGTTGTTACCGCCTCCGTGCTCGGCATGAAGCACCAGCGCCAGGTCGAGAATATCGGCTTCAAGCCGGGTGTATTTTTCCCCTTTGAGCATGTACAGGAAATTTTCCGCAGTGCTCAGAGAAGGATCCGGATGCCGGAATATCAGGGATTTTCTTTGATAAGTATGGCGGAAGCCGAAATAAACATAGGCAGCAATAACCGGAAATTTGGCAATGAGGTTCAGTGATTGCTTCAGCAGGTTGATGTGTGAATAGTTCTCTGCTTCATCATCCTGAGTATACATAACCAGTACCGAACGGGCAAGCATGTTCATGATGTTCTTGCCCCTGAATGAAAGGATGAGGTTGACGAATGCATTGGGCAGATCACGGTGACCGGCCATATAGGAAGTGAATAGTTCCAGATCATCTTTTGACGGAAGCCGGCCTGTAAGCAGCAGGTATACGGTTTCATCAAAGCCATGCCTGTTGTCCTTTTGAAATCCATGCACCAGATCCTCCACGCTGATTCCCCTGTAGTAAAGCCTTCCTTCACTTGGAATAATCTGGTTCTCCTTTTTTTCATACCCCACCACGTCTCCGATGTTGGTAAGTCCAACCAGCACACCGGATCCGTCCTGGTTTCGGAGTCCCCTTTTAACATTGTAGGTATCAAAAAGATCTTTGTCGATCTGTGAAGCTTTGACGGTCAATTCCTCAAGCTTCTGCATGAATTCATTCAGTGGTTGCATGGTAAATTAGATTTACGGTTATTAAATAATTGCGGTCAGGTTCTCACCTGGCCATTTCCAAAAATGATGTATTTCGGAGCCATGAGGTCTTTAAGTCCCATAGGTCCTCTTACATGAAGTTTCTGATTGCTGATTCCCATTTCGGCGCCCAGTCCGAATTCATTACCGTCGCTGAAACGGGTGGATGCATTGATGAAGCAGGCAGCCGAATCAACTTCGTTGATAAAGCGCATGCCTTTTTCATAGCTGTCGGTAACAATGGCATCGGAGTGATGTGAACTGTAGTTATTGATGTGGTCAATGGCTTCATCGAGGCTCTCCACAACCTTAACAGAAAGTATCAGGTCGAGATACTCGGTACGCCAGTCTTCTTCTGTGGCTTCTTCTATTGCAGGCAGGATTTTCCGCGTTTTTTCACAACCCTTCAGCCTGACGCCGGCCTGATCATAGGTTGCTTTCATCAAAGGCAAAAATGCTGCCGCCACCTTCTGGTGAACAAGAAGGGTTTCCATGGTATTGCAAACACCCGGACGCTGAACTTTGGCATTATAGCATATTTCCTTTGCCATATTCAGATTGGCCATTTCGTCTACATAGGTATGGCAGATACCCATGTCATGACGGATTACAGGAATGATGGAGTTCTCCTCAACAAGCCGGATGAGCTGAAGGCCCCCTCTGGGTATAATAACATCTATGAAGTCTTTTAGTTTAACCAGTTCAAGCACCGATTCCCGGTTTGTGTTATCGATCATGGCCACGGCATCTTCCGGAAGTCCTGCTTTTTTCAGTCCGCTTCGGATCAGCCCGGCAAGAATCAGACTCGAATGGATGGCATCGGAGCCGCCGCGCAGAATAACGCCATTACCCGATTTAATGGTAAGGGCAGCTACCTCAATACACACATTGGGCCGCGATTCGTAAATAATGGCTATAACTCCTATGGGTACCCTGATCTGACCTACTTTTAAACCGTTCGGGAGTGTGTTCATATTAAAAATCTCACCTACCGGATCTTTCAGGTTGATCACATCATGAAGCACATTGATCAGCCCGTCAATCCGTTTGTCATTCAGGGTGAGCCGGTCAATGAAGGCCCCTGAAAGGCCTTTCTCCTTACCGGATAAAATATCCTTCTGGTTTTCAGCCATGATGGCCTGCCTGTTCGCATTGATTTCTTCAGCGATATACTTCAGGGCTTTGTCCTTTAAAGCCGTGTTGGCTTTGGCAAGTTCACGGGATGCCAGTTTCACGCGACCGGCCATATGTGTCAATTGTTCTTTTAAATCAGGCATGATGTGTTGAGTTAACATTTTGTGCAACAAAATGGGTACCTACTTCTTTACCCATGAGTATGTCAAACAGGATGGCCGGATCGGAGCCGCTGGTAATCAGGCAGTCGATTCCTTTTTTCAGGCATATTTTGGCAGCCGAGATCTTGGTGATCATGCCGCCGGTGCTGAATGACGAACCAGCTCCGGAAGCCAGCTGCTCCAATTCAGGGGTTATTTCAAGAACCGAATGAATCATTTCGGCATGTGAATCAGACCTGGGATCCGCATTGTATAACCCGTCGATATCTGAGAGCATGACCAGCAGGTCGGCTTCAACCAGTGAAGCCACGATGGCAGAAAGGGTGTCGTTATCACCGAATTCAATTTCATTGGTGGCAATGGTGTCATTTTCATTGATGATGGGAATGATATCCTTTTCGAGGAGTTTGATCAGGGTGCGCTGAGCGTGTTGATTTCGGGAGGGAATATCCACCACATCTTTGGTAAGCAAGACCTGCGCAACAATCTGGTTGTATTCTTCGAAAAACTTCTGATAAATTTTCATCAGTTCAGCCTGTCCGACTGCAGCCAGGGCCTGCTTCTTAGCAAGCTCCTGCGGTCTTTTGGTCAGGCCCAGTCTTCCCGCTCCCACTCCGATAGCACCCGAGGATACCAGAATTACCTGAGCGCCCTGTCGGCGTATAGCACTCAATACGTAGGCAAGTTTCGCGATGCTGTGGAAATTCATCCGACCGTTGGTATAGGAAAGTGATGATGTGCCAATCTTGATCACGATCCTGCTTTTGCTTTTAAGTACTTCCCTGTAATTCATGATAACGGGTTTGTCTGTATCTCTAGTTGTTAAAAACAATGTCCCCGATAGAAGCCGGAAAATTCAGGTTTCCTGAGGTTTCACCTGTTGCAGCAACCTCACAGAAGGAATCAATTTTTTCCTGAAGCTCTGTTTCCCCGTCTACCACCTGAGCAGTGTAATTGCCAGCAGGGACGATCAGGTATTTCCCGTTCAGGTCCATTTTGATGACAATAAATTCAGCTTGCGCAATGCCGGCAACAATTCGCGCCAGTGGGTAATTGTCGTCATACTCAATATCTGACGTGGATACCGGGTCGTTTTCGTTGATAATGGGAATGATACTCATATCGAGCAAGGTATTAAAAGTGTTCCGGGTATTCTCGACGCGTTGCGGATACTCGATGATATCGCTGGTAAGCAATACCTGGGCAATGATTTGGTTGTAGTCGTCAAAATACCGTTGGTAACACCGGATCAGTTCAGCCTGGCCCACAGCAGCTGTAGCCTGCATGTCGACCAGGTTATCGGGCAGATTGTGCAGTTTCAGCTTTTCGGCGCCCAGTACAATGGCTCCGGAAGAAACAACAAGTACGTGTTTTCCGCTGTTGTGCAGGTTGGTAATTACCATGGCCAGGCGATCCATCTTTTTGGGGCTGATTTTTCCGTTCGGGCCCAGTAAAGTGGATATCTCCACCCGAATGACTAAAGTTTTTCTTTTATTTCCCATCATTTCTCCTTAAAAGCTGGTGGTAAGCCTGATTCTTTTTCTCAAAGCTGAACATGCTCAATACCTGTTCCATTTTTGCAGCAATTTCGCTGTTGCACAAATTGCCCAGGCTTCCCTCATGAGAGTGAATCACCTGCTGATCGGGCAGGTATGAACCGTCCTGGATTTGCAGTGCCACTATCCGGTAGGCTTCCCTGAAAGGAATTCCACTCATTACCAGTTTATTGACCGCCTCAACTGAAAAGATATGCTGATATCGCTGGTCCTTAATTACCTCCTCTACCGGTGTAATCCTGGCGACAGCATAAGAAGCCATGTCAAGACAGGAATGCATTTCCGAAAAAACAGGAAGAAAAGATTCCTTGATGATCTGCATGTCCCTGAAGTAACCTGAAGGCAGGTTGTTCCAGATGTGGTCAATTTCTCCGGGAAGGGCTTGTATTTTGTTGCATTTGGCCCGTATCAGTTCAAATACATCGGGATTCTTCTTGTGGGGCATGATACTCGACCCGGTGGTCAGTTCGTCGGGAAGTTTGAGGAATCCGAAATTCTGACTGGCAAACAGGCAAATATCACCGGCCATTTTTGAAAGGGTGCCTGCCAGTGAGGCCAGGGCGAAGGATATAACACGCTCTGTTTTGCCGCGGCTCATCTGTGCATTGATTACGTTGTAGTTCAGATTTCCAAAACCCAGCAATTCCGTAGTCATTTTACGGTTAATGGGAAACGAGGATCCGTATCCGGCTGCAGAACCCAGCGGATTCTGGTCGCTTATCCGGTAGGCAGCCTGTATCATGAGCATGTCATCAACCAGGTTCTCGGCATATGCTCCAAACCAGAGTCCGAATGAGGAAGGCATGGCAACCTGAAGGTGTGTGTATCCGGGGATCAGTATATGACGGTATTGTTCACTTTGTGAAAGGAGCAACCTGAAAAGCGTGTTGACTTCTCCGACAACCTGCTGCATTTCATCGCGGATGAAAAGTTTGATGTCAAGCAACACCTGGTCGTTGCGGGAGCGTGCTGCATGAATCTTTTTGCCGGTGTCGCCGATCTTGCGTGTAAGCATGAGTTCCACCTGGGAATGAACATCCTCCACTCCGTCCTCAATGACAAAGGTTCCTTGTTCCGCGTCACGGTATATGGCCTGAAGTTCTGCAGTCAGCAGCCGAAGTTCTTCTTTACTGATCAGTCCAATGCTTTCGAGCATGATGATGTGGGCCAGGGATCCGAGTATGTCATACCGGGCCAGCAACAGGTCGAGTTCCCGGTCTTTTCCGATGGTGAACTGCTCGATCAGCCGGTCAGTTTGAATGTTTTTATCCCAAAGTTTCATGGCAATAGTATATCAGCTTTCGGAACCACTATCCCGAAGTTAACTATAATCAGAAAGTGATTTTGCAGTTAAAATCAGGATGATTTCCCTTTTCGCCTGGTGATGGCATGATGCGCCATTAGCCTGATGGCATTGATCTTGATAAAGCCTGCACTGTCTTTCTGGTCGAATCCGCCGTCAATGTCCATACTTGACAGTTCTTTGTCATACAAAGAGCTGGGTGAAGTGCGTCCGTCAATGATTACATTGCCTTTATACAAGGTAAGGTAAACCACGCCGGTGATCAATTCCTGGCTTTTATCGATGGCTGCTCTCAGGAAGTCCATTTCGGGACTGAACCAGAAGCCATTATATACGATTTCAGCGAATACGGGTGAAAGCATGTTGCGCAGCCGCATCACCTCACGGTCCATGGCTATTCCTTCAATATCCATGTGTGCCTGGAGCAGGATGGTTCCGGCAGGAGTTTCATAAACACCCCTTGACTTGATACCGACAAAGCGATTCTCAACCATGTCGAGCAAGCCGATACCATTCTCACCGCCAACCTGATTCAGGTAAATGAACAACTTCAGCGGATCCGTAACGCTGATCTTGCCTTCCTTGTTCACCACCTTAACCGGGATACCGTCTTTGAAATGGATTTCAAGATGTGTCTCTTTATCGGGCGCCAGTTGCGGGGGCACTATTTTGGTCAGCATGTCTTTTTCGGGTTGATAGGCAGGGTCTTCGAGAATTCCTGCTTCATGACTGATATGCATCAGGTTGTCATCCTCGCTGTATGGTTTTTTCACCGTAGCTTTAACCGGAATACCCTTTTCTTTAGCATAATTCAGCATGTCGGTTCTGCCCTTGAACTGGTTCAGGAATTCCTGCATTTTCCAGGGTGCCAGCACCTTTATTTTGGGATTCAGGGCATAGTAAGCCAGTTCAAAACGCACCTGGTCATTTCCTTTGCCAGTGGCGCCATGAGAAACATACTGTGCTTTTTCCTGATCGGCAATTTCAATCTGATATTTGGCGATAACGGGTCGTGCCAGCGAAGTACCCAACAGGTAGCGGTTCTCATAAATGGCATTGGCTTTCAGGGCCGGAAAAATGTAGTCGGTCACAAATTCCTGCTGAAGATTTTTGATATAAACCTTGGAAGCCCCTATTTTTAACGCTTTTTTTTCTACCTCAGCAAAATCGTCGTCCTGTCCTACATCGGCAATGTAAGCAATCACTTCATATCCTTTATCAATCAGCCATTTCAGTATAACTGAAGTATCCAATCCTCCGCTGTAAGCCAGCACTACCTTTTCTTTCTTCATTTTTGATTTACTTAATCTTGTTCTTCAATTCAGGAATAATAATTATCAGTGTATTGATCACGTCCTTTTCAGTAACATTGTCATGAGGTATAATCAGAATGGTATCATCTCCTGCCAGGGTACCTACGATCTCAAATGCATTGAACTTGTCAATAAGAGAAGCAATACTGGGCGCATAACCGGGAAGTGTGCGGATGATACCCAGCTTGTTGGCAAACTGAATTGACACAAATCCTTGTGCTGCATAGCTTTCAGCTAACTCTTGGCCCGGCATATGATGCTGGTCAGGGAGTTCGTAAATATAGCCTCTTTCAATATCAGAGATTTTGTTCACTTTAAGGAATTTAAGATCCCTGGAAAGGGTAGCCTGTGTATAATTCAGCCCTTTTTTTTCGAGCAGTTCGAGCAGTTCTTCCTGGCTGGAAACCTTTTGAGAAGAAATGATGTTGCGGATGGCTAGAAGCCTTTCTGTTCTGTTTCCCATGATGTATATATATTCATTGGTGTTGCAAATGTATGCACAATATTAATAATAAACAAGCGGAATTTAAAAATATTTGTACTTTTGCGCCAAATATAGGATTATTTTTTGCAGCTTTTTACAGGATGGATAAATCAATTACCAAAGTTATCGTGCTGGGTTCAGGAGCACTGAAGATCGGAGAAGCAGGGGAATTCGACTATTCCGGCTCCCAGGCTCTGAAAGCCTTGCGGGAAGAAGGAATAAAGACTGTGCTGATCAACCCGAACATTGCCACTGTGCAAACGTCTGAGGGAATAGCAGACACCATTTACTTCCTTCCGGTTACTCCCTATTTTGTGGAAAAAGTGATTGCCAAAGAGAAACCCGACGGGATTCTGCTTGCCTTTGGCGGTCAGACTGCCCTCAACTGTGGTATTGCACTGTACAAAAACGGTGTTTTGGAAAAATACCGGGTGCGTGTTTTGGGGACTCCTGTTCAGGCCATCATGGATACGGAAGACCGTGATTTGTTCATCAAAAAGCTCGACGAAATTCAGGTAAAAACCATCCAGAGTTTCGCGGTAACTCAAACCGACAAGGCTGTTGAAGCAGCTACGGAGCTCGGGTACCCCGTCATTATCCGGGCCGCCTACACGCTGGGTGGCCAGGGAAGCGGCTTTTGCAATAATGAGGATGAATTGAGAAAGATGGCCGAAAAGGCCTTTTCTTATGCCCCTCAGATTCTGGTTGAAAAATCGCTGAAAGGCTGGAAAGAAGTTGAATACGAGGTAGTAAGAGATTGCTGTGACAATTGCATCACCGTATGTAACATGGAAAACTTCGATCCGCTTGGCATTCATACCGGTGAAAGCATCGTAGTGGCTCCGTCACAAACCCTCACCAATTCGGAATACCATGTTCTCAGGCAATTGGCTATTAAAATTATCCGGCATATTGGAATTGTGGGAGAATGCAACATTCAGTATGCCCTCGATCCGAATTCAGAGGATTATCGCGTTATCGAAGTAAATGCCCGGTTATCCCGCTCAAGCGCACTGGCCTCCAAGGCCACCGGTTATCCGTTGGCCTTTGTGGCAGCAAAACTTTCCCTGGGTTACGGGCTGCACGAGATTAAAAATTCCATAACCAAAACCACCTCTGCATTTTTTGAACCGGCCCTGGATTATATCGTATGTAAAATTCCCCGCTGGGATTTGAACAAATTCATCGGCGTTTCCAAGCAAATCGGAAGCAGCATGAAAAGCGTGGGGGAAGTAATGGCCATTGGCCGCACATTCGAAGAAGCCATACAGAAAGGACTTCGCATGATCGGTCAGGGTATGCACGGTTTTATCGGCAACCGGGACTTGGAATTTGACCAGGTCGAAAAAGAGCTCAGCGAACCAACCGATATGCGCATATTCGTAATTGCGGATGCCTTTTCCAAAGGACTCACGGTGGAAAGAATTCATGAACTCACCCGCATCGACCTCTGGTTTCTGCATAAACTCAAACATATTTTCACCCTCAATCTGGAACTCGAGCAATACAACTCTTTAACGCAACTTCCTGTTGATCTGCTGAAATCTGCCAAGGTAATGGGATTTTCGGATTTTCAGATTGCCCGTGCCGTGTTGAAGAATGTTCAGGAACACATGCAGGAAGGCTTGATGGAGGTGAGGGAACTGAGAAAGAAAAACGGTGTACTGCCTGTTGTGAAGCAAATAGATACCCTGGCTGCCGAATACCCTGCCTTGACCAATTACCTGTATTTAACTTATAGTGGAACTTCAAATGATGTGCAATATAAGGGTGATCATAAATCTGTTATAGTTCTAGGATCGGGAGCATATCGGATTGGCAGCAGTGTGGAATTCGACTGGTGCTCGGTAAATGCGTTGTATGCCATCAAGAAGGAAGGCTACAGGTCGGTCATGATCAACTACAACCCCGAAACGGTAAGTACGGATTATGACGTATGCGACCGCCTTTACTTTGATGAGCTCTCATTTGAGCGGGTTATGGACATCATTGAACTGGAAAACCCTCATGGCGTGATTCTCTCCATGGGTGGCCAGATTCCGAATAACCTGGCCATGAGGCTTCACGACCAGCAGGTGAATATCCTGGGCACTTCTCCGCTTTCCATCGATAATGCCGAGAACCGGCACAAGTTTTCCATGCTGTGCGACCGGTTAAAGATTGATCAACCCAGGTGGAAAGAACTGACCAGTATTGAGGAAATCACCCAGTTTGTTCATGAAGTCGGCTTTCCGGTTCTGATTCGCCCTTCCTACGTACTTTCCGGAGCTGCCATGAACGTGGTTTCCAACAAGGAAGAAATGGAACACTACCTCAGTCTGGCCGCCAAAGTTTCCAAACAGTATCCGGTAGTGGTTTCCGAGTTTATTGAGCAGGCCAAGGAAATTGAATTGGATGCCGTGGCGCAGGACGGTGAACTTATAGCTTATGCCATCAGCGAACATGTTGAATTCGCCGGCGTACATTCCGGTGATGCCACCATTGTATTCCCGGCACAAAAGATTTATTTTGAAACCATGCGCCGCATCAAGCGCATCTCCAGAAAAATTGCGGAAGAGCTCCATATTTCAGGCCCCTTCAATATCCAGTTTCTGGCCAAGGATAACCACATCAAGGTAATTGAATGCAATCTCAGGGCTTCACGCAGCTTCCCTTTTGTTTCCAAGGTACTCAAGGTGAACTTTATCGAACTGGCCACCCAGGTGATCCTGGACAAAAAAGTCGAAAAGCCGTCCAAATCTGCATTCGACCTAGATTGTATAGGGGTTAAGGCACCTCAGTTTTCATTCTCCCGGTTGCTCAAGGCAGATCCTATTTTAGGCGTGGACATGGCTTCTACCGGAGAGGTTGGATGCATCGGGGAGAACTTCTATGAGGCAATTCTTAAATCAATGCTTTCGGTAGGTTACTCTTATCCCAAGAAAAACATCTTGTTATCAACCGGCCCCATGCGCTCCAAAGTGGAACTGGTCAACAGCTGCAAATTGCTTTCGGAGAAAGGCTACAACCTTTTTGCCACCCGGGGAACGGCACAGTTTCTTGAAATGAACGGCATACCCTGTACCACGCTGCACTGGCCCGATGAGGATAAAAAACCCAATACGCTGGACTACCTTAAAAACAAAATGATCGATCTGGTGATCAATATTCCCAAGGATCTGTCTAAAACCGAGCTCAGCAATGACTACCTCATCCGCAGAAGCGCAGTGGACTATAATATACCGCTGATTACCAATGCACGACTTGCCAGTGCTTTTCTGACAGCCCTCTGCAAAATTTCCATTGAGGATATCATCATCAAAAGCTGGGGTGAATACTAGTCACAAACTGCCGGTTTCCGCGGATCGTTTTTGTATTCGAACATCAGCCTGATTTGATCTTCGGTAATCCGTGGCATAGAAAGCGGCGGCAGGTTATCGGGTCCAAAGAAGCCTACTTCACTGGTTTCCATTCCGCCTTGCAGGGTGCCCCCTTTTTCTTCGCACAACACAAAAATCTTGTATATATGATACAGATCGGGCGGGTGGTTATGACATTTTTTATCCAGAACGGCGAGTAATCTGACAGGTGATACAATCAGACCAGCCTCTTCGAATACTTCTTTTCTTGCTACCTCAAACGGTGTAAGCCCAACATCTGCCCATCCTCCCGGAATGGTCCACCCTCCGTCAATGGTTTCCCTGACCATCAGTATTTGATTATCCCGGAATACCACTCCCCTTACATCCACTTTGGGTGTCTGGTATCCCTTCTCGGAGGCAAACACATCAACCAACGTATGCATGTCCATTCCGGTAAAATCACGCATGATCTCGGTACTTAACTGCCTTATCTGCTCGTAGCGGTCAATATCATATTTGTTTTCTGAAAAGGTTAATCCGGCCTGTGCCAAAGCCTGCAGACGTTTGGCCATATCAAGCCAGTTGTAATTTTTTAAAAAACTATCCATATATTAAATAATTATTCTTTAAGTAATAAGCAAGCTATACTTACTGTTATGATTTAAATATTTCTTTGAGTACTGCATAAGACTTAATTCTGGAAAAACCATCAATATGGATCGCATAATACCTGATTATTGCTTCCAGCAGTTCCGTTCGGTCCACATGCGTAAGCAATACTGATTCCGGCGGGCCCTGAGGATTGTTCAGAAAAATTTTCAAAGCCTCGCGCACCTGCATGGAAACATTTGCAAACAGCTGATTGTCTGTCTGATTCAGGTTTTCATTACCAGTTGCATGGTCCAAAACCGAGACACCCAGGTACCGGGTCAGGTGCAACAAAAACCACAGGTGGAAATTGGCAACTCCTGTTTCCATGTTGTCAAGAAGTTGAAAAGCATGGAACAGGAAGGTAAAAAGCTTCGGATTGCCGTCTTCCTCTTTGAGCGAAAGAAACAAAACCTCAGCCAGAAACAAGGCAATCGTGCTCTTTGTGATACTGACGGGTAATGAGGTATAATGCTGCGGGCAACAGGCATCTTTCAGCCGTTGAATTTCCTTGCCGGGTTTGTGGTACATATCAATTTCCAGAAGGCCTAAAGGCTGAAACAGGGTAACCGGAGTTTTTGATTTTTTTGCTCTTGCCCCGTTCACCATGCAGGTAATGCGTCCAAATTGTTCGGTATAGAAAGTCACTATAAGGCTGGTCTCGCCATATTTAATATGATGCAGAACAATTGCCCTGGTTTTGTGGAGCATGGAACCTGTGTATTGTCAGTGAATAAACAAAAGCTTGGTCACATGAGTCTTTGAACCGTCCTCATTGGTACAAAACACAAGATATACGCCGGTATGCACCCGGTCTCCCCGGAAGTTTCTTCCGTTCCATATGGCCTGTCCGCCCAGCGCAGTGGTTTCAAATATAAGATTACCGGTAATGTCTGTAATTTTCACATTCACATTGCCTACCAGGCCTGTAACCGTGATGTCTCCCTGATAGGTTTCCCTGACCGGATTGGGGAAGACGTGCACGTCATTGAAATCATCACTTCCTTCGGTGGCTCCTCCCCGGTAGGAAACAATTCCCTTGTCTGTTCCGAAGAATACTTCGCCGGTAACATCATTTACAGCAAGTGTCAGCACATTATTGGAAAGCAGCGGGCTGTTATCTTCGGTGAAATGAAGAATTTCCTTTTTCCCGTCGGGCGATTCAAGGAACACCCCTGATTTTTCCGTGGCAAACCATTTTCGGTTGGCCCCATCCACAGCAATATCGTTTATTTTTTCAGTTTCCAGCAGCGGGTCGCCAAGGTTTGTTCCGTCATTTCGAGAAATCAGCGGCTGGTAACCCAAAACAGCTTCTTCATCAAAAATTTCGGATGGATTGAAGTACACTACCGGCCCGCTGGCTGTACCCACCCAGACAGATCCATCCTTGTCCTCAGCAATGGAATATACCGGGTTAAGCACATTCCCGTTTTTGTTTCTGGCAGCAAAAAAACGCTCCCGGAAAGAACCTTCCTCCAGCTCTTCCAATACCAGCAATCCCTTATCCTTTACCAGCAGCCAGATTTGCCCGTCATCACGGACAAGCAGTTGCCCCACATCCACCATTAAACCGAAGTCGTCGTAATCTGTTTCGATTGTTTTCCAGTTCTCACCCGGTTTCTTCTTATACAAACCCACCTCACTATTTGAGGCCGAGGCATACATATTGCCCCGCCGGTCAATGTCGACACCGGTTATGCGAATGTATTCCGGTTTATCTTCATATCCGGTTACGTGGACAAAGATGCCATCATCATGATCGACAAGATCAACCAGTTTTCCGTTAAGAAACTCAACAACACCATAGCCGAACGATCCCCCAAGCACATGTTCGGCATTCATGGGGTCAATGGATATCTCAGAAACGTTCCTGAAATTCTCCATCTCAGGGATTGTGTTCTTGTTATACCAGGTCCATTGTTCATTGATAAAGGAACTGGCTCCGTAACCGGCATGCTGTGATTCCATGTTTCCACAGCCAATCCACACCTGGCCTGCAAGTATTTCTATATCTCCAACAGTATTTGCCGGTGGGCCGTTGGGGGCAATGACGGTTCCATTTCCGGCAGCATCCAGCCTGACTAATCCAACACTGGGATCTGCATACCAAAGATTCATTTTAGAATCATACAGGGCATGTTTGGCATAATAGGTAGTGTTATCCCTGATCAATTCCTCTTCAGGGTCATACACCCTGGTTTTTAACAAGGATGAAAACACCAGAAATCCGTTTTGCTCTCCGAGATAGTCGAACCTGTCGGCATAGGTATTAGTCCATACCTCCCAGGCTGAATCGTCAAAAGTAATGATGTCATCCTCCAGCGGGGAATCAGGATCATGGTAAACCGTAAATAGCTGGTTGTTGTAATACGCCACGAAGCGGTATTCCGCGTCAGGGTCCGGAAGGGTTTGAACCTGATGCCATGCGTTAAAATCAAGCAGGTTCGGATGATTCAGGTTTGCCATGTAAATACCCTCACGTGTAGCAGCGTACAAATAGTTATTGCCAGCTGTTATGTCATTGACATAAACCTGGGCGCCGCCCGAACCGAAGAAATAGGTGTCGCTGAATTCACGGCGATAAAGATCAAGCAAAACAATGCCAAATCCACAGGCCAGGTAGGCATACTGGCCTTTACAATAAATGTTATTGATACCTTTTGCTCCCATGATGGTTTTTCTTTTGATATCCGGAAGGTTAATCACGGAATCATTCCGGATCAGGTCGATATTTCCGTTGCTGTATCCGATAATGAGCGTGTTGGTGAACCGGGAGCAGGCAATGGCCGAAACCGCGGCATCTGAAAGTCCGTTTGCCTTGGAATGCCTTTTCAAGCTGTTGTCTCTGGTATCAAAGGAAAACAGGCTGCCAGACATGGTGGCACAGAAAATCCTGTTGTTGTATTCGGCGATTCGCAAACCCTGGTTGTAAGGCAGATGATCGCGCCAACCTCCTGAAGGTATTTGTGAGCGCAACTGTTCATTACCGGCGCAAAACAAGATCAGTAAAAATACCAGAAAGCGTGTTGTTCTCATGAAATACAGCATGGGACCTGAATAGTTAACTCTGTAAAGTTCTCTTTTCCCTAAGATACCGGACAAAGGCTTCAATGGCCAGGGCCCGGTGTGAAATGCGGTTTTTTTCCTCCAGAGTCATTTCTGCAAAGGTAGCATCAAAACCATCGGGCACAAAAATCGGATCATATCCGAAACCCTTCTCTCCCCGCTTTTCTGAGGTAATGATTCCCTGTATTTCTCCATAAAAAAAAGACAGTACCCCATTTTCTGCCAGTGCGATGACCGTTCTGAACCGCGCTTTTCTGTTGTTAATACCTTTCAATTTATTAAGTACCAGTTTCATATTATCCTCAAAGGAACAGTCAGATCCTGCGTACCTGGCTGAATAAACTCCCGGTTCGCCATGAAGTGCATCAATTTCCAGCCCAGTATCATCTGCAAAACAGTCCAATCCAAAATTATTGTAGATATGCATCGCCTTTTGAGCAGCGTTGCCTTCGAGCGTGTCTTTTTCTTCGGGTATTTCACCAGAAAATCCTATATCAGTCAAGCAAAGCAGATCAACGCTGTTTTCGATGACCTGTTTGATCTCGCTAAATTTGTGCATGTTATTGGTAGCAAACACCAGCCGGGGTTTCTGATTATGCATGAAAATCTCCTGTTCGTTTGTTTCTTTTTATAAAAAACAAAAACAAGGAATTACCCTTGTTTTCCAAATATATGATTCGCCGATGGTTTCAAATTATCAACCACCACTTGCACTGAAACCGCCAATATTTTTAGCCGGCCTGGGATTGATACAAATCACCGGGATTCTTTCGCTGTTGGCAATAATATATTGTTCCTGTGCACCCATCACATAATCGGCAAATCCGATGTCACGTGTGGTCATTAGCATGATGGCATCCGCGTCCATGCTTTTTGCGTACTGAATGGTTTCCTTTCCGAAATCTTCCTCACCACTGGCCATTTGCGATTCAAAATGAATGGCTTTGCTGGCAAAGTACTTGGTTATAAAAAACATATTTGAATCCAGGCCCTTCCTGAAATTGCTGTCAACATACTTGGCCCGGAACAGATGGAATTTGGTTCCAAACTTTTTTGAAAAGAAATTGGTCCAGGAAACACATTCCTTAGTTTCTCTCTTATAGTTAATAGGGAGAACGATATTTTTCATGGCTTCACTTTTCGGCGACTCCTGAACAACAATAAAAGGGGCCTTTGAGCTGGCAATAACTTTAAGGGCCCAGCTTCCCAGAAACTTTTGCATACCTGTCATGCCGTGAGTTCCCATAACAACCGTTATGGCGTTCAGTTCAGTAGCAAGCTCACCAATGGTGTGGAAAATTGATCCGCTGCGAACAACAAATGAGAAATTCAGTGAAGGATCCGGGAATCTTTTCCGGATATCTTCAGCCATTTTCTTTTGGGCTTCTTCAATTTCTGAATCTTTTTTAACTATATGAACAACTGCTATTTCACCCTTAACCATGGATGACATTTGAACAGCATGCTCTATGGCAAACACGTTCTTTTCCGTAAAGTCCCATGTTACCATAATCAAATTCTTTTCGTGTTCCATGCGTATTCCAGATTTTATTCATAAAACTATAAAATTATCTTTTTATTTTGAATATCAGATAAAAAAACAACAAAAATTGTGGGAATATGACATCCGGCAATTTGTTGTTCCATACGAAATACCTATTTTTGCAGCGGAATCAGAATTTTATTTCACTATGGAAAATTTCGACTGGAAGAACATGCCTTTTGGCTACGTAAAGACGGATTACAATGTACGTTGTTATTACCGTGATGGTAAATGGGGTGAGCTTGAGATCACCTCTTCTGAATACATCAACCTGCATATGGCCGCTACCTGCCTGCATTACGGACAGGAGGCATTTGAAGGTCTGAAAGCCTTCAGGGGCAAGGACGGAAAAATCAGGATTTTCCGATGTGAGGCCAATGCCAAACGAATGTATGACACGGCAGAAGGCATCAGAATGGCCACTGTTCCGGTCGAACTCTTTAAAAAAGCAGTTTTTACGGCTGTGAAGCTGAACGAGAAATTCATCCCTCCTCATGGCTTTGGAGCTTCATTATATATCAGGCCGTTGCTGATAGGTTCAGGTGCCGAGGTAGGTGTAAAACCCGCAAAGGAATACCTGTTTATGGTTTTTGTTACACCGGTAGGGCCTTATTTCAAAGACGGTTTCAAACCCATTGATGTAATGGTATGCCGGGGGTATGACCGGGCAGCTCCTCTGGGAACAGGTTGCTATAAAGTAGGTGGAAATTATGCTGCCAGCCTCGCTTCATTGGAACTGGCCCATAACAAAGGCTATTCCACTTCGCTGTATCTGGATCCCAAGGAAAAGAAATATATAGATGAAGCCGGACCAGCCAATTTCTTTGGAATCAGAAACAATACCTACATCACACCCAAGTCCAAGTCCATTCTCCCCTCCATCACCAATATGTGTATTCAGCAGCTGGCCAAAGATATGGGACTCACTGTAGAATGCCGGCAAGTCCCATTTGAAGAGCTGTCAACTTTTGAGGAAACCGGAGAATGCGGTACTGCTGCAGTAATAACCCCCATCCGAAAAATCGTTGATCCCGACACCAATGTCATTTACGATTATTGTAAGGACGGAAAGCCGGGACCAGTATCCACCAAGCTGTACAACAAACTGATAGCCATTCAAAACGGTGACGAGCCGGATCCCTATGGTTGGGTTGAATATATTTAATGTTTATTTTTAAAATAGTATCCGGAATATATTGATCTTCATGCAGGTTAAAGACAACACCATAAAGCGTCGCTTGACCACATCCTACTTTACTTCTGTGTTGAGCATCACCCTGGTTCTTTTCCTGCTAGGTATTGCAAGCATATTAATACTGAATGCCCGAAAACTTTCCAATTATGTCAAGGAAAATATTGGTATTTCCGTATTTCTGAAAGACGATGCCCGTGAAGTGGACATATTCAGCCTTCAGAAAATGCTCGATGCCAAGAAATGCGTGAAAGAAACTCGTTTTATTACCCGGGAAAAAGCCGCTGAAGAATTCCAACAGGAGTTGGGCGAAGACTTTGTTGAATTTCTGGGATACAACCCCCTGCCCTCTTCAATTGATATCAAACTGCATGCCGAATATGCCAATCCCGACAGCTTTGCCATACTGCAAGAAGAATGGTTAACCTATCCTCAGGTTGCTGATATATCCTACCAGAAAGACTTGATTTTTGCTGTTAACCAGAATATCAATAAGATCAGCATGTCCATTTTAATCCTCAGCATCCTGCTGTTTGTCATTGCGGTTACTCTGATTTCCAACACCATCAGGCTTACCGTATATTCCAAACGTTTTATAATCCGGACTATGCAACTGGTTGGCGCCCATCCCCGCATTATCAGGAGACCTTTCCTCATCAGGGGAATAACCCAGGGTCTGGTTGCCGCATTGTTCGCAATCGTGCTGCTTACCGCAGCGATTTACCTTATTGAAAAACAGCTTGAAGGATTGTTCAGCTTCCAGGACCTGCAAATTATGGGTATTGTCTTCGGCCTCATCCTGATCATAGGGCTTTTAATTGCCCTGATTTCCTCTTACTTCTCGGTTAACAAGTACCTTAAAATGAAAACTGACAATTTATATACTTAATATGAAGGCTATGGCAAAAAAACCAGACATGAAAGAATCAAATGCCGGATTTGCTCTCGGTAAAGAAAACTATATACTGCTGGCTATCGGATTTGTGATTATCATCGCAGGCTTCTTGCTGATGCTGGGCGGAAAATCTGATGATCCCAATGTGTTTAACGGTAAGGAGATTTTTAGTTTTCGCCGGATAACACTAGCTCCTGTGGTGGTTTTGTTTGGTTTTGCTTTTGAAATCTGGGCCATTATGAAAAAACCCAAAGACTCCCAAAAAGTCTGATATTCATAATGCTGCTTATAAATGGATCCAATCACCTTAGCTGATGAGATGCTTAACGGCAAGGTACTGTTATTCAACAAACCGCTTTATTGGACTTCCTTTGATCTGGTCAACAAGGTTAAGTCAATACTTAAACGCCAGCTGCAATTGAAAAAAATCAAGGTCGGTCATGCCGGAACCCTTGATCCGCTTGCTACAGGTTTACTGATTGTGTGCACAGGAAAAGAAACCAGGAATATCGAAAAGTATCAGTCGCAGCCCAAAGAATACCTGGTAAAGATACAGCTCGGAGCAACTACTCCTTCATTTGATCTGGAAACATCTGTAGATCAGCTTTTCCCCATTGACCATATTGATGAAGGCCTGGTGCGCAAAACACTTAGCAGCTTTGTTGGAACACAAATGCAGATGCCTCCTGATTTCTCAGCGCGCTTTGTAAACGGAACCCGCGCTTACAAGCTGGCACGAAAAGGAGAAACCCTTGAGCTTCAGCCCAGGGAAATAAGCATACATGCCATATCATTGATTTCCTGTAAGATTCCTATTGTTGAATTCCGTGTTGCATGCAGTAAAGGGACATACATCAGGGCTTTGGCCAGAGATCTTGGAGTGAGCATGAAATCAGGTGCCTATTTGTCAGCCCTTACCCGAACAGCGATTGGAAATTTTTCACTAAAGGATGCAATAAGTATTGAAGAATTTGAAAGAAATTTTGTTTTTTTGTAACCTTTTTTTTTCGTATTCGTAACTATTAGGTTTATTTAGAAATTTCGTCACAAACAAAAACATGAAACTTTCACAGTATAAATACAATTTACCGGATGACCTGATTGCGAAATATCCGGCCGACAAGCGTGATGAATCCAAGATGATGGTGGTGGACCGGAGCACGGGAAAGATTCATCACAAGATCTTCAGGGACATCATTGATTATTTTGATGAGGGAGATGTTTTTGTTGTGAACAACACCAAGGTTTTTCCTGCCCGGCTCTATGGAAATAAGGAAAAAACCGGAGCAGAAATAGAAGTTTTCCTGCTGCGCGAACTGAACAGGGAGCAAAGACTTTGGGATGTGCTGGTTGATCCGGCCCGGAAAATAAGGATCGGCAATAAGCTTTATTTTGGGGACGATGATGAAACACTTGTTGCTGAAGTAATTGACAATACTACCTCAAGAGGTCGTACACTCAGGTTCTTGTTTGATGGTGATTATGATGAATTTAAGAAGACGCTTTTCAAACTTGGTGAAACCCCGTTGCCCAAGTTTATTAAAAGAGCGGTGCAACCCGAAGACCGTGACAGGTATCAGACCATCTTTGCCAAACACGAAGGTGCCGTAGCCGCGCCTACTGCCGGACTTCATTTCAGCCGTGAATTGCTTAAAAGGCTTGAGATAAAAGGCGCTCATTTTGCCGAAATTACACTGCACGTTGGGCTTGGCAACTTCAGAACGGTCGACGTGGAAGACCTGACCAAGCATAAGATGGATTCCGAGCGGATCATCGTTGGCGAAGAAGCTGCGAATATTGTCAATGCTGCCAAGGATGCCCACAAACACGTTTGTGCAGTGGGTACTACCGTGCTTCGAACGCTGGAAAGCTCCGTTTCAACAGCCGGTCATTTAAAGCCCTATGACGGATGGACGAACAAGTTTATTTTTCCGCCCTATGAATTCAGTGTGCCCACACGCATGATATCCAATTTTCATCTTCCGCTTTCCACATTGCTCATGATGGTTTCAGCCTTTGCCGGATATGAATTGCTTTTTGAATCGTATAAGGTAGCCATTAAAGAAAAGTACAACTTTGGCACCTATGGCGATGCCATGCTGATCATTTAAGTTTACTGCCCATGAGGCTGGACCGGAACTTTTTTTGCAGGGATGCCTTAACGGTTGCCCCTGATCTGGTTGGTAAAGCGCTTGTAAGGAAAGATAAGGAAAGAATTTCAATCCATACCATTACGGAGGTAGAAGCCTATCTGGGTATTGATGACCAGGCTTCGCATGCCCGATTCGGTAAAACAGCCCGGAACGCCATTATGTTTGATCGGGGCGGACTTGTTTACGTTTACCTCATTTATGGCATGCATTGGATGCTGAATTTTGTTACCGGGGAGCTGGACCAGCCTCAGGCCATATTGATCAGGGGAATAACCGATTATGACGGTCCCGGTAAAATTACCCGCGCCTTGCATATTGATCAGACCTTTTACGGAGAAAACCTGGCAACGTCTGAAAGAATCTGGATTGAAGACCGGAATTTGAATCCCGTCATTACCCAGGTGCCCCGGTTTGGGATCGATTACGCCCGGGAACCCTGGAAAAGCATGCCCTGGAGGTACATTATGGCTCCACAACTTCAAAAGTCCTGATCAGCTCTTCTCCCTTTTCGTCAACCAGGATCAGCCTGTGCTTCCCCGCTTCGGGAAGCAGTTCCACCTGGTGAATATACCTGGTTGCAGCTACAAACTGATCATCAAGATGCCAAAAAATGGAGGCCTGCTGATCCGTGTGAACGGCTTCGAAAACAACTCTTCCCTTGCTGCCATCAAGTGCTTTTGGAACAAAGATCTGTACTTCTTCGCGGGGATAGATCAAATCCATCGACCGCTGGCTGTCGGGCTGGCAATTGCCATGATAAGGAGGCAGGGGCTTGTAATCGGCATGGTGCTTTTTGTAATACCATTCCTGAACAGGAGGCAATACAAACCAGGAAAGGTGCTGCATTTTACTTACCGGGTAACAATTGCCGGTAACCCTGTATTGACCGTCTTCAGTTAAATGTACAACCCGGTGAAAATCACACAAAGGTGATTTCAAACCGGAAACAGGGACTTTCATTTCTTTTTGATCGGGACAATTTTCGCCCGCAAGGTAGCCGCTGGTTTGACAGATGCTGGCTGTTACCAGCTCATCGGTTGGCGCTGTAAATCCTTCACTATCGGGCAGCAAATTGAACAAATCAAACATCACCGGAGCAGCGGCACCTATTCCGGTGAGTCCCGGCCTTCCCTCTCCATCTGCATTACCAGCCCAAACACCCACAACATAATTGGCTGAGGTGCCTATTGCCCATCCGTCACGATACCCAAAACTGGTTCCTGTTTTCCATGCAATTTTTCGTGCAGAAAGAAACCGGCTCCAGCCGGCTTCTTCATCAGGCCTGTTAACCTCAATCATGGCCTGGTAGGCAAACCATATTGCCGCGGCACTTAAATATCCATGCTGCTCGCTGCCTTTTGATTTCTCGTGCTCCTTATCAGAAAAATAACCTGGCTGCCTGTAATCCTCAGGATAATACATTTGCGTTTTACCGTAATGATTCAGAACCCGCGATAACGAAGCATAAATATTGCTCATTTCTTCCAAAGTTCCTTCGGCTCCACCCAAAATCAGAGACAACCCGTAATAATCTGCCGAATTCCTGACAGTATGCATGCCCAAATCGCGCAAAAGATGATGAAAGCGCTGTACTCCATACTTTCTGAGCAGTTCGACAGCCGGCACATTCAAAGATCTGGACAAGGCCTTGCTTGCTGGTATAGCACCTTCAAACTGGCCGCTGAAATTCTGAGGAGAAAACCCTCCAAGATTAACCGGAATATCGGGAACCAGGCTTTCGGGAAGTATTTTGCCGTCATCCAGCATGGCAGCATACAACAGCGGTTTTAAAAGGCTTCCCGTGCTGCGGGGTGCTGTCACCACATCCACTTCATTGCCATGAGCAGATGCAATCAGGTTCATTGTGTTTCCGATGTATGCCAATATATTACCTGTTTCTACCTCTAGTATAACGGCAGCTATATTATTTATTTCGTTATATTTTAATTTTATATGATGCTGTTCAACGATGGCTGACGCCTGTTCCTGCAACGATGCAGACAGCGTGGTGTTCACCACCTCACCTTCATGCTCCCGGCAACATCTGTCAAGCAAATGGGGAGCCAATCTGGGCATTGCCGAAGGTCTTTCTGGTATGTTTTCGGCCAGGGACAATTTCAAAGTGGTGCTGTCAATCCTGTTAAGCCTGCATAAACGGGCCAACAGCCTATTTCTTTTCCTGAGCAGAATTTCACGGTTCCTACCCGGATGAACCAAGGACGGTGAATTGGGAAGTACCGCCAGGGTTGCCGCCTCAGCCCACGACAAGTCCTTGCCGGCAATTCCAAAATACCGCCATGAAGCAGCCTCTATTCCCACCACATTGCCGCCATACGGAGCATGAGACAGGTATAAGGCCAGTATTTCTTCTTTAGAATAGCTTAATTCAAGCCGTGTGGCCATAATGCTTTCAATTGCTTTCTCCCATAGATTGCGGGGCTTACCCTTTCGCGACAACCGGATGGTTTGCATGGTAATGGTACTGCCACCGCTGACAATTGTACCGGCTTTCATGTTTCGCAGCGCAGCCTTAAAAAAAGAAACCGGATTTACTCCGGGATGCCAGTAGAAATACCGGTCTTCAAAGGCCAATGTGGCCCATTTCACCTTCTCGGGTACCTCATTCCTGCTCTGAAAACGCCATTGTCCGTCATTGGCAGCCCTGGCTCCCATCAACCGGCCGGAGCGATCCATGATTACGGTTGAAAAAGGATCATTAAATAATGGTTTATTTAGTAGGATTATATAACCAATTACTAAAAGTATAAATGCAATTAACTTATACTTAAACCTGGACAGCCAATTTAATATGCTATTTAAACCGAAGTGCCTGATCATGGGAATACAGCTCTTTATCCTCCTGCTTTTTTGGTTTTATATCCTTTATTCGACAGGAATTGCAGTATTCTTTCGCGAAAATCCCCCTGAATGACAATTTGCTGATCTTTAACCGAACCACCCGTGCCGCATGATCTCTTTATTTCCACGGCAAGTGTTTCAAGATCTGCAACTTTACCAACAAAGCCCTTGACCAGTGTGACCGTTTTTCCTTTTCTGCCTTTTGAATCGAGCCATACATAAAGGAGCTGGCGATCTGCAGGCAAGGTCTCAGTTTCTTCAACTTCCTCATCCCGGAACTGAAAATCCGGATTTGTGGAGTAAACAATACCTTCATGTTTTTTATGTTTCATAATGCATCAGGATATTATCCGGTACTTTTGCGAAACTATTTAATATTCCGATATTCTCTATTAAATTTGGATTTTTCAAAATTATACAGTTTTACTATTCGATCATCTCATTATTTTTAATTCATTCGCAATGACGAGATTCAGGCTTATCAATAACATGAACGGGTGGATCGTGTTTATTTTTTCTGCCGTGGTGTACCTGCTAACCATTGAACCAACGGTTAGTTTATGGGACTGTGGTGAGTTTATCTCCAGTGCATTCAAATTGCAGGTGGGCCATCCTCCCGGAGCACCTCTATTTATGATCATTGCCCGCTTTTTTTCACTCTTCGCGGGAAGTCAGGTTGATCGGGTTGCCATGATGGTTAATTCCTTTTCTGCAATTGCCAGTGCATTGACCATTATGTTCCTTTACTGGACCATCACGCACCTGGCCGTTAAATTAATCGGATACCGCTATCATTTTTCCAATGCTGGCAATTTCGATCCCGAAGAATTGAATTCACGTGACAAGATCATTGTATTCGGAAGCGGAATTGTTGGCGCTCTGGCCTATACTTTTTCTGATACCTTTTGGTTTTCGGCAGTTGAAGGTGAGGTGTATGCCAGTTCTTCACTGTTTACCGCGGTTGTTTTTTGGGCTGTGCTGAAATGGGAAAACGAGGCTGACCAAAGATCGTCCAACAGATGGCTTGTGCTGATTGCTTATCTGATGGGGCTTTCTATTGGTGTTCACCTGCTTAACCTGCTGGCAATACCGGCTATTGTTATGGTCTACTATTTCAGGAAATACCAGGTTACCTCTGCGGGTGTCCTCAAAGCCCTGCTTGCTTCCGTTGTTATCCTGGGCACTATGATGTACATGATCATTCCGGGCCTGATTTGGCTGGCTTCCCGGTTCGAACTGATTTTTGTTAACGGATTCGGCCTGCCTTACAATTCTGGCGTGTTTGTATACTTCTTGTTGCTGCTTGGCGGTATCGCTTACGGATTATGGAAAACGCATCAGCGCCGGATGGTATTACTGAATACGGTCATCCTGATGTTTGTAATGATCATCATCGGTTACTCCTCATTCACAATAATTGTGATCAGGTCGTTAGCCAACCCGCCTATGGATGAAAATAACCCTGATAATGTATTCTCACTGCAGTATTACCTGAACCGTGAGCAATACGGTGATCGTCCGTTGATTAAAGGACAGTACTTCAATGCAAAACCGGTTGGATTCAATTATGGAAAATCAACTTACTCACCCATCAACGGAAAATACAAGGTCACCAACCAAAAACTGTCGTATAAGTATGATCAACGCTTTACCACTTTATTCCCCCGAATGTGGAGCTCTGACAATGAACATGTTGATGTTTATATGGAATGGGCTGGCTTGAAAGAAAACCGCTTGTTCAATATGAGGCTTGATTCACAAGGAAATACAGTAACCAATAGTGAAGGGAAGCCAGTGTATGACCGTAATTCGCCTAAAGATCCTCCGGGATTCATCAGCAACCTTAAATTCTTCTTCAGTTACCAGATCGGGCATATGTATTTCCGCTATTTCATGTGGAACTTTGTGGGAAGGCAAAACGACATTCAGGGTTACGGCGACCCGCTTAACGGCAACTGGATCAGTGGAATCAGTCCGATTGATGAAGTTCTGATCGGCAACGAAGAAAATATGCCTGAGAGCATGAAACAAATTCCTTCAAGAAATACCTATTACTTCTTGCCGTTGCTGTTGGGTTTTCTAGGCCTCATCTTTCAAATGCAGCGCGATTCAAAAAACTTCTGGGTGGTAATGCTGCTTTTCGTGCTTACCGGAATTGCCATAGTGGTTTATCTGAACCAAACCCCAAACCAGCCGCGCGAACGTGACTATGCCTACGCAGGTTCATTCTATGCATTTGCGATCTGGATTGGTTTGGGTGTAATCGCCATGTACGATTCACTTGCTGTAAAAATCAGGAATAAATTTGCTGCTGTTTTCATTTCCCTGTTATGCCTGCTTCTTGTTCCCGGAATCATGGCTTCTGAAAACTGGGATGATCATGATCGTTCCGGCCGTTATACTGCCCGGGATATTGCATACAATTACCTGATGACCTGTGCCCCAAATGCCATTCTTTTTACAAATGGAGACAACGACACTTTTCCTCTTTGGTATGCACAAGAAGTCGAGGGTATCCGCACTGATGTTAGAGTAGTGAACCTGATGCTGCTGAACATGGACTGGCATGTGGATCAGATGCGCCGCAAAGCCTATGAATCTGATACATTGCCCATTTCTCTCACTCCCAGTCAATACATCAACGGAACGCGGGATGTGGTATTCGTCCAGGAACGAATGAAACAGGCTGCTGATCTCAAGGATATAGTGAACTTTGTTTCCAGTGACCTGCCCCAGGCCAAAGTCGAGTCTACTACAGGAGAAAAATTCAATTTCATCCCCACCAGAACCTTCCGCTTAGCCGTGGATACAGCATTGGTTGTAAAAAACGGGACAGTAAGCCCCTCGGATAAAGACAAAGTTCATCCCTTTATTGAATGGACCTATAACCGGGGAAGTATGGGCAAAAACGGACTGATTGTAATGGATATCCTTGCTCATAACAACTGGGAAAGACCCGTTTATTTTGCCTCATTAGGGCATGAAGGAACACTGGGACTTGAAGACTACATGCAGCTTGAAGGTTTTGCTTACCGGTTGGTGCCCATCAAGTCACAAAGTATAGGCAGGTATGAAGCGGGCCGGTTAGAAGTTGACCGGTTATATGACAACCTGATGAATAAATACCGATGGGGCAGGATGAATGAGCCCGATGTTTATCTGGATGATTTCCATGTTCGTACTGCATCTGTTATACGGCTGAGGTCCAGGTTCGTACAGCTTGCCGAAGCACTTATCGAACAAGGAGAAACCACCCGCGCCTTACAGGTGCTTGATCGCGTTGTTGAAATCACGCCCCATGAGAAAATTCCTTATGACCATACGATCATCCAGATAGCAAACGGATATTACCGCTGCAAAGAAATCGAAAAGGGCAATGAACTGGTTAACAAACTCGCGGTTATCAGCGATGAGAAACTTACTTATTATCTCGACCAGAATCCGCGCTTCATTGCCTCTATCAACAACGAGATTCTTTATCAGTTCCAAATCATGCAAAACCTGATGAATATTTGCACAAGCTATAATCAAAAAGACATCAGTGATAACATCAACGAAATTTCAACCAAGCATTATGCGACCTATACCCGGTTGATCAACGGCATTTGATTATAAACTGAATACTCCAGGTAATCCGGTTCTGCTTTACAGGCCGGATTATTTTTTTCTGTGCATTAAATAATCAGAAAATGAACGCAAAACGTCTATTCTTTTTGTGTCTAAGCTGAGTCTTTGAAGGTTATCAATGGCCAAATGGTGATACTGATTAATACGTTCAACCACTTTGAGGGGGATTCCCAATTCAGCATATATTTTGCTGACAGCCTTAACCTTTTCATCTTTATCGAATTCTTTCAGGTTCAGCCAGTGTAAAAGGTCATGCCGGTTGGTTCCGGATGCGGCACGTATCGCTTCAATGAGCAAAATTGTCTTTTTATTGGTAACAACATCATTACCGGTTACCTTGCCAAAGACGTCAGGGTCTGCAAACACATCCAGCAGGTCATCCTGAAGCTGAAAAGCAATGCCCAGGTTCTTCCCGAATTCATAAAGCAGGCTGGCATTTTCCTCATCAGCTCCTCCCAATAATGCGCCAATTTTCAGCGAAGCAGCAAGTAAAACTGCTGTCTTGAATGTGATCATCTTCAGGTATTCCTCAATGGTCACTTCAGACCGGGTTTCATAGTCCATATCATACTGCTGTCCTTCACATACCTGCAATGCCGTTTGGTTGAAAACCGGTAAAATCTGCGGAAGAGTATCCCTGTTACCCCTGCTCAGCAATTCATAGGCTTTGATCAGCATGGCATCACCCGAAAGGATGGCTACATTTGTATTCCATTTGACATGCACGGTAAGGTTATTCCGGCGTCTTTCCGAATGATCCATGATGTCATCATGCATCAGTGTAAAATTGTGAAATACCTCAATTGCCAGGGCCGGAAATACGGCCTGTTCAATGTCATCTGAAAACACATTACAACCCATTAATACCAGCGAAGGTCTTATTCTTTTTGCCTCCAGGTTCAACAAATACTGCATGGGGTCATAGAGATTTTCCGGATAAACCGGAAGCTGCATGTGCCGGATACGCTCGTTAATGATACTCTGACAGTCTATCAGCGTGTACATGTTGATGAAAGTAAAGTTGAATGGTCAAAGATAGGAAATCTGATGACAGGACCCGGGTCATTTTTTATTCGCCAATTAATAATTAATTTTGCCGGCTGTGAATATGAAATGATAATCAATGATAGACTATGATAAGATTCCGTTTTTCAATCATTCTGATCTTTTCTTGTTTGCTTTCCATGCGTGCTACCGGTCAGGGTTATGAAATCAAGGTTAAAATAAACGGATTGGCTGACAAACAGGTAATTCTCGGACATTACCTGAGCAAATCCATGTATCCGGATGACACGATAAAATTAGACAACAAGGGGTATGGGGTATTCAAAAACAGCCGGAAACTGCCCTCGGGCATGTATGTCATGTTCATCAGGAGTGACCGGTATTTTGACGTGATTATCGGAGAAGATCAGACTTTTTCCCTGGAAACCGACACGGTGGACTTTGTGAATACCATGCATGTCAAGGGTTCTCGGGACAATGAAATCTTTCTCGATTTTCAGAAGTACATGATTGCCCTGCGTGTTAAAAATGACAGCCTGATGCCGTTGATCCGGAAGGAAAGTAATCCGGCAACAAAGGAGCAACTCACGGCAAAGATCAAACAACTGGGTAACGAGCGAAAGAACAAGGTCATCAGCATTCAGAAGGAAAACCCGGATCTTTTTGTGTCGACTTTCCTGATGACCACACTGGATTTGGAAGTCCCCGACCCTCCCAAAGATGAAAACGGACATGTGATTGATTCCACCTGGCAATATTACTATTACCGCAACCATTTTTTCGACAATTTTAACCTGGCTGATCCCAGGCTGCTCAGAACGCCTCTTTATGAAGACAAGCTGATGACCTATATCAACAAGGTGGTTCCCCAAATTCCGGATTCACTGATTCTCCATGCAGACTTTCTTATTGAAAAGGCGCGTCATGATTCAGATACCTATAGGTTTACACTGATTACCCTGTTTAACCATTTTGGAAAAAGCAACATCATGGGCATGGATGCCTTGTATGTGCATATTGCCGACAAATACTACATCCGCGATTCCTGGTGGAGTGATCCCAAATTTCTCGCCGAACTGAAAGACAAAGTTGAAAAAACAAAACCCCTGCTTATCGGGAGTGTCACTCCCGATGCCGAACTCATGATTGTGCCAGCTGCACATTTTAAAAGCGCAATGGCCGATACTGCTTTGCGTCGTTATCCTCATGTCGGCAAAATGGATCACATTCACGGAATTGAGGCCAAGTACCTGGTTCTTCTTTTCTGGGAAGCTGATTGTGGTCATTGTAAAACTGTCGTTCCGCAATTACACAGCATCTATAAAAACAGCCTGGAGGCAATGGGTGTAAAAGTCCTGGCAATCAGTACGCTTTTTGGAGAGGACGGTAAGATAAAATGGGTTGATTTTGTGAATGACAAAGGAATTTATGACTGGATCAATGCCTGGAATCCATACTCCTACAAATTCAAGATGGACTATGATGTGGTCACCACACCTCAGATTTATATTCTGGATAAGGACAAAAAGATTCTGGCAAAAAAAATCGGACCGGAACAGGTTGAAGAGATAATTACAGCATTTGAAAGAAGATAATCTACATGATTTCAATGAATAAGAGAACTGGCATCAAATTAATACTTGAAGATGGTAAGGAGTTTAACGGTTTTTCCTTTGGCTGTGAAAAATCCGTTTCCGGGGAAGTAGTATTCAATACGGCCATGACGGGTTATCCGGAAAGTCTCACAGACCCATCTTATAAGGGCCAGATTCTGACCTTAACCTATCCTATTGTGGGAAATTATGGTGTTCCGGGAAATCTTACGGAAGATTCCATGTATAAGTTTTTTGAATCGTATGCGCTGCATATATCCGGTTTGATTATTTCAGATTACACCGAGGAATACAGCCACTGGAACGCCAATAAAAGTCTGGGCGACTGGTTGAAAGAATCCGGGATTCCGGGTATCTATGGTATTGATACTCGTGAGCTTACAAAAATCCTTCGGGAAGAGGGAACCATGCTCGGCAAAATAGTTTATAACAACCAGGATGTTGCGTTGTACGACCCGAATCAGGATAACCTGGTGGAACAGGTCAGCATTCGTGAAAAAAAGGTATTCGGGAATGGAAAATACCGGATCTTATTAATTGATTGTGGTGTCAAGTACAATATCATCCGAAACCTGTTGCACCGTGACACTACGGTGGTGTTGGTACCCTGGGATCATGACATTTCAAAAGAATCCTACGACGGATTGTTCATTTCAAACGGACCCGGGGATCCCAAACAATGTGGGGTGACCATTTCCAATCTGAAAAAGGCACTTGACGGTAACACACCGGTTTATGGTATCTGTTTGGGTAACCAGTTGCTTGCCCTGGCTGCCGGAGCCAATACCTATAAGCTGAAATATGGTCACCGGAGTCACAATCAGCCGGTTATTCTGAAAGATACGAATAAAGCTTATATCACCTCGCAAAACCATGGTTTTGCCATTGATAATTCCACGCTTCCGGCAGCATGGGAACCCCTCTTCGTCAACCTGAACGATCAGACCAATGAAGGGATGAAACACAAAAGCAAACCCTTCTTTTCTACACAGTTTCATCCCGAAGCTTCGAGCGGTCCCAAGGACACTGAATTTCTTTTTGACGAATTCATTGACTTAGTGGCCCGGCACAAAAAATAAGATCAGTCGGCATTGACCACCTCAACCCACTGACCTTTTTCCATAGCAGAAATGCTGTTGTCATACATGGCTTCACAGTAAGTACCGGGCAGGTAGTATCTTCCCAGGTATGCCGCATTCAGCTGCACCACAAAGGTCTTTCTTTCACCTCTGGCCAGGTCAAAATAAGTGTATATCCGGTCGTCCCGTATATCCTGATATTCAGGATGGCTGATATTACCGGAAATATCAGCATCAGCAAGCCGGTTATTCCTGATCTCCCAGCCGGGAGGGAAAACTTGTGTCAGCGCCATTTGCCGGTACCGGAACGCCCCGGGATTATAAACAGTAACCACTGCCAGAAAATCCATTCCCTGGGTTACCCGGGATACGTCAACAGGTTTTCCTTCTCTTGTTTGGTATGATACATTAATTGTCAGATTGTTGCTGAATTCCTTTTCGTCTCCGGATTCAGGGATGCCTTCCATGATAACCCGGGTAAACAGAATCGCCTTCCCGTTGTTGCTGATGGTCAACGGCAAAGTCTTTGCATTCCTGGGCAAGGAAAGCTTAACCTGAGTTAATGGTTTTGAAGTAGATACCTGAATGGACTTTCCGTTCGCCAGCTTGTATGAAAAGTTCAGCTTGTCAGCTGTTGATCCTGTGGCAAACTTGGCTACTGCAAGCAGGCAATAGGCTGTGGTTTGTGTGCTCATCCAGGACGCAGAAGAAAGCGACTCAGAAATCCTGCGCGTCAGTACGGCACCCTGGGTCTGATTGTTCATCAGTGTCATGGTTTCAAGTAACATGGCAAGATCACGATCTGGTGAACCATAACTTGAATAGAAACCGGTATAAGGTTGTATTTCTGTGCTTTCACGACTAACCAACTCTTTTGCGACCTGCATTTGTCCTGCCAGTGCATAAGCAGCAGCCAAACGCCATTTCGCCTGCAGGCTCATGTTTTTGACCTCTCTGAGCCGGTTCATGGCAGCCATTTCCGGTTCACCTGCCAGAGCAAGGGTGTACAACCGGTAGGCTTGTTCCAGGTGGTCCTGACGATAGTGATCCTCGCGATACTGAACCGGACTCCATTGCCGGGCAAATTGCTTTTGTGATTTCAGCCACGATGATTTCATGCCTGCAGGCAAAGTATAACCTTTCTTTTCTGCCTCGAGCAGAAAATGGCCCGCGTAAGAACTTCCCCAGGGATCAGGAACCAGGTTGCCTGGCCAATAGGCAAGTCCTCCTCCTGCAACCTGGAAGCGCTGCAGCTTATTGATACCGGCTTTGATATTTTTCTCAATGGCCGATTTTGAATTTTCATCCAGTTCTATCAGATCGGGCAAAAAGAGCTGCGCAAAAACCGTGGAAGTAATCTGTTCAATGCATCCGTGCGGATAATTGATCAGGAAGCGCAACCTGCGTTCGGCATCAATCGGGGGAATTCCGGATACCTCCAATACGGCGGTATTGGTGTTTTCCATACCCGGCAAAGTAAAGCTGATTTCATCCGTTTTACCGGCCTCAACTGAATTGCCGGTAAATGTAGTAACCGGGGGATTGGCATTCCGCACGTCCAGTTCAATGTCATATACTGCTGTTTTTCTGCCACTTGTTGCTGTCACCTGAACTTTTGCAACACCTGTTTTCCGGGCTGTCTTGAATTCAAATTCAACCATCTTGTCACCTGTTTGTGTGAATGTCAGTGGCTGGGTTGTGCTGCCTTCAGCAATCAGGAAGTCATTTGATTTCACTGAAACAGAAACCTGTTTGATCTGACTGTCCATGGCAAATACCGTAACGGGCAGTTTTACTGATTCACCGGTACCCAGAACGCGGGGCAGTGTGGCAAGCACCATGAGTGGCTTTTTTACAGGTACGGCTTTCTCGGCAAATCCATAGGCCCCGTCTTTCCCGGCTACTACCATGGTCCTGACCGAACCGATATAATTCGGCATGACCAGTGTATGGCTGTTTGTTTTGCCACCTTTGACCGTAAAGGGGCCCAGGTATTTAACAACCGGTTTGAAACGGTTTGCTTTCTCAGCTGACTGACCACCCACCTGTTCTCCATCTCCGCCGATTCCCAGTATGCTTGACAATTTACCTCCATAGGCGCCGATAACCATGTCATACAGGTCCCATGAACGTACGCCAAGTGCCTCGCGTGCGTAAAACAGGCTCCACGGGTCGGGCGTTTTGAAACGGGTTAGATCAAGCAGGCCCTCTTCAACGATGGCCAGGGTATAGGTCATTTCCCGTTTGTTCTTTTCGCTTACTTCCACCTTAAATTGCTGTAAGGGTTCCAGGTTGTCAGGCATTTTAATAACCGGTGATAAACGGGTTTGCGGATCTTCTACCAAAATGGGTATCACGCCGTAAAGTCGCATGGGCATATCATTTTCCGAACTGGCATGAGGCTGAATGAGAGTGACATGTGCATAGACATTAGGAGCCATATCAGGAGTAATCTGGAATTTGTGACGGATTTCCTTCCCATTGGTAACAAGCCATTCCTTGCTGATTATCCTTGAGCCGTTTTCAATACTTAACAAAGCATTTCCGCTTCCGCTGGTGGGAACAATGATTTCTGCATAGTCTCCAACCTGGTATTTTTCCTTGTCAGCATTGAAAGTAAGCATGCTCGCAGCTTCCGGGTTGTCGCGCATGGGTCTTCCGGCCCATCCCGGCCAGTCGATATAAATGATTTTACCTGCTGCGTGCCCGCTGACCGGATCCACTACCCTTACGTAAAATCTCCCCCATTCGGGTCGGTTGATTCTGAAGCTGAATTTTCCCTTTCCGTTCACCGCAGACAGTTTTTTGGAAACCAGCGGCCTGTTGTATGTGTTTCCAATATAATCGGCAATTTCATCACCGGCCGACTCCCACCAGTTGCGCCAGTGCAACTTGTATACATAGGCTTCCAAATTATTGCGTGACAAAGCATTGCCGCTTTCATCCAAAAGCACCACATCAACCCAATGCGTGGTATCGGTAAGCAACATACCTCTTTTGTCGCCTTCGGGAGTCTTCACCCCCACATAGGCCGAGTAGGGTGAATACGGGATAGATACCCGGTCAATGCTGAAATCACCGCTTTTCTCAAAAACACGGGTGGTAAAATTGGCATTCAGCATCCCCGGAGCAGACTGGTCCACGGAGAACCGTCCCGGAATCACAGTCCTTCCCGACTCATCGAGAAACCCCTCATAAAGTTCAATTTCCTCCATGCTAAATCGTTTGGCAGGATCGGTAAATTGATATGCGGGGTATTTGGTGAAAGTGGTTGGTGCTTCTGTGAGCGAAACTGCAACGCGTGCTTTGAGGTTTGCTGCATTGGCCCCGTGAAGCCAGTTAACCTGCATTTCACCCTTGATATCGGGCCTGGAAGAAGACAGTCGTTGTGTATTAAACGTAAGATTGATCTTCAGCCTGTTTGGTTTAACGGTTTCAATTTTAAGTGTTTTGTCAAACTGGGTGCCTCCTACTTTAACCTTCAGGTTCCAGTTTCCGGTTAAAGCATCCGGAGAGGTGGGTATGCTCCATGTATAGAATCCATTGATTCCGGAAGTTTTTGTAACTTTCGAATACAGTTGTCCTTTCGGATTGTACAATTCAAGCAATACAGGATGCATGGGAGGAAGCACCTGCTGCTTGTCCTCCAAAATGCAGGTAAGGTGCAGCGTGTCACCGGGCCTCCAAACACCTCGTTCCCCGTAAATAAAGGCCTTTAATCCCCTGGGTATCGATGATCCGGATACATCAAACGCCCCCAGTGATAATGAAGAGCCATCATCGAGCCGCAGATAGCCCCTTTGTTTTTCATACCCGGCCGTCAGCAGAAAAGGTTTTTCCTTGCAGGATAATGTGGCAAAGCCATTGTTATCTGTGGTTCCCGTTGAAATCAGCTGTTGCTGATAATTGAAAACGGATATTTCAGCGCCCTGGATGGGTTTGCTGGTAACCAGGCTGGTGATGGCGCAAAATACGGTCTGATCAGAACCCATTTTGACTATGATCCCCAGATCAGAGGCCAGAATATTTCTTGCCACCCAGCGGTTCTGTGTATAGTAAGATTTCGAGCAGGGGTTGTCGCGTTCTTCCCATTCATAATCCCAATCATAGTCGTAATAATATTCATCATAATATTCCTCATAAGAGTCCCAGTATGAAGCCTCTTCTTCAGGAGCGTCTTCATCCTCCTCCTCAACGGCTTGTTCGTCTTCTTCCGGGCTTTCACACGGATAAAGGGAATAACGCCTTTTAAACGAAATTTCAATGCGGTAAATAGCCCCCGGATCGGGTTCAATGAGCTTGGCCAGATCAAGATAAAAGCGGTTCCACCGGCCTAAATCAGCAGGCACATTACCGAGCTCAACCTTTTGTTTATGAATTAACCGGCCGGCACGTTTTAACTCATTGCTTCCGTCAAGCCTGTTAACCTGCAAAAAATGACCTATATTATTTTCATATATCTTGATGATTTTGACATCCACGGCGTTCAGGTTGACCGCTTCAAAGGGGAACACGAGTCCCTTTGATGAAGGAAGAATAACTCCTTTTCCAATCAGCCTTACAGCTGGTTTTGGCACCTCAAATGTGAGATCGTATGAAAAATCAGATTTCAGTTTATAGCCCATGATATTCACCAGTCCTTCCCTGATGGTGATTTTGCAGTCACCATTCTGTCGGGCTGCCGGAAAAACCTTGATGATGTTTCCTGAAACCGAAAAATCAAGCGTGGTGCCATTATCAAGAAATATGAGGCCTTCGAAATTCTGGTTCTTTTTGACCGGGTCACTGAGCATGATCTGCATATACTGCTCAGGCTGTTGCACTACTTTAACATCAAGCACTTTATAATCTGACAAAGAAGGTATTTCCACTTCATATTTTCCTTGTATATCCTTAAAATCAGGAGAAGCATCCCAGGCAATGATAACCTTACCAGCTTCCTCCTTTCGTTGCACGCTGTCGATCCGGAAATGGAAGGTTCTTCGGTCATCCCCTGACTCCCAGACCAATTTTAATTTCTTGTTTTCCTGATGCGCTGAAAAGTATTTATTAATAATTTCATTATCTATATAATCAGCCGTATTAACTGTACCTTTTATTCGATTCCAAACCAGATCATTTTCATTATGTGTTTGATAACCCTCATCACTGACAGTCCATGCCTGTTGCACTATGGCAAAGCTGAATTCAAAAACGGACAATTCCTTTTTAACTTTCATTACTTCACCCAGGTTAAACCGGGCTGAATAGGTTTCGCCCGATTCTAGCGGTTCGACCGGCCTGTATTCCAATGTACGTTTGTCTACCCAAAAGGCCTGCCCCTTAATGGCAGGTTTGAATTTGAAAAGTCCGGCATCAGCAGGAATGTTTCCGTCTCCTGCCGCGGCACAGTCCTCTGCAAATAGGATCCGGATGGTGGATTCTGATGAAATGACTCCGGAAGTAAAGGCAGCAATTTTCTCCGTAAACTCAGGATTGATAGAATCGCGCAACTTGTCTTGCTTTTTGCATGCCGTTAAGTTTATCAACAACAACGCAGCCAGCATGAGCTGACAATAAGAGCAAAGAAATGAATGGTTTTTCATAACAGCAGTTTTAAGGTGATGTGATGTAGGATTATGATCCGGATAATATCTTTTATTGATTTCCTGTATCAACCAGGGTATAGAGTTTATCGGCACGTCTTACCTTTCGGGGTACGGGAATTGAAAATCTTTCTCCTGCCCTGGTCAGGTTCACCTGGCTGTAATTGACCCTGATTTCCCTTATTTCATGTTCCACCACACCCGTAGTCGGACCTACAATCAATACCTGATCACCAGATTGCAGGTTTCCTGATTCACATAAAAATTCAGCAACCCCGATACGCGGAAAATAATTGATGCATTTGGCTATATATTCTTTTCTTTGAGTGGCTTTTGAACCATATACGTGGCTCCATTCGCCCAGTTTCTGGCCCAGGTAATACCCATCCCAGAATCCCCTGTTAAACACCGATGAAAGCCGATTTTTCCACCCGTCAATTTTTTCCTGTGTATAAGTTCCGTCAGTCACACTGCGGATTGCCTGGTCATAGCATTCACAAACCACCTTTACGTATTCGGGGGATCTTGCCCTTCCCTCTATTTTCAAGACCCGTACGCCGGCATCCAGTAATTTGTTAACGAAATGGATGGTACAAAGATCTTTGGGCGACATGATGTATTCATCTTCGATGTCGAGCTCAAAGCCGCTTTCTTTTTCCCTCACTGTATAGGATCTCCGGCAATCCTGAAGGCATTCTCCCCTGTTTGCGGCATGTTTGTGATGGTGGAGGCTCAGATAACATTTCCCGGAAATGGCCATGCACAAAGCCCCATGGGCAAACATTTCAATCTTCATCCGATTCCCGGAGGGACCGCTGATTGCTTCCTTCTCAATGACACGGGAGATTTCAGCAACCTGTTTCAGGTTGAGTTCCCGGGCCAGAACTGCCACATCGGCAAACCGGGAATAAAACCGCAACGATTCGACATTGCTGATGTTGATCTGCGTAGAAAGATGAATTTCAAGACCAAGCCGGCTGGCATAATCAATGACTGCCTGATCTGAGGCAATGATTGCGTTAATCCCGTGTTCTTTAGCCAGGTCAAGCATCTTGCGCATCTCCTCCAGTTCCTCGTTGTAAAAAACAACATTCATGGTGAGATAAGCCTTCTTATTGAAATTGCGGCAAATGCGCATGATCTTTTCCAGGTCGTCAGCAGTGAAATTAACGGAGGAGCGTGCCCTCATATTCAACCTACCCAGTCCAAAGTAAACCGAATCGGCTCCTGTTTGAACTGCTGCCATAAGAGACTCAAATGATCCCACGGGGGCCATCAGATCCACATCCTCACGTTTCAAAAAGGCTTTCAATCTATACTATGTTTATTTATTGACAAATACATGTTTCTGCTAACGTATTACTTGAAAAATTCCTGTATGGCACCCCAGTAATATTCGTTCCATCCCTTTTTGAATTCTTCAGCTTCGTCATCGGGTACATGGGTGTGTTCCAACAGTACCTTGGTGCCCAGTTGATGCGATTCAAGATCAATGGTTACAATGGACTCATCGGTCTGATCACCAAAATACCACTCCTGTACAATTTGCCTGTTCTCTGTTATTTTGATATTCTTACCGACAATATCTCCGTCGAAAATGGAAAATTCTGTGCCTTCCTGTGTATCCATCCGCGCGGGATATCCGCTCCAAAGCTCAATGGTAAAAGGATTGGTCAGCGCACTAAAAACTTCTTCCGGTGTTGCGTTAACAAAATAATGCTGCCTGATGGTCTTCATAAGAAATTGATAGTTAAAAAATGACTTTCTCTGGTATTTGGATATGGGGTAGGTTTCATTTCTTACTTAAACTGATTATTTCTTAAAATTACAAATCTCTTGAGTATTTTCGCTAATGCAAAAGAAAAATTATGTGATTCTGTGGGTAAAGGCATTGTAATAAAAACTACCGGAAGCTGGCACACCGTAAAAACCGGAAAAGAGCAGGTAAACTGCCGGCTTAAAGGAACCTTCCGGACACGCGGCATGAAAAACACAAATCCCATAGCGGTTGGAGATCATGTTGATTTCGAAATTACCGATAACCAGTTTGGCACGATTACAAAAATTCATGAACGCAGGAATTACATCATCCGCAAAGCGACCAATTTATCTAAGGAAGTACAGATCCTGGCAGCCAACATTGATCAGGCAGTGCTTATGCTTACCCTGGATTACCCTGAAACTCCGCTCGAATTCGTTGACCGTTTTCTGCTATCGGCTGAAGCTTACCATATTAACTGTATTTTATTGATTAACAAGATGGATCTGTATCCGGAGCGCCTGTTTGCCCGGTTGCAGGAAGTACATGAAATATATGAATACGCCGGATACAGGGTGATTGACCTTTCGGTAGAAACAGGAGTGAATCTGTCTCAGGTTGATGAATTGCTCAGAGATAAAGTCTCTCTGATTTCGGGCAATTCCGGAGTGGGCAAAAGCAGTCTGATCAACAGGTTGTGTCCGGGTCTTCAGCTTAAAACCAATGACATTTCATGGTATCACCTTTCAGGCAAGCATACCACAACCTATCCTGAAATGATCGAAATCAAGGACAATACTTTTATTATCGATTCGCCGGGAATTAAGGGATTCGGCCTAACCGACCTGAACAGGAATGAAATCGGTTTGTACTTTACCGATATTTTCCGGTTGTCTAGAAATTGTCAGTTTTACAATTGCACGCATATACATGAGCCGAACTGTGCTGTGATTGAAGCATGCCAAAAGGGGATCCTTCATGAATCGCGTTATCGCAGCTATTTCAATATTCTGCATGACAAAGACGAAAAATACCGGACCAGCTAAGGTATTGTTTAAAGAATTATCCAATTTGTTGTTGTAACTTTAAGAATATTTTATACTTTGATTGCCTTAATTTCAACAGGTAAACAATGAAGAAATATACTCTGTACTTCATATTGATAACACTGATTGTTATTCTGCTCAACCTCTATATCAATATCACCATTTACAGAAACCAGATTTCTTTCCAGCATAGTATACTTTCAGGCCAGGCCGAATCGTGTGTCAAGGAGATCGAATCTTCCCTGCTTAAATTTGAAAATGAAGTGAATGCACTGCTATACTCCAACTCCTTGTTAAATGTTAACCTGAGCAGTGATGATGCCAATCAGGAAGGACTTAGAAATCTTGAGATGCTTTTTTCCAATAACAGCAAGCTTATTAAGAATCTGTTCATCTATGATGTGAATAAGAATGTCCTGAACATGTCGTTCAACAAAAGGAACCGGTTGCTGATTGATCCCTACATTACCCAAAAACAAAATGAACTGCAAGACAAGGTGCTGATTAATAAGATTGATGACGGCTATCAATATATCTTTCCGATTTTCAAAGAAAACCTGTTAACTGCTAACCTTGTTTTTTCCATAGATCTTCCAGGGTTTTTCGAGGAATTGTTCACCCGTTATTTTCATGACGAAGCCTTCTGGCAGTGGGTTACAGACAGCAATGGAAAAACCTTGTATTCCAATGCCGTTTCAGCCACTATGATCCAGGATACGCTTCGGTTTAAGGACAAAGTCCTTTCAGAACAATCCGGATTCTTCAAACACAATATACTGTATAACAATAAGGATGAAAAGCTGTATTCGGCCTTTTCATCACTCAGTATCATGAATGACCGGTTTGGCGTGGTGTTTTCAATGAGAAAAGTTTTTATTTTCGATCTCATTCTGAATAAAGTAATTGCATCAGGTATATTGAGCACGCTGATCATGCTGCTTTTTCTTCTGATCCTCCTGGGAAAAATGGGGAAAAGTCTTTCATTGAAAGAGAAAACCAGTGCTGAGCTGTCCAACCTGCAATCAATTTTCGACAATTTGCCTGTGGGAATTATGGTGATTAATCAGGAACAGCAGGTTAAAATAATCAATCAGACTGCCCGAGAAATGCTTTTAATGAACCAGGATGAATCATTGGCAGGCAAAAATCTTACCGAAAGATTCATGCTCTCAAAAGATTATTATGATTCGGAGAACGATAATTCATTTGATTCCAACCAGTTTGTCATTTACCGTCATGAAGGAGAAGAAGTTGCCGTATTTAAAAAAGATCTCCCCTTCATCATTGATAATGAGGAATTTCTCTTGAGTGCGTTTGTTGATGTGACACCTGTTGAAAAAGCAAGAAAGTACGAAGCTGCTTCCAATACTGCTAAATCAGAGTTTCTTGCCAAGATGAGCCATGAGATCCGCACGCCCATGAATGGAATCATCGGGATGACGGAAGCCCTGGATCAGGAACACCTTACTCCCAATCAGAAGGAATATGTGCATATTGTCAAGCGTTCAGCTGATGTATTGCTGACCCTCATTGATGATATTCTGGACTTTTCAAAAATTGAAGCCGGCAAGATGCATCTTGAGGAAATTCCTTTTAAATTGCGTGAAGAGATAAAACTGTCAGTGGATTTGTTCAAGCCCATCATTGAGGACAAGAAGCTGACCCTGTCGCTTAAAATTAACCCGGACGTTCCGGAAAACATCATTGGTGATCCTTTCAGGCTGCGCCAGGTACTTTCTAATTTAATCAGCAATGCCGTTAAATTTACTCATGAGGGTGAGATCTCAGTTGGTGTTGAACTGGAAGAAGAGTATAACTACAACGTGACCTTGCTTTTCTACGTGGAGGATACCGGTGTTGGCATTCCCCGGAACAAAATTGAAAGTATTTTCAATTCATTTACGCAGGCTGAAGAATCCACATCCCGAAAATACGGCGGATCTGGTTTGGGAACAACCATTGCGAAACAGCTGGTAACCCTGATGCATGGAGAAATTTGGGTGCAAAGCCCGTCTTCCATTTCCAGAAATCCGGTATATCCCGGTTCCAAGTTTAGCTTTACCATTGAGGTGTATTCCAATGAAAAGATCCCGAAACCGCTGAACCTGGAAAAAATCAATTCCTTTTCACAGGTAAATGTTTTGATCATCAAAGGTGCTGAAAAAATTAATTCACGCCTGATCAGATTTTATGAACTGCAGAGATTCAAATACGAAATTCTTGAATGTGTTCCTGAAAATTTGGATGAATTGAAGGATCGTCTCAAGGAAAACAACGTTCCTTATCAGGTGCTTGTTGTTTTAGATGACCCGGGAATGAATGGCTTTTTGATTGCTAAAAATTTGCAGGATAATGGATTAACTGATTTGTTCTTCATTATAATGATCAGTTCGAATCATAAATCGGAGAATTATGTTCAGGCCAGGCGCTTTGGTGTTGATTGTTACTTTCCTGAACCCGTGGAACAATCTGAGCTGATGAAGTGCCTTCATGATTCATTCCCCAATGTAGAAAAGGATTCTGCAGAAATATCGCGAATGATCAGACCCGATTTGTCCATTCTGGTGGCAGAAGACAATGAAATTAATATCAAGGTAGCGCAAACATTTTTTTCAAGCCTGGGGTTTAAAATTGATGTGGCAAAAAACGGGAATGAAGCCATTGAAAAAGTGAAAACAAAAAAATACGACCTGATCTTCATGGATCTGGTGATGCCGGAACGAGACGGCATTCAGGCTACTGTTGAATTGCGGGGTTTGGGATACCAGATGCCCATCATTGCCATGACTGCAACTGCCAGTTCCAAAACAAAATCCAAGGCAATTGCTTCAGGAATGAGCGATTATATTACAAAACCCGTAAAAATAGAATCTCTCAGGAACATCCTGTTGAAATGGTTTGCCTGAGATATACCGTTTCACTTAATAAAGTTCTTTCACAGAGCTCTGTTTCTTGTTGATTTGTCTTTTCTGCTGTCTCAGTTGACATGATCATGTGAATTAATTCAAACTGTGATGAAAACGACTTCAATAAAAGAATCCATGGGAATTCTTATTAAGGAAGAAACCCTGCAGACAGTGGATCACTACATTATGCAGAACACCCTGGTGCTGGAAAGCCTGGAACCCTTTCCAGGATATCACGGAGACATTCCTCCAAGTGTTTCAAAACCGGATTCACTTTTTCTGATCACCGATAAGCTATATCCTGTTGAGGATATTTTCAGAATTTCACAACATTTGTGTGCTTACCAGCATATTCACATAGACGGTTGCCCGGTGGACATTTTCATTAACAATACCAGCCTGACCGGAATAAGAATCAAAGGCATAACCAGTTATTCCATGATATCAGAACTTCAGGGATGTTATATCGATAAAGGCATTTGCTTCATGAAAGGCAAAAACCTGAACGCACCGGGACTGATCAGAATCAACAAGGTCTTTTTCCTGGAAAGTATGGAAGAAGATATTTACAAAGACCTGGATGACGATCTAATTTACTATATTACTCTACCTTATCATTTTAACTGGAACCTGTTCAAGACGGTTACCTTGAATGTTAAAAACAACCTGGATTACAGCAATTTTGATTGTGCTCTTGGGTTTATTTACCTGAAAAGGATTGCCGAATTCGTCAGGATTTATGGAAAGCATATTGACATAAAGCGGCTTGAGCAAATCCGGAATAAGTATCTTGAAGAAACCAGAAAGATACAGGAAGATATGAATTAAAAGCACCCTGGCCTCTTATCGATAGTTTAATGGGCTTCGAGCCAGTTATTTCCGGTACCTATATCAACCACAAGCGGTACTTCCAGTTTCATGACCTGTTCCATTTCATAGCGGACCAATTTTTCAATACTTTCAAGTTCATCCTTGCATACATCAAAAATCAGTTCATCATGTACCTGAAGAATCAGGGTGGTTTTAAACCTGCTCCTCAGCTGACGCTGGATGTTAACCATGGCGAGCTTAATGATATCAGCCGCTGAGCCCTGAATCGGTGCGTTGATTGCATTGCGCTCTGCAACTCCGCGGACAATTGCATTTGATGAATTGATATCAGGCAGGTATCTTCTTCGGCCCATGATGGTTTCAACATACCCCATTTCTCTTGCCAGCAATACGGCATTGTCCATATATTCCTTGATCTGTGGAAAAGACTCAAAATAACCCTGGATGAGAGATGAAGCATCACTTCGGGAGATGTTCAGGCGCTGTGAAAGTCCAAATGAAGAAATCCCATAGATGATTCCAAAATTGGCTGTTTTTGCACTGCTTCTCATGGATGGCGTTACCTCTTTTTCAGAAACCTTGAATACTTTGGCTGCAGTGGAAACGTGAATGTCTTCATTGTTCCTGAATGCAGCAATCATGTTGGCATCTCTGCTCAGGTGGGCCATTAGCCGCAGTTCGATCTGCGAATAATCTGCTGATAACAATACATTGCGGTCATCCGAGGGAACAAAGGCCCTGCGTATTTCCTTGCCCCGTTCATCACGTATGGGTATATTCTGCAGGTTTGGATTGCGCGAACTGAGCCTTCCTGTGCTTACCCATGCCTGATCAAATGAAGAATGGATCTTCCTCGTTTGCGGATCAATCATTACGGGCAGTGCATCTACATACGTGTTTAACAATTTCTGAAGACCCCTGTATTCTAAAATCTGATTCACAACCGGGTGTTTGTCAACAAGTTTCTGCAATACTTCTTCACTTGTGGAAAATTGCCTTGTCTTTGTTTTTTGTGTTCCATCAGCAATTTTCATTTTCTCAAACAGGATTTCTCCCAGTTGCTTCGGTGAATTGATATTGAATTGAGTCCCAGCAGCATCATAAATTGCAGATTCTATTACCGATAGTTCCTTTTGAAGAATAGCGGAATATTCCTTCAGGCTGCTTTGGTTGATCCGGAATCCGGAACGCTCCATTTCCGCAAGCACACGAACAAGCGGCATTTCCACTTCCGTTGCAAGTTTCCTCAAACCCCTGTTTTGCAGTTCATCTTTGAGAATCAGATACAACTGCCAGGTAATATCGGCATCTTCACCGGCATATTCCCTGATCACATCCAGGTCAACATCACGCATGCTTTTCTGAGTGCTCATGCCCTTTTTCCCGATCAGGTCCTCAATGGGTACCATGCGGTATTTCAGGTATATTTCAGCCAGATAATCCAGGTTATGCTTCAGATCGGGTTGTATGAGATAATGGGCGATCATGGTATCAAACAATTCCCCTTCCACCTTGATGTCGTAATTCATCAGAACCTGGATATCAAACTTGAGGTTTTGACCTACTTTAAGGATTGCCGGATTTCCAAAAAGAGCACGGAAGCGGTTTATGATTTGGCCTGCATGAACCTGATCGCGTGGTACCGGAACATAGTAAGCCTCACGAGGTGAAAAAGAAAATGACATGCCAACCAATTCAGATGACCAGGTAATCAGTCCGGTTGTTTCTGTATCGAAACAAAACCCGGGTTGTTGTTCCAACAGATGCAACAATTTTTCCAGCTGTTCATCATCTGCAACCAGATGGTAGTTATGGGGAACACTGCTTACTGAACCAAGATTTGACGTGTTCTCTTGTTCAGACGCCGGCAATTCAGCAAACAGACTTCCCTGAACCGGATTTGGGGCAGTTGCTTTGAGCATTCTGGCAAGAAGAGTCCTAAACTCAAGCTCGGTAAAAATCTCTTTTAATTTCGATTCATTGCTTTTTAAAACCTTCAAATCATCAAAATTCACATCAATGGGAACATCTGTAACAATTTTCGCCAACCGGTAAGAAAGCTTAATTTGTTCCTGATTGGTAATCAGAGTTTCCCTTTGCTTTGGCTTCAGATCAGCAACATGACTGAACAGATTTTCCAGTGTTTTATACCTGCTTATCAGTTCCTTGGCTGTTTTTTCTCCGATACCGGGAGCCCCTGGGATGTTATCGGAAGAATCTCCCCAGAGTGCCAGCACATCAGTTACGCTGGAAGTACTATCAACACCGAAGAAGTTCATGGCTTTTGCCGTGTCAACCATTTCATATTCACCTGCTGATTTCGCAGGCTTTAACATGAAAGTATGCTCATTGACCAGTTGCATGTAATCCTTATCCGGAGTGACCATAATGATCGTAAATCCGGTCTTTTCGGCTTTCCGTGCCAGAGTCCCTATTACATCATCTGCCTCATAAAGGCTCACCTCAATAACAGGAATATTGAATGCTTCAATCAGGGATTTGATCCAAGGAACCGATTTTCTTATTTCTTCCGGTGTTGCAAGCCGGTTTGCCTTATACTGGCTATACAATTCGTGTCTGAAGGTGGGAGAAGGCGGGTCAAAGACCACTGCGGCATAATCCGGATTCTCACGTTTTAAAATGTCCATAAGGGTTGTGGCAAAACCATATATGGCTGAGGTATTCACACCTTTTGAATTGATCATGGGTCGGTTGATAAACGCATAAAATGCCCTGTAAATGAGCGCATATGCATCAAACAGAAAGAGACGGGGTTGTTTCTCCATATAAGAAAGATAAAAAAATCCGGAAGTTCATTCCGGATTTAAAGTTATTCAATATTGTGCATATCAGCAGGTACATTTGCGAACGCATTCAATAATACTGCTTAAATGTTCATTTTTAATATAATAGTACGTGTTCTTGCCTTCTCTTTTTGAGCCCAAAATTCCTTTATCCTTTAAAATCCCGAGGTGATGTGAGGTCGTTGACTGCTCGATATTCAGGTGTTCGTGAATTTCAGTGACATTCAATTGCTTACCGTTATCCAAATACTTGAGTATGGCAATCCTCATGGGATGTGCAATTGCTTTCAGGAGGTTGGCTGCTTTTTCAAGCTGCTCTGCGGTAAGACCTTCAAATTTCATGGTCTTTTATTTGTTTATTTTTTGAAAAAAGTAAAGTTAACAGAAATACTTTCAACTGTTCAACCGATCAATGAATAATAGTGACATATTGTTACACAAATATATATCAATATCTCCTAAAAATCTGATTTCATGAAAAATAATATTCAGTCTGTTCTGAATCATCGGACGTGAGTTACCTTCAGCATAGAGGAACCGCACAGTTACCGACGACTAATATTAACAACAAGATAATTGCTAACTTTGAATTTTCAAATGACATGAAATGGCAGATTTAGAAACAGTAAAGCAACACATTGCGGATGAGCTCAAATTCTTCAATGGCTACTTTCATGATGAAATGAAAACCCAGGTACCGCTTCTCAACCTGATCATGAAATATCTCTTACGTCGCAAAGGAAAGCAAATGCGCCCCACCCTTGTGTTTCTTTCAGCCAAGCTGTTTGGTAAGCCCAACGAATCTACTTACACTGCCGCTGCCCTCATTGAAATTTTACATACCGCTACACTGATCCATGATGATGTTGTGGATGAGTCAAACGAAAGGCGTGGATTCTTTTCAATAAACGCCATATGGAAGTCAAAAGTAGCAGTACTTCTGGGTGATTTTCTATTGGCCAAGGGCTTGCTGCTGGCTATACGTAATAAGGAATATGAAATACTTGATCTGGTAAGTGATGCGGTTAAAGAAATGAGTGAAGGTGAACTGATGCAGATACAAAAATCACGGAAACTCAATATATCCGAATCAGCGTACTTTGAAATTATCCGAAAAAAAACCGCCACCTTGATTTCAAGTTGTAGTGCATGCGGAGCCAAATCAATGAAAATGCCGGATGATGTTGTTTTGAAAATGCGCAATTTCGGAGAATTACTGGGGATAGCCTTTCAGATTAAAGATGATTTACTTGATTATCAGGTTAATAGCCTTACAGGAAAACCTGTTGGAAACGACATCCAGGAAAAGAAACTGACCCTGCCACTAATTCATGCACTGGAAAAGGCAGATTCTTCGGAAAAGAAAAGAATTCTTCGGTTAATGAATAACCATAAGGACAGGAGTTTGCAAAAGATTCATCTTTTGAGGGATTTCATTGTCAACAACGAAGGTATTTCCTATGCCGAGTTAAAAATGAAAGAATATGCTTCCCGGGCCCTGAATGAACTCAATGAATTTCCCAATACACAGATTTGCGAAGCATTTAAAGAATTTGTTCATTATACCATCGAGCGAAACAAGTAGCCTTTTACTATTTTTTTTGCAGCGAATCAAGTATCATTCTGGTCGCGCGCACCCCCACTATGATTCTGATTTCGTCCTCCTCCATGTGCTTCAGCCGGTTCATATCCACTCCGGCTTGCTGCAATTTCCGAAGCGTGGCTTCGCCTATTCCTTTTATTTCGCTTAGTTTTGAATGGAGCTGAGATTTGCTGCGCTTTTTTCTGTGGAAGGAAACTCCGAAACGATGTGCCTCATCTCTGATTCGTTGCACAAGACGTAAACTTTCAGATGTCTTGTTCAGATAAAGGGGAACAGGATCTTCCGGTATATAGATTTCTTCAAGTCGCTTGGCAATACTGATGATGGCCACCTGGTCATAAACTCCGACTGATTTCAGGCTCTTTACTGCTGCATGTAGTTGTCCTTTTCCTCCATCAATAATAATCAAGTCAGGCAGGGGTAGATTTTCATCGAGCACTCGCTGGTACCTTCTGCTGACTATTTCTTCCATAGATGCAAAGTCATTCGGTCCAATGACCGATTTTATATTATAATGCCTGTATGACCTTTTTTCAGGTTTGCCGTTTTTAAATACCACACATGAAGCAACGGGATCTGTTCCTTGTATGTTGGAATTGTCAAAACATTCGATATGGAAAGGCAATTTTTTCATCCTCAGATCTTCTTTCAATTTAGCAAGTACCTTGTCTTCCTTTTCAGCCCATCTGTCTTTTGATCGCAAGGCCTTTCTATCATTTTTATAGGAATTCGCATTTCTGAAAGAGAGGTCCAAAACCCGCTTTTTATCACCTTTAACCGGAACGGTGTATTTAACTTCTTTCATTAGGATATCTGGAATAAACGGAACAACGATTTCTTTTGCAGTGCTTTTGAACCGCTTGCGTAAATCAAAAACAACTGTACCCAATACTTCGCTCTGATCCTCAGAAAAGCGTTTGATAACTTCGGTATTGTGCGCCTGAACAATGGCTCCGTTTACAATTTTCAAAAAGTTAATATAGGAGTAATCCTCTTCATCAACCATGCTGAAAACGTCCAGGTCTTGAATTTTAGGGTTAACAATGGTCGATTTTCCCTGAAATTTCTCCAGAATCTCTATTTTGTTCTTGACTATTTCTGCCTGCTCAAATAGAAGTTGGGCGGCATATTGAGTCATTTTTTCCTTCAAATGCCTGATTACAGTATGCATCTGCCCTTTTAATATGTCATGGATTTGCTGTATGGATTGTTCATATTCATCTTCACTTTGAAGCCCCTCACAAGGGGCCAGGCAATTTCCCATATCAAATTCGAGACATCTCTTGAATTTGTGCTTTTCAATATTGGCCAACGAAAGCAGAAAATTGCACTTTCTCAGTTTAAAAAGTTGACTGATCAGCTCCAATAGTGTTTTTACCATCAGGCCTGAAGTATACGGACCGTAATATACCGATCCGTCTTCGTTATAATTCCTCGTCATGTAAACCCGGGGAAAAGGCTCCTTTCTGACCACAATCCAGGGATAGGTTTTATCATCTTTGAGCAGGATATTATACCTGGGTTGGTATTCCTTGATCAGGTTATTCTCCAGCAATAAGGCATCCGACTCATTTTCCACCAGTATGTAACGGATGTCATATATCTTTCGTAACAAAGCCCTTAGTTTATAATTTCCTGTATCGGTGGAGGAAAAATAAGAAGATACCCTGTTTTTAAGGTTTTTCGCCTTACCAATGTAGATGATCTCGCCAGCATTATTGAAAAATTGATATACCCCCGGCTTTTTAGGCAGCTTATTTACAATATTTGCCAAATAGTCCGATTCCATCGTGTGCTTTATATTAAAAAGGATTGATTCCCCATTTCATTCTGTTGATAAAAGCAGAAACAGACAAGTCCTGATGCCTATGTATCAAAGGTATTGTTAACATGAAGTGGATAACTCAATGATAATGAAGAAAATTTTGGCCATTGTTCCACGTGGAACAAATAAGAAACTACATAATCAATTGCTATCTACCCATATAAAGTAACAACACATTGATATCACTGGGTGAAATACCAGATATTCTCGTTGCCTCTCCCAAGGTTTTGGGTTGATACTTCTTTAGTTTGAATCGTCCTTCAGTTGAAATTGACAGTAAGCTATCAAAGTCAATTCCCTGATCGATACGAATGCCATCCAACCTTCCCATTTTTTCAGCCAGTAGTCGCTCTCTTTCGATATAACCGTTGTATTTAAATTCTATTTCCACAGCTTCGAGCAAATCGTTATCGTAGTCAACAAATAATGAAGGCTGTTGTTTAAACAGCAAACTGATTAAATCAAAAATAGATATTTGAGGGCGTAATAAAAGCTCACCGTACTTTACCTTTTGCCTAATTGCATTGGTTCCTTTATGGCATAAGAGCATATTGGCATCTTCAGGAGAAATACTCAATTCCTTCAATTGTTTGATCAATTGATCTCTCTTCTTAATACGTTCCAGGAATTTCCGCTCTCTTTCTTTCGATGCAATACCCAACTCAATCGCTTTTGGGCTAAGCCTGAAATCAGCATTATCCTGCCTTAATAAAATTCGGTATTCAGCTCTTGAAGTAAACATCCGATAAGGCTCATCAACACCTTTTGTGACCAGATCATCAATCAGCACACCAATATAGGCTTCATCACGGCGAAGAACAAAATCATCGGCACCAGAAATCTTCAATACGGCATTGATTCCGGCCATAAGACCTTGTGCTGCTGCCTCCTCATAACCAGTGGTTCCATTAACCTGCCCGGCCATATAAAGATTTTCGATAACCTTTGTTTCGAGGCTGTGTTTCAGTTGTGTGGGCGGATAATAATCGTATTCAATTGCATATCCTGGTCTGAATAACTGAACATGCTCGAGCCCTCTTATCTTTCTTAAAGCTTTATACTGTGTTTCCAGGGACAAAGACGAGGAAAACCCATTCAAATAATACTCAGCAGTATCCCAACCTTCGGGTTCCAGAAACAACTGATGCTTGTCGCGCTCACTAAAAGTAACCAGCTTTGTTTCAATACTCGGGCAATACCGGGGTCCAATACTTTGGATGGTGCCATTGTATAAGGGAGAATCGTTGAAGCCTTTTCTTAATTCATGATGAACTTCTTCATTTGTATAAGTAATAAAACAACTGAGTTGCTTTTCCGGAAGCCTGGTTTCGAGGTAAGAAAACCTGCGGATATCATTATCTCCATGCTGTTCTTCCATCATGTTGAAATTGATGCTTCTCGCATCCAAACGGGCCGGGGTACCAGTTTTCATTCTTCCACTCTGCAAACCCATCTGAATCAATTGTTCTGTGAGCCCTTCAGAAGAAGGTTCAGAAATTCTTCCTCCGTTCATTTTAACTTTTCCCACATGCATCAATCCATTTCCAAAGGTGCCGGTTGTAAGAATAACTGCCTTGGATCGAAAATCAGCCCCCATTGTTGTACGTACTCCGCAGACAGAACCTTTCTTGATCTTCAATTCTGTGACCGTATCCTGCCAAATACGAATATTGTGATTTCGTTCAATCACTTTTCTCCATTCGCTGCTAAAAACCATACGGTCACATTGTGCCCTGGGACTCCAGACAGCAGGACCTTTGGAACGGTTGAGCATCCTGAACTGAATCATAGAAAGGTCTGTGATGATACCTGACATACCACCCAATGCATCAATCTCTTTTATAATCTGACCCTTGGCTATACCTCCCATAGCAGGATTGCAAGACATCTGAGCCATTTTGGTCATGTCCATTGTTATCAAAAGAACACTTGCGCCCATCTGCGCAGCCGCATGAGAAGCTTCACACCCCGCATGACCAGCCCCAACAACAATAATGTCATAAGTTGTATTCAGCAAGAAATTCGTTTTAATTTTACTCGTCGCAAAGATACATATCTTCTTTGTTTCGGATGATCCTAATTTCTTCCTCGTTGGAATCATTATAACCGATCAAATGAAGTATTCCATGCAATATGACTCTCATCATTTCCACTTCCACACCGATCCTGTACTTTTTTGCATTGATCTCAACCTGATCAACACTGATCAATAAATCTCCGGAAACTAAATTTTTAATGCAATCACCAAACGTAATTACATCTGTAAAATAATTGTGATTCAAAAATTTTCGATTGATTTCAAGTATTCGCTGATTGTGCGTAAACGTGATATTGATTTCTCCTAACTTCTTTCTCTCAATTTTTAACAGGTTTTTGATCTTTCTTCTTATAACAATTGCATTGACAATTGCACCTGGAAAAACCTCATCATAAAAAAAATTGATTTTCAAATGCTATTTGATATTAAACTCCAATTCAACTGTAGCACCATTCCTGGTAAAAACAATGTGATCAGATAGCTTTTCCATGAGAAATATCCCCCTGCCATTAACGTTTTCGATATTTTCAGGTGCAGTGGGATCAGGAACATTCTTATAATCAAATCCATTCCCCTCATCATCTATTTTAATTCTAAGCTTACTTTCATCTATTTCTATTGCAATATCAACATTTTTACTTTCATCAAGCTTGTTTCCATGCAATATTGCATTGTTCGCTGCTTCCAAAGCGGCTATCAAAACATTACCATAAACATCCGCATTTATATTATATTCCGTGGACAACTCATCAATAAGCTTCTCCACTTTTCTTAAATTCTCAATTTTCGAGGATATCTTAAGGCTTCTTTTCATCACCAGGGTTATTTCGATTACTTTTTATATACTCAATAAATTGTCTTTTGTTACTATTTTGGTTAAGTTTTATGCTAAATTATTAAAAAAAAGTTTCTCAATCTATAATGGTGCCAGCCATAATTCAGGATCTCTTCTTTCTGTTTCCTTCCATATCTGAAAATATAAAACGGTCTCTTTTGTTTTGTCATTTGTAAAAACTTTGCCGATGTTTTCCTTTATATCCACATTTTGGCCAGCCTTTACGCTTACGTTGATCAAATTGTGATAAAGTGAATAAAACTGTCCGTGCTTAATGATTACAGTATAGTTCTCGCCCGGAATAGAGAACACTCTTGAAACAACACCCTTAAATATCGACCGTGCATACTCCCCTTTAGTTGTGGCTATATATATCCCGTCATTTCGGATGGTTACTGATTTGTAATCGGGATGCTGATGTTCTCCATACTGACCTGTTATAACACCTTTCTGAGTTGGCCAGGGTAACCTTCCGGCATTTTTTTCAAAATCGCTGGATATTATTTTTTCTGCAGGAGTCATTCTTTCTTTTGAGCCTGATGTCTTTACCTTCTTTCTTTCTTCGTCAATAATTCTTTTCAGTTCATTTTCAAGCTTTTTGGCCGTATTCTCTTTGTTTCTGATTTCTTCCTCAATTTCCTTTTGACGCTTTTTCAATTGTTTCACCAGAGTATTCTTTTGATTCACTTCCTGCTGAATAATTATGGTTTCCTTTTTGGCCTTTTTGGCTAAATCGTCTTTTTCACTTTTCAATTTAAGCAATTCGGTATTCTTTTGAATATATTCCTTTTTTAACTCACTTAATTCCAGATGCTTCTTCTTCAAATAACTATTAAACAACTTAATTGTTCGCATTCTTCGGTACAATTGATTCAAATTCTCGGAAGCAAGAAAATACATTACTAAATAATGCTTGCTTTGATTTTTATAGCCATTTACGATCATTCTGGCATAAAGCCTCTTTAACTTATCAATTTCATTTTCTAAACTATGAATAACGATTTGGTTTTCATCAATCGTTTTATCAAGTACAGACACCTCAACCTCAATTCCAACTAAATATTCTTTTCTCTTGTTCAACTTGTGGTTGATGAGGCTTACCTCATTCAAAGATTCCTTTGTTTTACCCTGCGTTTCAATTAGTAACCTGTTAGCATACTCAATTTCCCTTAATGTTTTGTCTCTATTTTCCCTAATCTTCTTAACATTGTCCTGGGCAAAGAATTTTCCGCTGGATAAAATCAAAGACAACAATATAAAAAAAAGAAGCCTCATTTCTTTGATAGTTCGTTTATCTCTGCTCAATAAATTCAATCAACCTCTCAGCCTCTGCCTTTTCACCATCCTGAAGCTTTAATACAGCCAACTTTAAATACATTAAAGCTTCATCATACATTCGGGCCTTCAGAAAAATTTCTCCCGCATGCAGATAAATCTCACCGCTCTGATCTGTATTAAAATCAAGTGCCTTTGAAATGAACCTTTTTGCACCGAAATATTTCTTCATTTTAAACAAAATCCATGCGTAAGTATCCAGATAAGTTGAATTCCTGGGTTCCTTTTCAATTGTCTCTTTGCTCATCTTTTTGGCAAGCTTTAGGCGATCACCGCGAACAGCCAGGTAGTAGGCAAAATTGTTACTAATTACAACATTACCCGGATCAATCAATAAAGCCCTCTCAAAAGCACTGTCTGATTTTGTATACTCTTGCAAATTTCTGTAGGAGTCGGCAACAAGACTGTAAAACTGAACTTTCAGGGAACTATCAGATACAATGTCCAAGCCCCTGTTTAATGCCAGAATGGCATCGTTATACATTTTCAGATCGTTTTTTGCAGATCCATTAAACAAAAAAAACAAAGGCCTGTCACTAAAATTTCTGATACCTTCATCTGAATAGAATAAAACACTATCGCTTTTACCTTGTATATTAAGCGAATATAACAACTGTTCCAGCGCAATGTAATTTCGTTTGTCAAGCTCATAAACCTTTAATAAAACCTGTGAGGCCTTGTTGAAATTTTTACGTCTTATTAGCAAATCCGAATAAACTGACAAAGCACGTATGTCATTCGGATATTCGCTAATAAATGCGGTCGCTACCCGATCGATGATGGGTATACTTAACTTGTATACCTCATCATCCTGAAACAGCTTGAGGAAGTATTCTGATTTTTGAAGAATGCTGATTGATTTGTCTTTCATAGTTTCTGCCAGAACTTCTCCAGCGTTGACCGTATCCTGCATTTCCAAAAGAAATTCTGCATAGGAATAAGAAACTATGGGTTCTGATTTATATGCCGGGTAAATTTTTGAGTAATACTTTGCAGCCGAATCCATCTGACCAGTGCCTCTGAAAAACTCAGCCAACATACCGGCTACTACATAATCAGTTTGTTCAAACCGATATGCAAAATAAAGATTCTCAAGTGCTTTATCATGCCGGTTCATCCTCCCGAATAGCTGATACCTGTTTAAAGCAACTTCCTTTGATTTTCCAATCTTCTGATCAATAAGATCCAGATACCTCAAAGAACTATCCAATTTTCCCATCTCCTCATATAAACCAGCAATATTCATTAGGTAGGTCGGATTACCTTTGTCAACCTGTAAAAGACTTTTCAAAATAACAACTGCACTATCATTCTTCCCTTCTATTTGATAGATATTGGCAAGTGCCTGGAGATACCATTTGTTTGTTTTATCAAGCTCAACAGCCCTTTTGGCATGCTCAAGCGCTTGCAATTTGTTGCCAGCATTCAGGTATATTCTTGACAACTGATAATGAGGTGCCCCACTCGTGGATTTAATTCTCAAACATTCATTATACAGGTTAACAGCCTGCATATAATTTCCTGTCATGAAATATCGTGTGGCTTCTGTAAACGCAAAATAATAATCCTGATCGCCTCGTTTTTCGACGGGCTTCAAGAAAGGTGACAATTCCTGCGCACACGTACAAAAACAATTAAATACAAATGGCAATAAAAACAGTATGTATAGAGCAAACTTCTTCACTTTTCCTAAAGTTTGATTAAGATCCTGTATGTCCAAAACCTCCCGCACCTCTTTCAGTTCCATTGAGCGTATCACTCTCAATCCACTCAACCTTTTCATGCCGGGAAATAATCATCTGGCAGATTCGTTCACCATCGTTGACAATGAAGTCCTCACCAGATAGATTCACAAGGATAACACCTATTTCGCCCCTATAGTCAGCGTCAATAGTTCCTGGTGTATTTAAAACCGTAATACCCTTTTTAATGGCAAGTCCGCTTCTTGGTCTTATTTGGGCTTCAAATCCATCAGGCAGCTCAATATACAATCCTGTGGGTATCAAAGCTCTCTCCAGCGGTTTAAGCAATACAGGCTGATCAAGGCTGGCGCGTATATCCATGCCGGCTGACTGTGGTGTGCCATATGCCGGACAATTATGTTTTGACCTATTGACTATCTTTATTTTCATTTTTTCCTAAAAATATACCAATCAGATTTTCCTTTTTATTACAGATAATAAAGTAAACAGAAACAAAAAGCAAGCCTATTGCAATATTAACATATTCCATATCAGTTTTTAAAGCATTTCCAATAAAATAAAAAACCAAGGCTAAAATTACATAGAAACCAATACTTTTAATATCATAATTGATACGGTAAAATCGTTGCCCAATTATATAAGTCAGTATCAGCATGACCAAATTGCTGACCAGGTGGATCCACGCACAGGCATGATAGCTATATACAGGAATCAACAATACATTCATTAACACGGTTATGAAAGCGCCCAGGCAGGTTATATAAACACCATACATGGTATGTCCTGTAATTTTGTACCACATGTTTATATTGAATAACATACCAACAAAAACATTGGCCATCAAAACAATTGGAACTATGCCCAGACCTTCGTGATGCTTGCTGTCAATGAAGATCTTGAATAAGTCAATGCAAAGTGAAACACCAATGAAAATAACCATTAGAAATATGGTGAAATATTTAAGAACATTGGCATATACCTCTTTTGAATCAGAGCTTTTAGATATATTGAAGAAAAACGGCTCTGCTGCATAGCGAAACATTTGAATAAAAATGGTCATCAAAACAGCAATTCGGTAATTCGCACCATAAATTCCAATTTCATGTAATGCGCTAAGATTATCAGCCGTAAAAGATCTGAGCAGGATTCTGTCAATTGTCTCGTTGAATATTCCTGCTAAACCGGAAACCAGTAGAGGAAGTGAATACAGGAGTATTTTCCTGAGAAGTAACAAATCAACTTTAAATTTCAGAAGCTGGTGATCTTTGATAAGCAATACCAGCACAACCAAACTTGCCAGCAAATTGGCTATAAAAACATAGCCAACTTCAATAGACTTGAAATTATTAACATACCAGCTTGCCTCATTAATAGATTCTTTGGCTGGCAGTATTTCAAGAAACAAGAAAACAAAGAATACCGTTACAATAACATTAACAATTTTCAAGGTTGCAAAACGCTTAACCTTGTTTTCAATACGTAATCTTGCAAACACAATTGATGCAACAGCGTCTAGTGAAAGGGTGAGTCCCAGATAAACAATATACTCCGGATTTCCTTTATAACCAATGAGAGTAGCAATATGTGCCCGTAAAACCAAAACCAAAACGGAAAACAATAAGGAAGTAGTAATTACAGATACCAAAGAAGTGGAATAAACTAGGTCACGATTAGCTTTTCCTAAGGAAAACTTGAACAAACCTGTTTCCATACCATAAGTCAAAAGAACGAGCAGAATGGCAACGTAAGCATACAATTCTGTAATGACTCCAAACTCTTCAATTGAAAATCTCCGTGTATAATAGACTGTCAAAATAGCATAATTCAACAGCCTGGGAACAATATTCCCTAAGCCATATATAACGGCCTGTCCTCCGAGCTTTTTATAAGGGTTCAAAGAAGTAAATTTTATATAAGACGATAAAACAGGACAAAATATTTTTTAATTTCACACGCTATTAAGGCGTAAATATATTTTAAAAAAGCACGCTTCATGAAAAACAGCAAATTACTTTTTCTACCTGTTGTATACATTTTATTAACCTTAATACTTTCTATGAACGGGACCGCTCAAACAAAAATAGTACTGCAGACTACAGCAGGTGAAATAAAAATCATCCTTTATGAGGATACACCAAAACACAAGGAGAATTTTATAAAATTAATACAACAGGGCTATTATGACGGTTTGTTGTTTCATCGGGTCATTTCAGATTTTATGATCCAGGGTGGAGATCCCAATTCACGTACTGCGGCTTCCGGTCAGATGTTGGGCGATGGCGGACCTGGCTATACGGTACCTGCTGAATTTTCTCCTCTTCATTTTCACAAAAAGGGTGCTCTGGCTGCCGCAAGGTTAGGAGATGCCATGAATCCCATGAAAGAATCCTCCGGTTCACAATTTTATATTGTTCAGGGCAAAGTACTGACCAATCCTCAACTTGATTTCTATGTTAACTCTGGAAAACATGACCCTTTTACACAGGAGCAACGTGAAGCATATACTACAGTTGGTGGTGTTCCTCATCTGGATGATGCTTATACTGTTTTTGGAGAGGTCACAGAAGGATTGGATGTTGTTGACAAGATTGCATCAGCACAAACAGATCAACGTAACCGGCCTGTTGTTGACGTTAAAATAATTAAGGCCTATTTGGCAGATTAAAGTATAAAATTATGATTGACCGTATTGTAAAATACTCACATGAAATAGAAGAATTTCTCATTTCAAATAACGATGAACTGGAAAGATTCAGGCTGCAATATTTAAGCAAAAAAGGTCTTTTCACATCGCTTTTTGAAGAATTCAAAACGCTCCCACCGGATATCAAAAAAGCAACCGGTCAGCATTTGAATATTCTTAAGGAAAAAGCCTCATTAAAGTATCAGGAATTCAAAGACAAACTGTCTGATTCCGGGAAGACTTTTTCGGGAGATCTTACGTTACCAGCAGAGCCATTATTAACCGGTTCACGTCACCCTGTTTCTTTGATCCGAAGGGAAATTGTTTCTATCTTTTCAAAAATTGGCTTTACCGTTTCCGAAGGACCAGAAATTGAAGATGACTGGCATGTATTCTCAGGATTGAATTTTCCCCAGGAACATCCGGCCAGGGATATGCAGGATACATTTTTTATCGAAAAAAATCCCGACATCCTGTTGCGAACCCATACTTCCTCAGTACAAGTCAGAGTTATGGAAACATCAGCTCCTCCTATTCGTAAAATTTTTCCAGGGCGTGTTTTCCGGAATGAAGCCATATCTGCACGCGCACATTGTATATTTCATCAAATAGAAGGTCTTTACATTGACGAAAATGTATCTTTCGCAGATCTGAAACAAACACTCCTGTTTTTTGCCCGTGAAATGTTCGGAGAAAAAACACAGATTCGTTTAAGACCTTCCTTTTTCCCGTTTACTGAACCTTCTGCAGAAATGGATGTCTCCTGCACCATTTGCGGTGGAGAAGGCTGCAATGTATGCAAGCATACAGGGTTTCTTGAAATTTTGGGTTGCGGCATGGTTGATCCCAATGTGCTTGAGGCTTCCAAGATTGACAGCACCAAGTACACCGGATTTGCTTTTGGAATGGGAATTGAACGAATAGCGATGCTGAAATACCAGGTCAATGATCTTCGCTTGTATTTTGAAAATGACGTTCGCTTTATTAATCAGTTTAATAGTTCCTATTGAATTCATTAACAATGAAGAACTGATATTTGGCTAGTCAAATTGTAAGGTCAGGTTATCGTGTTTCTCTCTTCCGAGATGTTTATATGTAAGGGCAGTCACTTCCCTTCCCCTGGGTGTTCTTTTCAGATATCCTTCCTTGATCAGGAAAGGTTCATATACTTCCTCAATGGTTCCCGGCTCTTCACTTACAGCCGTAGCTATTGTATTTAACCCCACAGGACCGCCCTGGTATTTGTCAACAATAGTCAGCAGAATGCGATTGTCCATTTCGTCGAGACCGCTTTTATCAATATTTAACGCATTCAGTGCATATTCGGCAATTTCTATATGAATTCGATTCAGTTTCCGGACCTGGGCAAAATCACGAACACGCCTGAGCAGTGAATTGGCTATCCGAGGCGTTCCTCTGGAACGCATGGCGATTTCACGTGCGGCATCGGCATCAATTTCAATACCCAGTAAACCTGCAGACCGAAATACAATTTTCTCCAGTATGCTTGAATCATAATACTCAAGATGCATGTTAATGCCAAAACGGGCGCGTAACGGACTTGAAAGCAGACCAGCCCTCGTGGTTGCTCCAATAAGTGTAAACGGATTCAAATTGAGTTGTATGGAACGGGCGCCTGGACCTTTATCAATAATTAAATCAATCTTAAAATCCTCCATGGCAGAATAAAGAAACTCTTCAACAGCCACATTCAACCGGTGAATTTCATCAATAAACAACACATCATGACTTTCCAGATTGGTTAAAATGCCCGCAAGATCACCTGCTTTTTCCAAAACCGGACCAGAAGTAACCCGAATATTGCTATTCAATTCATTAGAAATAATATTGGCCAGCGTAGTTTTTCCCAAGCCCGGAGGACCAGAAAGAATGACATGATCCAGTGACTCATTCCGGATTTTTGCAGCTTCTACAAATACCTTCAAATTGTCAACCAGCTTCTCCTGCCCGTTAAAATCATCAAATCTCTTAGGACGTATGCTCTTATCAAGTTCACGCTCTTCTTCATTGATGAAATTACCCCGGTACACAATATCATTGTCCATGAAATCTATTATTGAATAAGTTTGATATCCCGATCAGCAAATTCGACTTTCTCACCGTTGATACGGTATTCACGATTATTTTTGTAAGTAATGGTGAGCAAAAGCATTCCGTTCTCATCAAACTTCTTCCAGTTCTTTTCAGAAATACCCATGGTGTAATAGTGTATTTCCTTGATCTGTCCATTGTTATAATAAAAGATGTGTTCCCCGTCCGGATTTCCCTGAATAAAATTTCCTTCATACTTTAACTTACCGTCACTATAAAAAGCCTGCCACTTACCATCTTTCATATCCCCCACGTATTTGCCCTTTTCCGTGTAATCACCTATCTGATAGATCCATTCACCTTCTTTTTGTCCGTCGAAATAGGAACCTTTGACGAGCAATTGACCCACCGTATCATATTCAGCATACAAACCTTCTTCTTTTCCATCGAAATACTCCTCTTCTCTTTTGATGCCACCGTTTTGATAAAACCATTGCCACAACCCGTTAGGTTTTCCGTTCTTAAAAACACCCTCCTGTTCTTTCAAGCCATTCTCAAAATAATACAACCATTTACCTTGTTCCAAATTATTGGAATAGCTTCCGCTGGATTTTACCTTTCCGTTATTGTGAAAATACTTCCAAATACCTTCTTTCTTTCCCTCGTTGGTAATGATGCCCTCTCCCAGTTTCCGGCCTTCATCAGAATATATTTCAGAGCCGGAAACTTTTCCGGAGGAATCATAATGCCGGTGGATTCCAACCGGTATATTTTCACGGTAGGAACCTGAATAAATAAGGTTACCATTCTCATCATACTCATTTCTGATCTCGATGTCAAGGCCAACAGTATCCTTTTCCTCAACAATGAGGCCTTTACTATATTTAATAAACAATTTTAGATTTCCATTGTCTTCATACTCCTTATAAACGCCGGTTAACAAATCGTCCTCGAAACTCATTTCGTTCTGCAATCTGCCGTTTTCAAAATAGGTTTTCCAGGTTCCCTGCTTGCGCCCCTGCATATCTCTCCGGTTTATCCTTTCTCTTTCTATTAATAACCCATTTCGGTAATTCAACAGGGTGATCAGTGTACCATCTTCATCGAATTCACGCGTAATGCCATTTCTTTTGTTATTCAAAAAGGTAACCTCTTCTTTCAGAGCACCGTTCAGATAATAATACCAGGACAACCCCTCCTTTTTATCATTCACGTAAAGCTCCTTCGAAACGATCCTGCCTCTGACCATGGGATCAGCATCATTTTCCTGGTAATAGTTCAATGTGTAACCATTTTTTTTACTCATTGAATAACTTACTTTCTGAAGGGTATCTCCGGCCTCATTAAAGAATACCCAAATGCTATCGAGCAGATGATTCTTTCTGATGCCTTCAGAACGTATGACGCCTGAAGGATAATAAGTTTTCCACAAACCTTCGGGCTTGCCATTTTTCATAAAGCCTTCGCTCGATAATTTTCCATTCGGATAGTAAATTTTGTTATATCCGTTTTCGTTCAGGTTTTCCTGCGCCACAGCTGATATAAACAGGAACAAACTGCATGAAATAAGCAACCACTTGTAAAGTAAACCTTTCATAAGCCGAGTATTTCAGAAATTTCAAGCATTTTTGTAATAGATGATCTGGCTTTCAAAAGTAATTCTTCTTTTACAACAATCTCCGGCATTTCGAATAAAAGGGCATGATATAATTTACTGACAGTATTTAACTTCATGTACATACAATCACTACAACTGCAAGACGTGTCAGAAGGGGGTGCCGGTATGAACTGCTTATTCGGGGCTGTTTTCTTCATCTGGTGAATAATTCCGGGTTCAGTAACCACGATATACGTATCAGACTTGTCTTTCTGGGTGAACTTTAATAAGGCAGATGTAGAACCAATAAAATCAGCAACAACAAGTATCGGTTTGTTGCATTCGGGATGGGCAATAATTTTTGCTTCATAATGCTTTTTTTTCAGCTCCAGAATTCGTTCCAGCGAAAACTGTTCATGAACATGGCAGGCACCATCCCAAATAACCATTTCCCTTCCTGTAATGCTCTGAACATAATTTCCCAGGTTTTTGTCGGGAGCAAAAACAATTTTCTCATTTTTTGGAATGCTTTCAATGATTTGTACAGCATTTGAAGAAGTACAAATGATATCAGTAAGTGCTTTGATCTCTGCAGAAGTATTGATATAGCTGACTACTTTGTGGTTTGGATACTTTTTTAGGAATTCACTAAAATCAGCAGCTTTACATGAATCTGCCAAAGAACAACCTGCATTCAAATCGGGTAAAAGTACTTTTTTTTCAGGAGACAGTATTTTTGCTGTTTCAGCCATGAAATGAACTCCACAAAATACGATGATGTCGGCTTGAGTTTTAGCAGCCTGTTGCGAAAGATACAAACTATCTCCTATATAATCTGCAATATCTTGTATTTCAGCTTCCTGATAATAATGAGCCAGGATGACAGCATTCTTTTTCTTACGAAGCAGATTGATTTCATGTTTTATGTCGATTCCCGGATCAATTTCCCTGTCCACATATCCCTTTATCAACATATTATTATTATATATTTTATTTTTCATGAATGTATAAATTAATGATGATGATAATAGGCTGTTAATTGTGTTGAAAAAAATGCACGCATTTCATTGATTTTTTCTTTTTCACGGGTTTATCAACAACTAATAACAGCTTATTCTAATAAAATTCTTCTGAGAATGTGCTATTTCCATAATTATTAACTGTTGGTTAATAACTGCATCTGTACAAAAATAAACAGAATTTAAGACACCTCATCATGTTGGGTAAATGTTCAAATTTCACTTAAAAACAATCTGAATTTTCGTTTGTTTGATTTCATATACCTGTTTACCGTCAAAAAACCTGCCAGGTGATTTTTTTTCTACAAAATATGAAACAATTTTTAACAGCTATTCAACAACACTGAAATTAGGATATTTAAATCTTTTTATAAACGATAGGGTCCACCTCGCGTGTAAAATGTTTATATTTGTCCATTAACAAACACCTATATATGAAATTAGCATTGGCAAGCGATCACGCAGGATATGAAATGAAGGTAAAACTGATGGCTTATCTGAAAGAAAAGAAGCATAGCCTGGTTGATTTGGGTGCCTTTTCATCAGAATCTGCAGATTATCCTGATTTTGGACATGCGATAGCACAGCATATTTCGGAGAACAAATCAGATCTGGGCATATCCTTGTGTGGAAGTGGAAACGGCATCAATATGACGGCCAACAAACATCCGCAAATACGTTCGGCTTTGTGCTGGAATGCCGAAATTTCAAGGTTGGCTCGTGCGCATAATAATGCCAATATTTGTGCCATTCCCGCACGGTTTGTCTCGTTTGAGGAGGCAGTAGAAATTGTTGAAATTTTTTTAAACACCTCTTTTGACGGGGGCAGGCATAAGACCCGAATTGATAAGATACCATTATAAAAATCATGCATGCTTTCTAACACAAGCAAATACGCGATCCGGGCGATGATTTACCTGGCCCTTCACACGCCAGCTGTAAAGAAAATGGGCATCAAACAAATATCGGAGGAGTTGGACCTTCCGGCCCCCTTTCTTGCCAAGATTCTTCAGGCGCTGGCAAAAAATAAGCTGCTGAAATCCAATAAAGGTCCAAACGGAGGATTCTCATTAGCCAAAGATGCTAACAAAATTACGCTGTTTGAAATAATCCGGATCATTGACGGGAATGATATTTTTGATCAGTGCCTGATATCGATGAGGACATGCCATGAAGAAGGAACACCCTGCCCCATTCATGCCCGTTATGAACCTGTACGAAATGAAATCAGGAAGCTCTTTCAGGAACAGAATTTGGGGAGCCTGGCAGAGGATATCAGGTCGCAGGAAAAGATTTTTGCTTTATAAAATACGCGGTTGATACGCCGGCAATTGAACCGATAAGATCAAAAGCAAGATCCATCAGGCTGCCAGACCGATTGATTGCAATAATGGTGTATTGAAGCAATTCTGTCAGCATTCCAAATGAAAAACAAGCCAGTACCGAAATGATCAGTAAAGAACGAACACGATTCTGCTTTTTGAAATGGTTTATAGAATCAAGGTACAGCATGAAGCTCAGGGTAAAGAACATGATAAAATGAACAACCAGGTCAGTCCCGTCAAATTCAATGTGAATTTTTTCGAATTCACTGCCTGGAAAAAGACATAAGGCAAGTATGGCAACAGAAACAGAAATTGTTTTCCAGTAGTGAATGAAAAAGGTTTTCAATCCAGTCATATCAAAAGTTTAGGAAGGTGTTACAAAAATTCTCTCGCCCAGGCCCTTTGCAAGGTTCATTTTAAGGTTATTAAGCACTACAAACTTCACCTGAAGGGTCTGAATTCTTTCCTCATTGTTTTGTTGCTGTGCGAAGCGAAGTGCCTCTTCGGTCTCTTTGATCAGCCTGATCACCTTTTCATTTTTGAACGCCAGAAGTGCCTCCGGTACGATTTCTTTGAGGCGCATTTCTTCAGTAGCCATATAATTTTCGTAGCGCCGCCAAATCTTACTTAAGTCATAAGCCGAGGTAATCAGGTCAACAATGGTTTTTGAAAAAGCATTGTTGCTGTGGTTGATGAAATACTGTTCGGTAATTTCCTGATGCTGCTGATTCAGTGCAAGAATTTCAGTATAAATTTGGTTAAAAACAGGATGGTGAAATTCCAGTTCGTCATTCCCGATTTCTTCAATCAGGTAATCTGCCACGGTTATTTCAGCTTCTGAATCGGGCTGTACTTTTATCGGATGACCAGAATACAGGATCAGCAACCGGATGATCTCCTTTTCAGCGGAATATGTCTGAGGAATACTCTCATACTTCAAGGAAGAGGCAGCATCCATGTCGGACGGCAGCTCTTTTGCTTCTGATTTTTTGGTTTGTTGTTCAAATCTGTTCTTTCTGAAACGGGCAGCTTCGGTATACAGAAGTTTCTCATCAACATCAAGCAGGCGGCTGCATTCACGAATATAAACCGACCGAACAATATTTTCGGGAATGACAGAAATGGTGCGCACTATCTCAGTAATCAGGGTAGCCTTCTTCAGCGGGTCGTTTTCTGCTTCCTTTTTAAGGAGATTGGTTTTAAAGGAAATAAAATCCGTTTCATTAGCCTGGATAAAGGCGGTGAAGTCATTCGCACTGTGTTTGTGGCTGTAGGAATCCGGATCTTCACCATCGGGTAAAAGTACCACCCTGACATTCAGACCTTCCTCAAGCAGCAGGTCAATCCCCCTGAGTGATGCTTTGATACCGGCTTCATCACCATCGTAAAGAACGGTAATATTGTGGGTAAACCTTTTAATGAGCCTGATCTGGTTCTGGGTAAGGGATGTTCCGGATGAAGCCACCACATTTTCGATTCCTGCCTGGTGCATGGAAATCACATCGGTATAGCCTTCAACCAGGAAACAGGTGTCATTTTTAAGAATAGCCTGTCGCGCAAAATACAGTCCGTAAAGGATATCACTTTTATGATAAATATCCGATTCCGGAGAGTTCAGGTATTTGGCAGTTTTCTCATCAGCTTTCATGATGCGACCACCAAAACCCAATATCTGGCCGGTTAGTCCGTGAATCGGAAACATGACTCTTCCATGAAACCGGTCAAAGGAAGTGCTGTCGCGCTGAATGGTCAGTCCGGTTTTAACCAGGTATTCCAGCTTGAAAGCACTGTCGAGCGCAGTTTTTGTAAAGGCATGTTTGTCTTCGCGTGCATAGCCCAGTTGAAATTTCCTGATGATGTCTTCACGAAGTCCTCTTTCAATGAAATAACTCCAGCCAATAGCCTTTCCTTCAACACTATGCAATGTATTCACAAAATACTGACAGGCAAACTGATTTACAGCCAGAAGACTTTCGCGTTCATTTTTAAGCTGTTTTTCTTCAATGGAGTCTTCTTTTTCAACGATTTCAATGTTGTATTTCCGTGCCAGATAACGCAGCGCCTCGGGATAGGTGAGCTTCTCGTTTTCCATGAGAAAAGCAACCACATTGCCTCCCTTACCTGTGCTGAAGCATTTGAAGATGCCTTTTGAAGGACTTACAAAGAATGAAGGTGTTTTTTCATTTTTAAAGGGACTTAAGCCACGATAGTTCTGACCGGCTTTTTTCAGGTTGACAAATTCGCCGATTACTTCAACAATATTTGCTGCAGCGAATATCCGGTCGATGGTGGCTTTATCAATCATATTCAGAAGGTTGCCAAAAGCGATTTCATTATCCAAAGATGCACAAATTATGGGTGAAAAAACAAACCCACCAGTGCCATTCCTGTGTTAATATTGCAGGAGATCTTTTTCTGGAAAGTATTAAAAATGAACCATTGAAAAAACGTCGAAAGGAGGGCAAAGGCGCTTTCTGCCCTGCAGAAAATCAAGTTCAACGATGAAGCTGACAAATATTTCCTGAACGCCGGATAATTGAACCAGGTCAATGGCTGCCAGGGAAGTACCGCCGGTGGCAAGCAGGTCGTCGTGAAGCAATACTACGTCCTGATCGTTCAATGCATCGCGGTGAATTTCCAGCGTGTCTGTGCCGTATTCCAGTTCGTAGGTTTTGCTAAGGGTTTCAGCCGGTAATTTTCCGGGTTTTCTTACCGGTACGAAACCAGCACCAAGTTTATAGGCAAGAGCGCCTCCGGTGATAAATCCCCTTGATTCAACAGCAACTACTTTGGTGATTCCCATGTTGGCATAATGTGATGCCAGATGATCAATGATCAAGCTAAAAAGTTCAGGTTTTTTTAAAACCGTTGTAATATCTTTAAATTGAACACCCTTGACAGGAAAATCGGAAATATTCCGTATGGAATCTTTGATGGAATTAAATAGAATGTTGGACATCAGGCAAATTTTACAGTTGCAAAAATAAAAGAATTTAGCTGAATAATGACATTGAAGAGTTTATGCAACGATGTTTGATTGCTATCTGACCGGAACTATTAAGGATAATACTTGAAAAATTGAAATATTATGCCTAAATTTAGAAAAGGTTGAAAGCTTCATAAGACTATGCATCTTGATCTGCTAAAATACGCTTCTGACCGTATTCAACAGGAAAGTGAACGTGGCATGGAAGCGGGTCCCGTAATTACCCTTTCGAGGGAATATGGTTGTCCTGCGAAAATTATTGCAGGCAGATTGGCTGAAGAACTGACCCGGAAAATGTTTGTTAAGGGAAAAGAAGCAAAATGGAAATTTGTTACCAAGGAAATCATGGCAGAGTCAGCCAAGGCGCTGGAGGTAGACCCCGACAAGATCAAATATGTTTTCGAGTACGAACAAAAGGGCACATTGGACGCCATTATATCTGCCCAGTTCAATAAATACTACAAAAGCGAAAGAAAGATCATGAATACGGTTGCGAAAGTGATCCGCAACATGGCATATGAAGGAAACGTTATCATAGTTGGCCGGGGCGGGGTAGCCATTACACACGACATACCCAAATCATTGCATGTTAATCTGGAGGCCCCTATGGAATGGAGGACCATGCGCATTTCAGAGACCTATAAAATTACCCCCGAAGAAGCAAAAAAAACGGCTGTTGATATTGACAGGAAAAGAAGGGAATTTCGTGAGTATTTCCAGGGTAAGGGTACGGATTATACCCGGTTTGATTTGACCATCAACAGCATGTCGTTCACCATTGAAGAAATTGTGCATATGATTCTTAAGGCTGCTGAGATCAAAAAACTGATTTAGGTCTTTTCTCTTAATTATTCCTGGTTTTCCTCAATTGCCCTGTTGAGAAATTCGTTGAAGGGGTATATTTCCCGGAAAACTTTCCGTAATTCCTGAATCAAGGCATTACTGTGGTAAAGCTGGTCAGGTTCGTTTTTAACTAAAGTGTAGTGTTTATATTTCAGGTATTCCAGATCTTCATAATCTTTTGGGAAGCCCTTGGGTGCCGTTTTTAGTTTTTCGCCCCATAATTCCCTGCCGAAATGCTTAACAAAAGAAGGTTTTTCAACAATGGCTTTGAATTCTTCCATGTTTTCATAGATTTCTTTGCGAAGGGCCTTTAATACCCTACCGGAAGGCATATAAATTCCTCCAGAAAGGAAACATGCGCCCGGCTCAAGGTGGATGTAATAACCGGCCAGGATGCTCTTTTTGCCTCCTGAAACAATATAAGCGCCCAGATTGGTTTTATAGGGCGATTTGTCATTTGAAAAGCGAATATCCCGGTTGATCCTGAAAATGGATGCTTTGGCTGTAGTTTGTGCCGATTTCTTGTCAAACACGCTGATTTCTGCAATGGCCAGGTTGACCAGGTTTTCAAATTCTTTTCTGGCAACCAGATAAGTCGATCGGTTTTCATCGAACCATTCTTTATTGTTGTTGTATTTCAATTCAGTGAGAAAAGAAAAAGATGCTTTGCTGATCATGTATTTCGGAATTAGAGCAGTAAATGAATGGATAAATGTCGATTTTTGTAAATTTAGAACAATATTCTCGCAAGCGTGAAAAAAATTGTACTGATTGTTGCCGGGGGGTCTGGAACACGAATGAATTCGGAAATTCCCAAACAGTTTATGTTGTTACATGATCAGCCGGTACTGATGCATACTCTGGGTGTTTTTAACCGGTACAGCCCGGACATGGAAATTATTCTGGCCTTGCCCGAGAACCAGGCCGGAAAATGGGAGAAGCTTTGCAAAACGCATGAATTTTGCCTCCGACACAAGGTTGTTTCAGGGGGAGAAACCCGTTTTCATACAGTAAAAAATAATATTGCCGGGTTACCCGACGGGAGCCTGGTTGCAATTCATGATGGCGTGAGGCCATTGGTCAGTTTGGATACAATTGACAGATGTTTTCAGGCCGCCGCAGAATTTGGGAGTGCCGTTCCGTGTATTGAAATACCAGAAACATTAAGGTGTCTGAAAGGAAAAAGCAGTATGCAGGTTGACAGATCAACCTACCGGCTGATACAAACCCCCCAGGTCTTTACTGCAGAAATTTTAAAAAAAGCATATAACCGCGATTATCTTCCCGGATTCACTGATGATGCAGGTGTAGTGGAGAGCCTGGGACATGCCATCCATCTTGTTCCGGGAAATCCTGAGAATATCAAAATAACTTATCCGCAGGATCTGACAATAGCAGCTGCACTGTTAAAGGATTCATAGCAGACATACCGGGATCAGCAGTAAACAGAACAGTTCAGGGTTGATATTCGGTAATTGTGCCGCCTGAATTGGTGATTCGGTTTACTTTCCCGGGATTGCCCTTATAGGAAATAAAACCTTTTGATCCGGCTTCGGCATCCAGTTGACTTTCCACGTTAATTTTGGCTTTGCCTCCGGCAACGGCCTTAACTTTGGCAACTTCGGTTTCCAGATCGAATGCAGACAATGTTGCTGTTGTTGAAACAACTATATCCATACCGGTTGCATAACCTTCAGCACTCAAGATGGAACCTTCCGCAATTCTGCCTGAAAGACTTTCCACGTCAGCATCCAGGTAAAGAACACCCCCGCTTTTCAATTCCACGTGCAGGGAGTCGGCTTTAAATAAGGATGTGGTGCTTACGTCAGCACCATTGTTCACTTCAATATCGGTAAGTTTGACAAAATGAAGTGTTATCATCACCTTTTTCTTGGCAAAAGGTTCCCCGTAAATACTCACGTTCAATGTACCGCCTGAAATATCGGTTTTTACAGCAGAAGCACTGATGCCCTGTGCCTGAATAGATGCAGACTCCTTATCAGATTTCACCAGGCGCACCATGATTCTGTCGCCCACCACCAGTTTTGAAAAGGGAGCCAGTTCCCGGTTCACGGGCTCCTGTGAATAAGCAGTAGCAGTAAGTAACAAACTTACAAGTATGAGTAATGTTTTTCTAAACATGGCAGGAAAAATTAGTTTGTAAAGAAACGTTTCAACAGGAAGTACTATTGTGTGAAAACAGCACGTTGATGCCTGAAAACAAAGTCAATAATTTCCAAAAAGTTCCGGGTCAGCGGCCAACTTCAACCAGGTTGAACGGCATGTGAAGCAGCGACTGGAATACTTCACCTGCCTCAAGCATGCTGTCGTCATCGGAATCATAAAACCAATTTACGGTAATGATTTTCTTTCCATGAAATTTGTTCTGTAACCCTTTAAGGATATGAAACAACCACTTGGATGAACTGGAGTTCATATAATTCAGAACGAAATCGACAGACAAATGAGTTTTCACTTCTTCAACATGTTCCTCCAAAATAGTAATCAGTTCTTCATAAAATGGAGTTGGATCTTCCAGCCTGGATTGTCCGGAAATGACAATCCGGTGATCTTTTCCGATTACTTTAACACAGGGTGTAAATAAGGTCTCCTTGATTGCTGTAATCATGCCGCACAAAATTTTAAACTAAAATAATCCAAATAGATACAGGAATTGGCGTTGTTATGAATTAGTTATCAACTATCTGCAAATTAACGGCAGGAATTTTGTCAACACCGTAAATATGCAAGCCATCAATAGCCGGCCACTATTATAAAACAACAAGGTATATTAGCAGGAGATAAGGAAGAGGAATTGCTGGGTTTTTAAGTAAAAATTCAGAAAGAATATTCTATAGCCAGCGCTTTTTCAAGTGATTCACGACTTATTTCGTCTTTAATGATGTAGCTGCGGGCACCGGCTTCAATCATTTGAACCACATACTTCATTTCGGAATGGAATGAAACGGCAACCACTATGAGGTTTCTGTAAAGTATGGTGGCTTGCCGGGTAGCTTCAATGCCATTCATATTGGGCATATTGATGTCCATAAAAACAAAATCACAAACCTTGGCCTTAAGCTGGTTCAGGCAATCCTGTCCGTCAACGGCTGTGGTAATTGACTCCAGCCGGTCTTCAAAATAATCCATTAACATGAATCTCAGCGCATTCACAAAATGAGGATTATCGTCAACAATCAAAACTTTCAACTTCTTCATCCTATCTGCATTATTTGGTTATCCGATGCGCGTTTTAACCAATTTAAGTATCAACGTATTTAATTTTATCGAAATTAATAAATAAAAGCTTAAATTATGCTCATGCAACCAGGATTAATTGAGAAACTGAAACAACACCTGTATAAAAATCCAGCGGGAAGTCAGTAAAACCAACTCCCCGCTTTCCTACCTAAATCCAACCAAACCCTATCTTAAATATCTTTATACAGAAAACCAATTTCACTTTTTTGTACTATGCCAAAGGTAATTTGAGATGCCTTAAATAAACTGGTAAAATTTACTTATATTTTCCATATTTCTACGCATTAAAATATACGTAAAAACCGACGTTATATGGATAACAAATTGTGCTTCAGCGCAAAAATAACCAATCGGATTGAGTTCTTTGAACCGGTTTTTTCCAGCAAATGGGTTCGGTGCCTTTCAACAGTGCGTTGGCTGATTTTCAGCTTATCGGCAATTTCTTTGTTGGACAGGCCCTGGGCGATCAGTTCCAGGATTTCCTTTTCACGACGGGACAGTTTAATGGAACCAATATTGGAACTCTTACGAATGATGTTAAGTAATACTTCCTGTGAAAAGTATGTTTCACCAGCGAGCACTTTATTAATGGCAAGGAAAAATTCTTCATTATCAGAGTCTTTAAGCAGAAATCCCTTAATTCCCTCGTCGAGCAGGGTATTGTAATATTCCATATCATCGTACATCGAAAGAACAATAATTTTCAGGTCAGGATACCTGGCCATAGCCAGTTTTGTAGCCTCAATACCGTTCATTCTGGGCATGTTAATATCCAAAATAACCAGAGAAGGCTTTTTGTCTTCAAGCATACTGAGCAATTCAAATCCGTCAGAAGCCTCCCCTATTACCGAATATTTATTGGAAGCTTCCAGGATAAATTTCAGGCCGCTTCTGAAAAGGCGATGGTCTTCTGCAATGATGATACCGGGTTTAACCATGGCGACAGGTGTATATAAAATCAGTCTATATGCTCATCTACAGGGACCTGCATTTCAAAAGACATACCATGCGGGGCATTGTTGAAAAACTTGCTGGTGGCGTTAATGGACCGGCATCTGCTGAGGATATTTGACATACCCATGCCCATGGATTCATAATTGTTGTGCCAGTTTTTGCCAAAGCCCGTGCCATTGTCAGCGTACTGAAGGTGCAGCGATCGCAGTATCAGGAAAAGTTTGATATTGATTCTTGTGGCCTGCGCATGTTTAATGGTATTGTTGATTAATTCTTTGATGATGCGATAAATGGTTAATTCCATGGAACTGGGATAACGCTCGTCTTTGAGGTTCGATTCAAGTGTAATTTCCATATAGGGTTTCAGCTGGTTGATAAACCATTCCAGGGCTGCATTCAGACCGTAATTGGCAAGCACATGCGGGCTCAGGTCATTTGAAATTTCTTTTGTGTTTTGTATCACCTCTTTAAGGATAATCTTTAGTTGGGAAATGATGAACTCGTGTTTGGAAGCATCGACGTTTGAAGAAAGGGAATTCACATACATCTTAATACTTGAAAGCAGGGGTCCCAAATCGTCGTGCAGGTTGCGCGCGAATTTATCCCGCTCCCTTTCTTCGGTTGATATGATGGTATCCAGGATACGGCTTTCGAGGTGTTTTCTTTCGGTAATATCGCGTATTACCGATATTAAAGCCATTTCTCCTTCAAATTCAATGGGTTTGCTGTTGATTTCAGCAGGAAGATTAGATCTGTTCCTGGTTTTAATTTCGCATTCCAAAGCCGGCTGATGTTCATTTCTGAAGATTTTTACCAGTTTTTCGACAAGCTGTGGCAGATAGGCATCCGAGATAATCTCGGTGAGTTTCATTTTCCGGGTATCCTCAAGTGTGTATCCTGTGGTACTAAGAAAGACTTCATTCACTTCCAGAAACTGGTAATTTTTGCTGATGATGACAATGGCATCACTGCTGTTATTGAAAATATTCCTGAATTTTGTTTCACTTATCTTCAAGGCCTTTTCTACGCGCCTGCGTTCGGTGACATCCCTTCCGGTTATGATAATTCCCTGTATGGCCGGATGGTCGAGCATGTTATTTGCAATTGCTTCAAGTGAGATCCAGTTATTGTTTTTGTGCTTTACCCTGAATTCAGTAGGTATATAATCGTTTTCCTTCCTGAGCACTTCCCCGAGGTCTTTTGAAACCAGTTGCATATCTTCGGCGTGTACGAAATCAAGCCCTCTTTTTCCGATCATGTAGCCCTGAGGATATCCGAGCACCTTGGAACAGGAGGGTGATTCATAGGTAATCACTGCATTTTCATCCATAATCCAGATGATGTCAGTAAGGAATTGGATGATGGATCTGAACCTTTCTTCGCTTTCGATAACGAGTTGCTGTGACCGCTTTCTTTCAGAAATATCGCGAAGCACGCTCACAATTCTTTTATCTCCGCCGATTTCGGTGTTTTTAAATGATACTTCAGCCCAAAACAACTCGCCGGTCTTCTTTCTGGCCTGCCATTCAAATTCAACCTGACCTTCCTGAATGGCTTTTTGCATTTGCAGCATGATGTTTAACCGGTCAAAACCCAGATCAGCGTTGCTGAAATCATCAATTTTTGCATTCAATGCCTCATGGTAGGATACAGCAAAGAGCTTCAGGGCTGCCTGGTTCACATCAATAATCTGGTTGTTGTGGTAATCAAAAATGATAATTGCTTCATTGGTGGCATTGAAGATTTCGCGGTAATTTCTTTCGCTTTCAATCAGAATTTTTTCTGATTCCTTGCGTTTAATTGCGTTGACAAAGATTTCTCCGACCTGATGAAACAAGGATATTTCATCCTTATCCCAGGTATGGGATGGTTTTTCAATACTGAACCCGGTAAAACCCACAATATTTCCCTGAAATATGATGGGCACGAAGGTTATCACTCCGGTGCCGCCAAGGTACTTGCTGTGCTGAAGGGAATAGTTTTCAGATGATGTTCTGTAGTCAACAATAAAAACATCCTGTTTGTGAATCTTTTCCAGCCACCAATGGATATCTGACAGCGGAGCCCTCTTAAAATACGCTTCATTGTAAAAAATCTGATCATTTTTCCAGATGTGCCTGAGGCAGTAGGCATTTTCGGAGTACATGATTTCACCAAGGAATGCAGCATCTGCACCGAAAAATTTACTGATATCCTTAAGTGAATCAACAATGCAATCGTCAACAGATTCAGGCGACAGATTGAAAAATTTGGTTGAAATACCCGTTATCAAGCGTTCCAAACGGCTTTTATACCGGAGTGATTCTTCTTTTTTCTTGAGTTCAACCGTACGTATGGAAACGAGTTCTTCAAGCTGAATTTTATAGGTTCTTAATTCTTCATTGGTAATCTTCAGTTCTTCATTGGCAAGCGTGAGTTTTTCATTCAGTGCTTTGATTTCATCCGTGCCGCTTATTTTAAGTCCCTTGTTCCGGGCTATTATTTGTGGTTTTTTTTTCATGAAAGACCTCTGCAATGGATAAGCACTAAAATATGTCTGTACAAAAATAACAGGATAAAGTTACGGTTTATTTCATGCCGATTGAAATTGAAAGTTTTAACATATCCGCAATTAATTCACAACTTTGTTGTAATTATTGCTTTCATGTATCATGGCCGGCATATACATTCATATCCCTTTTTGCAAGCGTGTTTGCAGTTACTGTGACTTTTATAAATCAACGGTTCTTTCATACAGTTCAGATTATCTTAATGCGCTTGAAAAAGAACTTGAGATCAGAAAATCATACCTTGGTGAAGAACCTGTTGAAACCGTCTATATCGGGGGCGGCACACCCTCATTATTAACCGCCGTTCAATTGGCAGAAATCTTTGAACATATCAATCGCATTTTCACACTGGCAGCCGATTGTGAAATTACTCTCGAAGCCAATCCGGATGACCTTGAACCTGAGTATATCAGGAGTGTCAAATATTATACTCCGGTAAACCGGCTGAGCATTGGCATTCAATCTTTTCACGACGATCATCTGAAGTTTATGAACCGCAGGCACAATGCTTCCCAGGCACTATCGTGCATCCGCAATGCACAATCGCAGGGCTTTCATAATCTGAGTATTGACCTGATTTACGGAATTCCGGGCATGAATACGGACCAATGGAAGCGGAACCTTGAGCTGGCCTTTTCGCTTGAAATTCAGCATCTTTCGGCATACCACCTCACCATTGAAAGAGGAACTGCTTTGTATAAGAAACTTTTGAAAGGAGAATTGAAACCAGTTCAGGAAGAAGAGAGTCTCACACAGTTTGCCATGTTAAGAAAAATGGCGGCTGCACATACTTTTATTCATTATGAGATTTCCAATCTTGCCAGGGAAGGCTATTTTTCAAGGCACAATTCCAATTACTGGAATGAAAGGAAGTATCTGGGAGCTGGTCCTGCAGCCCATTCCTACGATCTGACATCGCGACAATGGAATATTCCCGATTTGAAAAAGTACATTGAGGCAATCGAAAGAAAAGAACCCTTTTTTGATTCAGAAAAGCTGGATGACCTAACCCGGTTTAACGAGCGGCTGATGGTGACTTTGAGAACAATGAAGGGGCTGGATTCCGAAAGCATACTGCATGATTTTGGTGAAGAAAGATATAAGGCATTGAAAAAATCTCTCCTTCCGCATATTTCAGGGGGCTTCATGGTCAGAGAAGGTTCGTATTACCGAATGACAGAGCAGGGGTGGATGGTTTCCGACAGAATCATTGCTGACCTGATGCAAGTATAACTCGGCAGTTATCATTTGAAATCTGGTCGGAAAAAAGAAATAAAAAACTCCGTGTTCAGAATACACGGAGTTTTTTTATTTTCTGAATCAGATGCTATTTCAAAGTAAAAGTTGCAGATCCGATTTCGTAGTTCTCGGCATAAAGCACTACCGTGTAGGTTCCGGCTATCAGATCGGCATTCTTGTCCCAGAAGATGCACATATCAATGTCTTTTTTATCATATTCAAGCTGCCGTTTTGCTGAAAATATCACTTGTTCGCCGTTAAATTCAAAGGTTTCCCCACTTCCTGAAGGCAGAACAACCTCATCGGGCCTGATGATCCTGAGATAAACATCCTTTGGTCCGGCTTCAGCAACAGCATTTTCCCTTACGGTAAAGCAAACTTTAACCTTAGCCACCTTGTTGATTTTCATATTCTCCCTGTCAGACTTGTTCATGGGCGTCGCGGATATGTTTTTGGCCGAAAGCACCTTTGCAAGCTGGACCTGTGTATTGAGAATATCCTTTTCCTTTGAAAGCTCTACATTCCTGGTTTCGGCAGTGGATAACTGATCCCTTACCTGGATGTTTTCAGCTGTAAGCTCCCTGTTGCGGGTATTCAACGAGTCGATCTGAACAATATAGGAGCGCATTACCTTGCGCAAAGTTTCCAGCTCGCCCTGGTATTTTCTGATTTTTTCGGCATCGGTAGCATGCATTCTCAGAAGGTTTTTAATTTTATCCTGTTCCGTGCTAAGCAAGCTGTTTACACTATCATTGTTGGTTTTCAAAGAGTCGTATTCCACGATCATGTTGCGAAGTTGCTTTTCAAGATCGCTTTTGACATCTTCAAGAATTGCTTTTTCTTCAGTAGTTTGTCCAAGCTGGGATGACTTGGTGAAATATTTATATCCCAGAAATATTACTGCCAGCGAGAGAATGATAACAAGCACCACCAGGGCGGATGAAGGTTTCTTTGCAGGTTGTCTCTGATACGTATTGGTTGTTGGTTCCATATGAATGTAATTGTTATAGTATTAATTTTCAGCAAATATAAAACAACTGAATTGAAAAAATATTGTCAAACAGCAATTTTTATTCACCGGAAAATCAAAGAAATGGACCTGCCTAAAAAGACTTGTAATATTTACTGAGATGGTCGATACCTTCCACAACGAGCGAATCAACCTGTTCATAATCAATACCCTTAATTTCACAAAAACTACCAAACGCGCTTACTATTTGCACGGGCAATTTCCGTATGATCCCTGATTTTTTAACAAAAATGCAGTGACGGGATTCGTCTGCCAGCAAAGAATTGGAAGGACAGAGTTTCATGAGATCCGAACCCAGGTTTATTCCTGCAACAACAGACATTCCGCGAATGTAATCTTTACCAGGAAAATTCACATAAGCAATCAGGCATTGATCAGCAGGATCAATTTCACGTGAAACAGAAGATATTTTCAAGTGAATGGGGGTCAGCGAATCAGAAGCTGTATAAACATCAACCGTTTGACCGCTTTTCAACCGATTTGCATAAGTTTCAGGCACCTTCAGCCTGGCTGTAACGCTGCTCGTCTTGAAAAGTTCGATCAGCAACTCTCCTTTATTTGCAAACATTCCCTGGGTCATCAAAACACGCCCTACAGTTCCTGATTCCGGAGTCAGCACAGGAAACACAGGTGATATACCGGTCTTACTCAGGCTGTCTGTGTTGATGCCAAGAATTTCAAGCTGTAATTGAAGGGACTTCATTTTCAGCTCAACAGACTGATAATCGCGTTTAGCCAGCTGCATTTTTTTCAATGATGTGGCATTTTCAACAGTAAGTTCGCCCTGGCGCGTATATTCTTCTTGCATATATTCCAGTTGATTTTTCATTTCCAGGTATTCCTGCTGCAGGTTGATGAAATCACTGTTTTCAACAAAGGCAACTGTTGATCCCGTATTCAGGTATTGGCCGGGATGGCAGTTTACTGATGCTATACGTCCACTGGCTGGTGCAACCACGATTGACCTTTCACCAGGGGCAGTTACCAGATTGCCCCGGCATACCACAATTCTTTCATGCTCTTCAGTGATAAATGCACCAAAACGGATTCCTGCTTGCCTGGCTTCACTTTCAGAGAGCCGAACCCCGATCACCAAACCTGCGGAATCAGTAATGACATTGTCAGGATTCAGCTGATCCTTTTTACCGGTACATGCCAGAAGCAACATAAGCATGTTTGCTATCAGTATGTAATTTTTAGTAGGCATAATATTCAAGTAAGATTGCGGTCTGATTATATTTATTAAGCGTTTCAAGGTAGTTCAACCTGGAGGAAAATACTTCGGAAAGCCTGTCGGAGAATTCAAGATAGTTGAATTCTTCAGCCTTCAGTTTCACCAGTGATTTGCTCAGAACAGTTGTGGCATGTGGTAATGCGACAGTTTCAAAGAATTGCAGTTCTATAAAAAGGCCATTCAATTCCAATTGCAGATTTTCAATTTCTTTTTGCAGGGTAAAGGCTGTAGGGTTGCAAACAGTGACATTACCGGAGAGGTTTGCAGCTGATTCATCGGGCTCTTCAATGGCAGGGTCTTTAACAACCTGATAGGTATTAAGTGAACTGTCAGCAGGGGAGATGGCAACATCTGCAAGAATCAGCTGTCTGAGCCGGTTCGATGTGATATCGAGGTCATTGGCTGAAATGGATACACGGGTTCTGACCTCAGCAACATTCATGATAATTCTGGATTTCTGCTCGTAATCGATTTCCCCTGTTTCGTAATGAAGATTGGCAACCCGCTCCAGATCAAGCAGGTATTGGTGATAGGCCTGCAGTGTTTTCCATTTTTGAATTTGATAAAGAAGAGTAAGCCAGTATGATTTGACCTGACAGGATAGCTTCTTTATCCCTGAATCAGTAAGAGACAAAGGATTGTTTGCAACAGTAAGCTCCAGTGCCTCATCAAGAGAAGCAATATGCTTTTGTTCAAATTGTCCCGATGCTGCAGTCAGCGGCAAAAGCAAAGCTATGATCAACAATGCACGCATCTGGCTTTCAGATTGGGTTAAGTGATTTTGAAGGGGTTGTAGGTTACCCCGTAATCATACGTATCTACTTTTTCTTTCCTTTTCAGCATATTAACAATAAGATAGGTTAGTGGTGTGAAAAGGATTTCAATGGAACACTTAAAAATATAATTGGATAAAATAACAGCCCACAGCACATTATTAGGTAAAACGCCATAGAATGCCACCATACAGAAAACCATGGTGTCAATTCCTTCACCTATTATGGTTGACATGATGGTGCGCACCCAAAGGAATTTTCCTTTAGTTTTTATTTTGAGCAGGGACAAGGTTACCGAATTGGAAAACTCGCCCATGAAATAGGCAACCAGGCTGGCCAGAACAATTCGGGGAACAAAGCCAAGCAGATTCTCAAATGCCTGTTGGTGCGGCCAGTCAGCTGCCGGAGGCAGGCTTTGAACCACAAAAAGAACCAGTGACATGAGCAAAGCACAGAAAAAGCCCAGCCAGATAACCCGGCGTGAACGCCTGAAACCATATACTTCCGTAAGGATATCGCCAAAGATGTAACTTAGCGGGAACAGCAGGGTTCCTCCGTCAAATGTAAATTTCCAAAATGTCAGGATTTTAGTTGAAGCAATATTGGATATCAGCAATACAGCAACAAACAAAGCTACCAGGATATCGAAAAAACGGTAAGAAGAGTTATCGTTCATTTACTATTTTTGAGCATACAAAGATATCTGATTTTCCGAACAGCAGGTATTGAGGAAAGAATTAATGAATTTCGGAACGCATTGTGATGCAAGAGGCGTATTGGAGTTGAAAAGCACTGCAATGCCAATTTTTGACTGTGGATCAAAGGCAATCTCTGATCGAAAACCTTCGACATATCCTCCGTGGTAAACCACATTGTGTCCGTTCACCTCAAACACCCTCCATCCAAGACCGTAATAGGTTTTCTGCAGGTCTTTCCAATTTTTCCGGTATGTAGTTTTGCGCGGTGTTTCTACTTCGGGATAGGAGATATCCTCAATGGTCTTATCAGGTAATACTTCCGGATAATAACCGGTTAGTGCAAGCAACCATTTGGCCATATCTGATGCACTTGCATTAACTCCCGATGCAGGAGAAGCAGAATAATACCTGCTGTTCTTTGGTCTGGATTTCCAGCTGGTACCTGCTCTCAGGTGCGGCATGGCCGTGTTCGGGTTATAATAAAAAGAAGTATAATCTGTAGAAGCGTCACGCATTCTGAGCGGGCTGAATATTTTTTCCTGAAGGAGGTTGTTGTAGTCTTTTCCACTGGCATTGAACAGTATATCTGATATGAGGCTGTAAGCGACATTCTGATAGGTATATATCTGACCCGGCTTTGCAATCAGCGGTACATTTGCCAGTGCATCCTTGATGTTGTCATATTCATAGCCATTATCCAGCATGTCGGTGTAGGTATGTTCGGGCAAGCCCGTGGTCTGGCTTAAAATATTCCGGATGGTCAAATGGTTGGTGCAGGAAGTGTCTTTCATCCGAAAATCGGCGAGATAGTTCTTGACGCAATCATCCCAGTTCACCACGCCTTCTTCAACCATAATACCGGTTAAGACCGATGCAAATCCCTTGGAAACGGAACCCAAACGGAAAGCGGTATGAAAATCAACCGAATCAGCTGCCCCGAATTGTTTCACACCATAACCTTTAAGCAAAATGATTTCACCTTTATACACAAGGGCAATAGCGGCACCCGGACTTTTCAGGCTGTCGATTGAATGAGCAAGAAACTGATCATAGGCGTAAACAAGACTGTCAAGTCCCTTTGGTTTGGGGCTCCTAACGATTGAAGCACTTTTAATTTCATAGGCACCATCAGAAACAGAACCAAGTTCCAATGTGGAAAACCCAAAAACCGAAAGCAGGAAGAATCCTGTGAATACTTTATACAACCTCATAAATCGCTGACAAATGTTAAACTTTACTTGCTATACAATGCGTTTGTATCAAAAATAGAACTTTTGGCTTATTTACGAATCACATATAAAAAAAGTTATGCACATGTTCCGCATGAATTTTAAAAAACGTGTAAACACAGGCATTCTTGTATGTAAATATTTTAATTTTTTGTTAATTTACATAGAATATGGATGGATGTAACTTAAAAATAATAACTTGGTTAACATATTTTTAGAACATCATGGGCAAGAATTTTATATTAAACAGAAGGAGATTTCTCAAATCTTCGGTACTGGGAACCACTGGTGCCCTGATCGGATCAACGGCATACGGAAATGCTTCAGAAAAAAAAGAACCCGTAATTATTCGCAGGCAATTGGGCAAAACCGATATAAAACTGCCTATTGTAAGCTTCGGCGTCATGCGATCAGATAATGCCACTTTAGTGAAATCGGCATTTGAGATGGGTTTTGTTCATTTCGATACGGCACATGGTTATCAGGGAGGCAGAAATGAAACCATGCTCGGGGACGTTTTTAAAGCCTTCCCGCGCGATAAGATTGTGCTGGCCACCAAGGTCGGTGCTGACGGGGTGGATCGGCAGACCGGTGAACCAGGTCCGGGAACTACTAAGGGAAGTATCCTTGAAAAGTTCGAAATCAGCCTGAAACGGCTTCAGATGAATTATGTGGATATCCTTTACCTGCATGGTGTTTCCAACCGCAACCTGGCTTTGGCGCCTCAGATAATGGAAGCTTTCAGTGAACTGAAGAAACAGGGCAAGATAAGATACGCAGGCATGTCGACACACCAGAATGAGCCGGATGTGATTCAAGCAGCCATCGACAGCAATTTTTACGATGTGGTGCTTACATCCATCAATTTTCAGCACGGGATGGCTGATCAGATCAAGGAAAAAGCTGCACTTGCCGCTCAAAAGGGTATCGGCATCATTGCCATGAAAACCATGGCCGGAGGCTTTATGGACAAGGAAAGACAAAGGCCCATTAACTGCAGCGCCGCATTGAAGTGGGTGCTTCAGGATGAAAACTTCCATACCTCCATACCCGGAATTACCTCATTTGACCATATGATACAGAATTTTTCAGTTATGGAAAATCTGACCTTCACGGACGAAGAGAAAGCGAACCTGGAAGAAGCCAAACAAATAGCCGGCTTGTATTGCGATGGTTGTAAACAATGTCTTGCCCAATGCGTTAAGCACCTCCCTGTCAATGAGTATATGAGAGCCTTTATGTATACTTATGGCTACCGGCATTATGAAAATGCTTACTCGGTTCTGGATGACATTGGTATGTCATCAAATCCTTGTGCAAACTGCTCTGAATGCACTGTACATTGCCCCAAAGGCTTTCAGGTAGCACAACGGATAACTGATGTTTCGAGGCTCACCGAAATGCCCAGAGAGTTTCTGGTTTAGTTGATTATTTTAAAACATGAAAACAGGAATGGTATGATAAAGAAAACCAGGATTTTGTTGTTGCTGCTTACATGCTTTTGTATTCACGCCCAAGCTGCAGATGACAAATTATTTCCCGAAATTTCGGGTTGGAAAATGAAACCAGAGCAGCATGTTTATAATGCATCGGATTTGTGGGAACTGATAAACGGAGCTGCCGATATTTTTCTCAGCTATCATTTCCAGGATCTTCATATTGCTGAATATTCCAGCAAGAATAAAATAATCCGGGTGGAACTCTACCGGCATCTGACATCTGAAGATACCTATGGAATTTATACTGCGGAAAGAATGCCCGATTATCCACAGGTGCGTATTGGGTCTCAGGGTTATAAAAGTCAGGGTGTGCTCAATTTCTTAGCAGGCACGTACTACGTTAAAGTAATGTCGGCCGGGGTTGAAGAGGCAGATGAAACCGCGATAGCCCTGATTGCAGAAAAAGTGAATGCAAGCCTGGCTCAACCCGTTGGCTTGCCTGTGTTGTCACAGGTATTTCCTGATGAAGGGAAAGTATATCTTTCAGACACCTATATCGCACAGAATTTCCTGGGCTATAGTTTCTTTCGCAATGCTTTTTCAGCAAAGTATGAGAAGCCAGTGCAACTGCAATTATTTGTCATCCAACTTCCCGAAAATGAACTCGGGAAGATGCTCGATCAGTACCTGAAAACCATGAAAGATGAAAAAATCAGCCAAAAAGATGATTTATACAGAGTGGACGACATGTTTAACGGCCCTGTTTTTCTGAAAAAGAAAGACAATTACCTGGTCGGAACCGTGGAATCAGGCGATGAAAACGCTGCTGTACTGATGATTGACAGCCTGATTAAAAACCTCCCTTAACTACCTGAATATGAACAAGCATTGTTTCCGGATCATTATGTTGCTTCTTCTGACAGGCATTTCATGCAGTCATTATAAAAAGGGAGATAAATATGTATCAATACATTCCGCAGACAGTGTGAGTTACCTGATTATGGACCAGGGAAAGGGGATGAAACTGGCAAAAAAGGCCAATCGCGAACAGATGGAACAAGCTTACAAAGGCAATGTATGTAAGGTTGTATATTTGACTGATTCAACCGAATTCATTACCCAAAAAGGGATTCTGCTTTTTCATATTTTTTTGCCCAACATGGAAGAAGACATGCTGACCAAGGGATATTTCGGCACCTTTACTTCAAGACAACAGGCCACTTATGTGCTGGTTTCGAGGGAAGATATTGAAAAGCATTTCGTGCTTAAGCAACAATGAGTCTTTACTCCACAATTGCAGACGCAACTCCGAAATACAGATAAATAACCGGCAGGGAAGCTTTTACCAGTTCTTCCCATGCCGGCCTTAAAATCAGGTCTGTGCAGGTTTCACCTTAACACTGCAACCAATGGCCTTGGTGAAATTGGGTTGAGGATCGTTACCATTCAGTAACGATTCGAGTGCATCTTTCAGATACGATGTTTTGACTGCACTTGCATCCTGGTAATTGTCATCAATGGCCCCGATGTATTTTACGATAAGCTCACCCTTATTATTTTTTTGAAGCAGAAAAACATGGGGTGTTTTGGTTGCACCATAATTTTTATTTACTTCCTGTTTTTCATCGAATAAATAGGGGAAAGTATAACCTTTTTCATGTGCCCTGGTAACCATTGCTTCGTAGGAATCACCAGGTTCTACTTCAGGATCATTCGGATTAACTGCAATCACGGGATATCCCTTTTTTTTGTACTGTTTATCAATTTCAATCAGCCTGTCCTGGTAAGCTTTGGCATAAGGGCAGTGGTTACAGGTAAAGACAACTACAAAACCTTTGGCATCTGAAAAATCGGATAAACTCACCATTTTTCCATCGGTATTTTTAAGTTTAAAGCTGGCAGCCTTATCACCAACCTTGTATCCTTCACCGGCATATAAACCTGATGCCAGCAAAACTGAAGCTATAAGCAATAATGATTTCATGTTCAAAAAGTTTTAGTTAAACAATATAACTGATTTATATTCACATCAAGTCAGGATTAATCAGTTAATAGTTTGATGATTACCTGGTTGATATCGGTATGGGTCAATTTCCTTTCATAGAAATGACGATTGTCTCCACGGTAAAATAAGGTGGCAGGTAACGAACCTGTCCATTGGGGGTCGACCTTGTTGATCCAATTGTTTGCGTCGGGTTCGTTCAATAATACAACCGGAGCTGAAATACGATTGGTTCGGACGAAAGTTGAAAGGGATTTTTCCAACTGGTTTGGGAAGTCGAGACTTACCAGCAACACCTTAACCTTCTGTGATGAATAGGTTTGGTATATTTTCTCAAATTCAGGCAATTCCTCACGGCAGGGGCCACACCATGTTGCCCAGAAATTAATGACGTACAAGGTATCTGTTTTCCGGTTCAGGTATTTTTCGAAAGTGCTGAGGCGCCAGACGGGAATTTTTTCCTGTGCCTGAAGCGAAAAGGAAACACTTAAGAGGAATGGTGTTATTATTTTGAATAATTTATTCATATTCTTGGATCGGGTGAAACGTTAAACATTACAATTCCCCTATTGTTAAAGCACAACCTGTTAAAAAGCTGTTAATTATTTGTCAGAAAGAAGGGTTAACTTCCACTTTAAATTTGTCGGCTTCAATAACTTTGTTTTCGGCAAGAGGTTTTGCCTGATGGATGAATCGTTTTAAATTCAGATGGTTTGCTCAGGGCTGATTGATTTCAACCTGATCGCCTTCACCTGAATGAAAAAGGATATGCCCTTTGTTCAGAAATAATTAGACGGGAACTGAACGATGTATTGCAGAAGCAGCAGCAGTGGCACTAAAAGAGACCTTCCACTGACAAATAGCGTTCCCCGGTATCATAATTAAAAGTCAGAATTCTAGATCCTGCAGCTATATCGGGTAGTTTTTTGGCAACGGCGGCCAGGGCCGCACCAGATGAAATTCCCACGAAAACACCTTCTTCTTTAGCCATTCTGCGGGCATATTCATAGGCTTCATCCTTGGAGACGGTGAGTACACCGTCGAGAAGATCCGCATGCAGGTTTTTGGGAATAAAATTGGCCCCGATCCCCTGAATTGGATGCGGGCCGGGTTTGCCACCGCTGATAATCGGAGATAATTCAGGCTCAAAAGCAAAAACCTTAATGTTTGGGAATTTTTTCTTAAGACGCGATGCCACGCCGGTCATGTGGCCTCCGGTTCCCACGCCGCCAATCAGGTAATCCAATCCTTCGGGAAAATCACCGATGATTTCTTCGGCAGTAGACGCCTGGTGGATGGTAATATTGGCTTCGTTTTCAAATTGCATGGGCATCCATGCCACGGGATTTGCAGCCACCATTTCCGTTGCTTTGTCCACAGCACCCTGCATTCCTTTTTCACGTGGAGTGAGTTCAAATTCGGCACCATATGAGGCCATTATTTTCCTGCGTTCTATGGAAAACGATTCAGGCATTACGAGGATTAACCGATATTTTTTTACAGCTGCAACCATGGCCAGTCCGATACCTGTATTGCCCGAAGTAGGTTCAATAATGACGGAGCCTGGGTTTAAAATGCCTTTCTTTTCCGCATCTTCAATCATGGAAAGCGCGATACGGTCCTTGATACTGCCACCCGGATTGAACCGTTCGAGTTTAACCCAAACCTCATATGCCGGATCAAAAAGCCTGTTAATTCTCAGGTGCGGTGTATTACCAATGGTTTCGAGTATGGATTGCGCTTTCATAAAGGTTGACTTAAATGACAAAATTATTGGGAGGATTGAAATCTTTCTTGTCTCTGATCACTATCTTGCTTTCGTGGTAAACAGTGGAAAAGGGTGGAACACTCTTGGTAAGCCAGACATTTCCTCCAACCACTGTATCATGCCCGATAACAGTATCTCCTCCAAGTATGGTGCTTCCTGAATAGACAATTACATTGTCTTCAATGGTCGGATGCCGCTTCTTTCCTTTCATCCCTTTATTAACTGATGCGGCACCCAGGGTAACTCCCTGGTAAATTTTAACATTGTTGCCGATAATGGTGGTTTCACCAATCACAATACCGGTTCCGTGGTCAATAAAGAAATGTTTGCCGATTCGGGCCCCCGGGTGAATGTCAATTCCGGTTTTGCTATGGGCATATTCAGAGATCATCCGCGGAAGGTAAGGAATTTTCAGTTCGAACAGCTGATGGGATAGTCTGTATACAGAAATAGCATAAAAGCCGGGATAATAAAGAATTACGCTTTCGCGCGAGTGGGCTGCCGGATCAAAATCAACAAAGAGCTGGGCATCTTCAACCAGGCTTTCATATATAGCAGAAATTTTTGAAAAGAAGACAGTGCAGATGTCATTCACTGGTTGATCCAGAATTGCTTCAAGGGGATTGAGCAGGTCTTTGAAATCAAGCTGCAATTGCGCCAGGTTGAGTTCAATCAGGGGGAGTGAGCACTTTTTATCGATTTTAAAAGGGAAAAGAAAGTAGATCAGGTTGTCGATAAAAAGATGCGACTTGGTCATGGAAGGCACTTCTTTCCGGAAACTGTTGTATTGTTCAAGAAGATAGTCTGGGAAATTTTCAATAGTATTCATTGTCATTCCTTTTCGTTGAATAAAGATATGATATTTTATCCGATTGGGTTACTCCTTGTCAGGTTTATGTTGTTTTGATGCCAGATTGCCCAGTTTGTTGTATGATGTGATCAATCCTCTTATCACAGCTGAGCTGAGTCCTTGGTGTTCCATTTCATTCAGGCCTGATATGGTAATTCCCTGGGGTGTTGTCACTTTATCGATTTCCTTTTCAGGATGGTTGGTAGTTTCCACAATGAGCTGTGCAGCTCCCTTTACCGTCTGCGCTGTAATCAGCTGCGACATTTCCGAGTTGAATCCGATTTCGATTCCACCCTGTGACATGGCCCGCATGAACCGGAGTGCAAAGGCAATCCCGCAGGCACCCACAACTGTGGCAGCATCCATCATATCCTCGGGTATTACCAGGGTTTTACCCATTTTATCAAACAGTTCCTGCAAAGAAGATTCCTGTTCCGGTGAGGTGTTTTTAAAAGCAATGCAGGTCATGGATTCGCAAATTTCCAGTGCGGTATTGGGCATGATCCTGAGCATGGGGAATTTGCCGAGAATTCCTTCGATATCTTTGAAAGTAGTACCTGTAACTGTAGAAATTAGTATATGCCCCGGAACCAGCGCGTCTTTTATTTCTTCGGCAAGCAAGCTGAATTGTTGCGGTTTCACTGACATCACAATGATTCCGGATTTACTGACCGCTTTCCGGTTGTTATCAGTAACCTGAAATCCCTGGCTTTTTAAATATTCTAAACGGGATTCTCTTTTTTCGGTAAGTATGAGTTGGTCATAGGTAAACTGGCCGGATCCAACCAGTCCTTTTGCCAGCGAGGTCCCCAGGTTGCCTCCGCCGAGGATGGCAATATTGGTATGCTTCATAGTATATCGGGGTTTATTAATAGCAACATCTCAAAAATAAAAACAATGCCCGTTATGACTCAACACAAGCCAGAACGGGCATCATACAGGAACAGGTAAAAAGCCGGATCTTACTTGCGAATGGCTTTAATACCAGGAAGTTCTTTTCCTTCAATATATTCCAGCATGGCTCCGCCGCCTGTTGATACATAACTTACCTTATCGGCAAGTTTGTTCTTGTTGATGGCAGCTACCGAGTCGCCTCCGCCGATGAGGCTGAAAGCACCCTTGGCAGTTGCATCAGCAATTGCTTTGGCAACAGCCGATGTTCCTGCAGCGAATTTTGGCATTTCAAATACGCCCATAGGGCCGTTCCAAAGAATGGTTTTTGAGTTGCCTATCACCTCGCTGAAGATTTTGATGGTTTCTTCGCCAATATCCAAACCCATCCAGCCATCGGGGGTTTCATTGATCTTTGATTTCTGGGTCGCAGCTTCGGCATCGAACTTGTCTGCATTCACTGCGTCAACCGGAAGATAAACCTTCACGTTGTTGTTTTTTGCTTTTTCCAGGATGCTGAGAGCCAGGTCAAGCTTATCGGCTTCGCAAAGTGAATTGCCGATTTTACCGCCTTGTGCCTTGATAAAGGTATAGGTCATGCCTCCACCGATAATCAGGTTGTCAATGCGGGGCAACAGGTTTTCAATGACCAGAATTTTATCGGATACCTTGGCACCGCCCATGATGGCGGTAAACGGCTTATGGGCCGATTTGAGCACTTTATCCATGGCGCTGAGCTCGGCAACAATGAGGTAACCGAACATCTTCTGATCATCGGGGAACAAATCTGCAACGAGAGCTGTTGAAGCATGGGCCCGGTGTGCGGTTCCGAAGGCATCATTTACATAACAGTCGGCGTAGCTTGCCAGTTGCTTTACAAAATTCTTCTGGCTTTCTTTCACTTTGGCCTTAGCTGCCTTCTTTTGTTCATCTGTGGCCTCTTCGGCAAGTGAATAGGGTTTTCCTTCTTCTTCTTCATAAAAACGCAGGTTTTCAAGCAGGAGGATTTCGCCGGGCTTCAGTTCAGCAGCCATTTTTTTGGCATTCTCCCCCATGCAGTCACCAGCAAACTTAACCGTGTTACTGGTTGCTTTTTCAACGGCAGGTACAACATGTTTCAGCGAATACTTTTCCTGTACTTTTCCATCGGGCCGGCCCAGATGCGACATCAATATGACAGATCCTCCGTCGCTCAGGATTTTTTTAATGGTGGGCAGTGCACCCCGTATGCGTGTGTCGTCGGTTACTTCAAAGGTTTGCTTGTTGAGCGGCACATTGAAGTCAACCCTTACAATTGCTTTTTTTCCTTGAAAGCTGAAATTATCTATCGTTTGCATGTTGTTTTTTGTTGAGTTATTAATTGAGCAAAGATAAAAAACTATTTTAATTACCTTTGGCCGTTTCCTACTTTTAAAAGCCTGAACACGGGTAAATACGAATGTATTTCAGAGATATCATCGGACAGGAAGCCTTAAAGAAAAGGCTGCTTCAAACAGTTCAAGAAAACAGGGTAAGCCATGCCTGGTTGTTCTTTGGTCCCGAAGGTGCCGGAGCTTTACCCGTTGCGCTCGCTTTTTCACGCTATATCCTGTGCACGCAAAGAAACGGGGATGATGCCTGTGGAACCTGCCCCAGCTGCAATAAAGTGAACAAGTACATCCATCCCGACCTGCATTTTGTATACCCGGTGAATAAAACCCGGAATATGGAAAGGGACGTGGCAACCAGTGAAGATTTTATTGCTGACTGGCGGAATTTTCTGCTCAGCAACCCCTACGGCAGGCTTACCCAATGGTATGATTTTATTGACCTGGAAAACAAGCAGGGCATGATCAGTACCGAAGAAAGCCGAAAGCTGTCAGCCAAACTCTTTCTGAAGTCATTTGAATCGGATTACAAGGTAGTTATCATCTGGCAACCTGAAAAAATGAATGATCAGGCAAGCAATAAAATTCTCAAATTAATCGAAGAACCTCCGGCAATGACCATTTTCATGCTGGTGACAGAAAATCCGGAACTCTTGCTGGGTACCGTCAGATCCAGGTGCATTCCGGTTAAAATTCCACGCATATCAGATCAGGCATTGTCTGCTGCACTAAAGAATAAACATGGTATTTCACCGGAGAAGATTGTTGATTATGTAAGGCTATCAGAAGGGAGTTATCTGAAGGCATGTGAACTTATGACGGATACAGATGAACAGGGCTATAATTTCATCAAATTCAGGGATCTCATGCGGGGATGCTTTAAAGGCAGCATTTCGGAAATGATGAAAATAACTGAAGAGCTTTCATCTCTTACGCGTGAAAAGCAAAAGTCTTTCCTGGAATATGGTTTGAGAACGGTTCGTGAAAGTATGGCACTCCATTTTGACACTCCCGATATCGTGTTTATAACCGATGAGGAAAAGGGTTTTACGCCTAATTTTGCACCATTTGTAAACGGAAAAAATGTAATTCCTTTCAGCAATGAGCTTAATAAAGCCATTATGGATATCGAACGCAATGGTAATGGCAGAATTGTGATGCTTGATTTGGCTTTAAAAATTTCAGGAATGTTGCGCAAATAGTTTGCCTAAAAATTCAGCTTGTCTTTCAGGGTTTTCAGGCCATTTCGACTCACCTTCAAAGCAGTGCCGTTTTTCAGCTTGAGCAGGTAATTGTCTTTTGAGTAGGGTTCCAGCTGAACTACCTGGTCAATGCGAACAATATATGAACGGTGTACCCGGATAAACTTCGAACTGTCAAGATGTTCTTCGTAATACTTCATGGTACCTTGTTTCAGATGCTTTCCTTCATCGGTGTAAAGCATGATATAGTCATCCTGGGCTTCCAAGTAATTGATCCTGTCTACCGGGATCATCTTGATCTTTGTGCCGGTCTTAACTACAATACGTTCCAGTTTTTCTGATAGGGGCTGGTGGATCAGCTGTTCAATTTTATTGTTTTTTCCGGCTCCCGATTTTATTTTTTCAGCTGCTTTCTGAACGGCAGATATGATGCGTTCCTGAGAATAGGGTTTCAACAGGTAATCCACTGCATTCATTTCAAAGGCTCTGATGGCATAATCGTTATGTGCAGTAATGAAAATGATTTCCGGGGGATTATCAATCAGTTCAAGCATTTCAAATCCATTAAGTTTGGGCATCTGGATGTCCAGAAAAACGAGATCAGGTTTCAGTTCGGCAATGCTTCTTACCCCTTCAAAACCATTTTCACATTCGCCAATGATATCAATCCCCGCAAAAGTTTTCAGGTAATTGCGGATCAATTGCCTGGCCAGTTGTTCATCGTCAATTATTAATGCTTTGATAGTTTCCATGGTACTTTAAATTTGGGGGAAGATGATGTTTACTTCGTAGATGTTGTTATCTTTTCTGACAAAGAACAGGTCATCCCGGCTATAAAGAATGCTCAGGCGGCTTTTGATATTCCTCAGGCCGATTCCTTCGCCTTTGTTGTACTGAAAATCAGGATCCCATGCATTCCGGATTACCACACTCAATGCAGAGGAATTGCAGGTACAATTGATTTCGATTGTTGATTCATCGGTACTTTCATAAACGCCATATTTCACCGCATTCTCAATTAAAGGCTGAAGAATCAGTCCCGGAAGTTTATGTTTCAGACATGCCGAATTGATTTCCTGCTTCAAGGAAAGACGTTTTCCAAACCTGATTTTTTCAATATCAAGATACCGGTTGATGTTGTTTATTTCTTCATCCAGTGTGGTCAGTTTTTCCTCTTTCTTGGAAGTTGTATACCTGAGAAATTCCGATAGTTTGATGATCATTTCCTGGGCTTTCTCAGGCTCGATCATGGTGAGTGAACTGATTGAATTCAGGCTGTTGAAAAGAAAATGGGGATTGATCTGCGATTTGAGCGAATTCAATTCCGATTCTTTCACCAGGGTTTTCAGTTCAGCTTCTTTTAACAGGTTTTCCTTGTTGTTTCTGTAAAAGATAATCAGATAATACACCAATATGAGCACTTCGTAATACAGTAAACCGATCCCGGCCCGCCAGGGCAGCGAGTGACGTAAAAAGCTCTGATAAGGCTGGTCTTGCGGGAACATGGATACCAGCAGGAAGTAACACAATCCCAGCCAAAAACTCACGGTAAGAATACCCCCTGCAATATTGTTGATGATGGTGCTGATGAGCTTTTCTTTTTCACACCTGGAAAAGAAAATAGGAAACCACAAACCCAGACCGATTGCACTGAAGAGCAGGTTGGTAATTACGGCATCAACACATGCTGCAACAAATGTGGTCTGACTGGTAAATACCAGCAGGAATGCATGACTGAAAATAACAATCAGCCAGATTCCCATATAGTAATAAGAACTTTCCCGGTTAGTCAGTATCGGGTTTTGCATAGAAAAATAACAGGTTAGTATTAATCAAAGTAGCTTTTGATTTCCCCGCCGCCAAAAATGGCAGTGCCCTTAATGATCAGCTGCGAGCCTGAATCGATGTTGGTATCGGGAACCCGGAACCGGTGTTTATCACTGAATCCGCCAAAAAGTGAAGTCACCCTGATTTTAACCGTCCATCCTTCGGGAACAACCAGTTTCATACCTCCAAAAAGGCAAAATACGTCGATGTAATTATCACCCGGAGCCAATTTTGCTTTCAGCATGTTGTAATTCAGCCCGCCGAAAATTGCAGTTACTTTTCCGCCCTGAAATTGTTGTGAAGTAACCACACGGTCACCTCCGCCAAAAACAGCTACCTCGTCAATCATATCTTCCGTTGAAAGCAACTGGTCTTTTGGATTGCCTCGGTCGAGCCGATGCCTGAAAATAATCATAAAGCCGGCCATAATCAACACGGCAGGCCAGAAGATTTGCCAGAAATTAAAATGGTAAGGAATGAAATTCCTTGAATACAGCAGAGCGCCTATTGCCAGAAGAAGGATACCTGTGGTACGGTTGTGGCTCCGGCCCAGAATAAATGAAATACCCAACACAATGGGAATTACCTCCCAGCGAAAGATATATCTTCTGATCTCGTAATCGAGCAACCCAAAATTATTTGCCAGAAACAGCAAACCTGCCAGCATGATTCCAATTCCCAGCCATAGCCTGTGGTCGCCATGACACCTTTCATCTGTTCTCTTTTCCATATTTTTTCTTTTGAAATGAAAATTGAATCAAATGTATAAATAATATTCTCAGTGAGATAAGGGTAATCGGTAAATGGCGGCAGCGTATCGGTGAATGGTCAATTCCAGGCAGGGGGTGCACATGTAAAAAGAAAACAAGGCATGATCAGCCGATCATGCCTTGCCTCAACAGAAGATAATCAAACAATTCAGATTACTTGGCCTTGCCCTGGTTTGCTACGGAATCCATTGCTTTTTTGATGGCTTCCTGATCACCCAGGTAATAATGCCTTAATGGCTTGAGTTCATTATTGAGTTCATAAACCAGCGGTGTACCGGTAGGTATATTCAGTTCAATGATCTCCTCTTCGGTCATGTTGTCCAAGTATTTTACCAGAGCCCTGAGGCTATTGCCGTGAGCTGCGATGAGGATGCGCTTGCCTGATTTAATGGCAGGAACAATGGTTTCATGCCAGTAAGGAAGAAAACGGTCAACGGTATCCTTCAGACATTCCGTAGTGGGAATATCTTTGGCAGGAAGGCTTTTGTAAGCCGGGTGGTTGCCCGGGTACCTCGGATCGGATCTTTCAAGAGGAGGTGGCGGCACATCATAACTGCGTCTCCAGATCTTTACTTTGTCTTCGCCATGGAGTGCGGCAGTTTCGGCCTTGTTCAATCCTTGCAAAGCACCATAATGTCTTTCGTTCAGGCGCCAGGTTTTAATCCAGGGAATCCAGAGCTGGTCCATTTCTTCAAGTGCCAGCCAGAGCGTTCTCAGTGCACGTTTTAAAACAGAAACATAAGCCACATCAAACTCATAACCGGCTTCTTTCATAACCTTGCCCGCATTACGGGCTTCTTCCATGCCTTTTTCGCTCAGATCCACATCGGTCCATCCGGTAAACCGGTTTTCCTTGTTCCAGGTACTTTCACCGTGGCGCAACAATACAATCTTGTACATTCGGGTATAAATTTAAAATGTTCTAACTAAACTTTTCTCATTTGATGAGCCTACAAATATACAAAACGCATATGAAAACAATCATGCGCCGGATCTAATTTAAGGAATAAAAAAAATCAACAAAGAAAGAGGGTCTTTATTCGACAACACCCTGGTAAAAATAACCCATTTCTTCAACTGCAGACTGAACTGCTGCAAGGTTCAAGGCTGTTCCCTTAATCGAAACCTCGCCATTGATAATATCCGCTATGGCAACGTCAATACCCGAAATCTTTTTCAGTCGGTTTTCTACATTGATTTTGCAATGGTTGCAATTCATCCCCAGCACTTTTATCCTCACCTCATTCATAATTTATTTGTAGTATGGATCATGTTCTTGTCTTCACAGCAATTGTATTCATACTGCACTGTAACATGCCTGATTCCAAAATTGTTCAAAAGGATTTCACGAATGGCGATTTGAATATCTTCTGTTTCACTGATACGAACATCCGATTTCAGATCCACATGACATTCGAAATGGATTTCCTGGTCATTAAGGTTCCAGACATGAACATGATGAATGTTATCAATTGCCGGAACAGATTCAAGAGCAGCCTTTAGCTGAGAAAGATCCAGTCCCGGCGGGGTGGCTTGCATTAATATATCAACAGATTCCTTCAGTATCTGGAAGGTCTCTTTTAATAGATAAATGCCCAGCAACAGGGTAACCAGGGGATCAATCCAGAACAGGTTGAAATAATAGATCAGGATGGCCGAAAAGATTACCAGGATGGAAGAAACCGTATCGCCCAGCAGATGAATGTAAGCTGCCCGGATATTGATATTTTTGGAAGAATGTTTTTTCAGCAAAACTATGGAAATAAAATTAGCCGCAAATCCCACCAGGGCAACAATGAGCATAATCAATCCCTTAATGGGTTCGGGATGATTGAATCTGCGGATGGCTTCCACAAACAGGTAAGCCACAATTGCCACAAGGATGATGGCATTGAACAGCGCAGCCAGAATTTCTATCCGTTTGTATCCGAATGTCTTTTTTGGGGTACTTGTTTTCTTGCTAACATGACTGGCTATGTATGCAATGAAGAGAGCAGAAGTGTCTCCCAGGTTGTGCAGGGCGTCGGATATCAGCGCGAGGCTGTTAGATAAAAGACCCCCTGCTACCTCTGCGATGGAAACACTCAGGTTTAACAAGGTTGAAAGCAGGAGGTTCTTTTCTGCGTATGATTCGTCCGAACGAACCTGATGGCTATGATGCGCGTGACTCAACTGGTTAATTCTTTTCGGGGCCACTTCCACACAATCAGCAACAGACCAATGATCACAAAGGGTATGCTTAAAATCTGACCCATATTGAGTGACATGGCATCTTCAAACGATTCCTGGTTTTCCTTCAGAAACTCAATGAAAAAACGGGACGCAAAAACAAGGAAGAGAAATATTCCGAAGAGAAAACCATCTTTCAGCCTCTTTTCATAAGTAAAAAAGACATACAGGAGCAGCAGGAATATAAGAAGGTAGCTGGCAGCCTCGTACAATTGCGAAGGGTGTCGGGGCATGCCGCCAATGGTTGCATTGAGCCAAAGGTGATTGTTTTTTCTTTCAATGCTGTAATTAAGGGAGTCTGCCGGAAGCAGGAATACATTATTGTCCAAATCATAACGGGTCAAATCATCGGCAAGGAGGTTATCACCAAATTGTTTAATCTTATTTTCATCCTTAATCCTTTTGGCAAATCTGATATGGATCTCAAGCGGTACTCCCTGTGACAACTGCATATCGTTGTTTCTGACCTTGCTGTAGGAGACATTTTCAACAACATCCTCATATTTTTGTGTTAGAACGCGTGTCAGGTCATGCGTAAAAACAAATCCCGAGGTAGTTTTAGTATGGTTCCCATAGATCTCAGAATTCATCAGGTTTCCAAGCCGGATCAATGAACCTGCCAGGGCTGTAACAATGACAATCATGTCCATCACCCACAGGAATGATGATTTGGTTTTTCTCGCAAAAATGTAAATACCTGCAAGTATGCCAATGGCAGCACCATGACTGGCCAGACCCTGGAAGCCCGTAAATTCAAAATCGTCACCAATAGTTCCGTGCCAGGGAAGAATGATTTCGAGTGGATGCTTGATGTAATAATCAAATTCATAGAAAAGGCAATGACCTACACGGGCGCCGATGATGGTGCTAACAACCATATAGATGGTCAGCTTATCCAGGAATTCTACCGTCAGACCTTGCTTCTTGAAAATTTTAAGCAGGATAAAATAACCCAGGATAAAACCAAGTGCAAAAAGAAGGCTGTAATACCTGATCTCGAATTTTCCAAGATCAATCAGCTGGGGAATGATATTCCAGATAATATAGTTCAGTGACATCCGATGAGGTTATTTAGAGTCTGTCAATAAAGTTGGCAAAATGCTTAATTAGTCATGTGTCTGTTCAGAGAGTTCCATTTGCAAGGCTTGCGCAGTCCGAAAA
>CAZLLD010000002.1:0-107250 GCA_964560225.1 uncultured Bacteroidales bacterium
TCCGCCTCTGAGAAAAGGCGTATAGAAAATCAATTCACTGCAGGCCTGCCTGCTTGATAAATTCAGATAAGAAAATATGTCTGAGGCCGGTTCCCTGCCTACCGGCAGGCAGGCTACGGCCGAGTTTATTTTCTTGTATAGTACATGAATTGATTTTTAGCCTTTTATCAGCAGCGGCGGCTCTTTTGGTCACCAGCTGTAGGGAAAAGTGACATAATGAAATTCAAGTAATCCAATACTCATATTAATACTATATTTACTATAAATAAAATAAGTCGCAGCGTCAACCCCGAAAAGAACCACTGATGAATCAAATCGAACCCAGAACACAATGGCTGGTCATAGTTAATCCCAATGCAGGTCATGGCAAAGGTCAGAACGACTGGCCGGAGATTTCAGACCTGCTTAAGAAATATGAGATTGACTACCACGTAGTATTCACAGTAGCCCGGCGGCACGCCATAACCATTGCCCATGAAGGAATCACATCAGGCTTTCGGAAGATCATTGTGGTAGGCGGCGACGGAACCATGAATGAAGTGCTTAATGGCGTTTTTACACAAGAATGTTGTGCGACAACCGAAATAACCCTGGCCATGATTACCGTGGGCACAGGCAACGACTGGGGCAAGCTCTTTGGTATTCCGCTGCATTACGAAAAATCCATTCAGATCATCCATGAGCAGAAAGTGAGGTTACAGGATGCCGGAATCGTTTATTATTATAATGGTACCGTGCGCGACAAAAGGTATTTTATCAATATAGCAGGACTGGGATTTGATGCCGTAGTGGTGAAACGAACCAATATACAAAAGGACAAAGGCAGGAAAAGCAAGGCCATATATATGATGAACCTGCTGAAAAGTTTGCTCTTTTACAGTCATACCATGACTTCAGTAGATATAGACGGCAAGGTTATCCGAAATGATGTGTTTACCATAAGTATCGGTATTGGCCGGTTTTCAGGCGGGGGGATGATGCAGACACCCAAAGCCATACCTGACGACGGACTCTTTGACATCACCATCATCAAGAAAATGCGAAAAGGAGAGGTGGTCCGCAGCCTGAAGATGCTTTATGACGGATCCATACTGGATCATCCAAAGATAGAAGGGTATACCGGTAAAGACATTCTGATTGACAGCGATCCGCTGATTCATGTGGAAGCCGATGGTGAATCACTCGGGCATTCACCTATTGAATTCAGAATTATGCCCAAAAGCATCAACATCGTTTACGATTTGTATCCCGAATAAATATCCGTATTAACTTTTATTTGCAGAACGGCCGAACTGGTTGGTTTCCGGATCATCCATGGTCCTTCTATACAATAACTTTTCATAATTATTAATAGGCACTTTATTATCATATTATCAACTGTAATCCAGTTTTTTATAATTTAAAAGTAAAGTTTCAATTCAAGTATAACCAAGTCTCAGGAGAAAAAAATCCGTTTTTAATCTGCTCTTAATTATTATATTATTGATAACCTGTGTTTTATTTCATTTTGCTGAACTAACAATTGAGATAGAATGTGAGGTAATTGCGCATACGCTCCCTATCAATTTCGTCCGCTTTTTGATCTCTATTCTAATTATTACCCCAAAAAACAACAAAAAACACAAATGTAAACACATAAAGTTATATATGTAACGTAATTATGTATTACATTTGTAATATGAAAGAAAGATTAATTAAAGTATTGAATCATTACGGTTTAACAGCTACCCGGTTGGCTGATGAAATCGGCGTGCAACGCTCAGGTATATCGCATATACTAAGCGGGAGAAACCAGCCTGGATATGATTTCTTAGTTAAGTTATTGACGCGCTTTCCCGAAATAAACGCCCAATGGCTCCTGTTAGGTAAAGGTGACCTTTTACAGGAAAAAGTAATTATCCCTGAAAATAAAACAAAAACAAGCACTGTTACGGAACCTGCACGACAGCAGGATTTGTTTTCAACACCCAAAACCCGTGAGGAAGAACCGGCAGCATACATTACCAGACAACCGGAAGTTACAAATGTAACTCTTATTGATAAGGTATTGCTGCTTCATCACGATGGAACTTTTGAGGTATATCTGCAATCTGGTAAAGATTAACTGAATATCCTTATCTTTGTCGAAAACTGTATGTATAAAGCACTGTTTCGACCCCTGTTTTTCCTGATCGATCCTGAGCGTATCCATCATTTCACTGTTTTTATGGTTCGATTGGCCAACCGGATACCCGGTATGGCGATGCTGCTGAAGAAATGCTTCACCTACCGGCATCCGGTGCTTACTACGCAGGTGGCCGGACTCGAATTCCCGGGCAAGGTAGGTATGGCAGCCGGTTTTGATAAGAATGCCGATTTTTACAACGATTTCTCAGTTTTTGGCTTCTCATTTATAGAAATAGGTACGGTTACTCCCTTACCACAGCCGGGTAACCCCAAACCCAGGTTATTCAGGCTCCCGGCCGATCAGGCCCTGATTAACCGAATGGGATTTAACAACAAGGGATTGATGCATGCCGTGAGCCAGTTGCAGTCACCTCAAAGAAGGGTGATTATTGGCGGTAATATTGGTAAAAATACTGCAACTCCCAACGAAAAGGCTAAAGATGACTACCTGAAATGCTTTGAAGCACTTTATGATGTGGTGGATTACTTCGTGGTCAACGTGAGTTGTCCCAATATAAAAGATCTTGATAAACTACAGGATACCGAATCTCTGGGTGAAATTCTCCATGCCATTATGACTGCACGTGCCGGTAAGGAGAAGAAAAAGCCGGTGTTTCTTAAGATATCTCCCGATCTCTCTTTGACACACATCGATGAAATTCTGGACCTTTACCGTAAAACCGGTTTGGATGGCATTGTGGCCACCAATACCACTACCTCGCGCAAAGGATTGCGTACTTCAGGTGACAGAATCAGCGAGATCGGATCGGGTGGGCTAAGCGGCATGCCACTTAAAGAACGTTCACTGGAAATAGTGCGTTACATATGTAAACAGTCGGGTAATTCCATACCGGTCATTGGCTCGGGTGGAATTCTCTCAGCGGCTGATGCCCTGGATATGCTTCATGCTGGAGCTTCATTGGTACAGGTGTATACCGGATTTATTTATGAGGGGCCGTTTATCGTCAGGAGAATCGACAAAGCCGTAGCAAAATCTTTGTCTGCTTTGAGAAAATAGCTTATCTTGTGTTTTAAAATTTGGTTATGGATGTTAAGCCTGTATTAACTGCCATTTGCCTTTTTATGGCTGGCTCATTTTGCTTTGACCTGCTTTCGCAGGAAAAAAACCTGGTACTGAACCCGGGATTTGAAAAGTATGACAAATGTCCGGAAGACGACACCCCCACAGATCTGTCGCACAAACTGGTACCGTTTTGGACCTATCCGTCTATTGCCACGCCCGATTATTTTAACCGTTGCAGCAAAAGAAATGTGGGAGTTCCCAAAAATTTTGCAGGTGAAAGCGAACCCCACGGGGGTGATGGTTATGCAGGTGCCATATTAAGCGGGACAGAAGAAAGCTATCGCGAATACATCCAGGGGACCTTGTCATCACCGCTGGTAAAAGACCAGCAATACTGTGTTCGTTTTTACTACAGGCTGGCATCCTATTCGCGTTTTGCCGTTGATCAGATGAGCCTGTATTTCAGTGAAACAGAGATCCGAAACAACAACGTCAATATCAACCTCTCTTATACGCCCCAAATTACCAATAAGGTGGGGCTTTTTCTCGACAACATTGACGAGTGGGAGGAATTCTGCACGGTTTTTACGGCATCGGGCAATGAGCGTTTTTTTATTATCGGCAACTTTAAAAATTACGACAATACCAATTACGTGGTGACCGACAAAAACGTGGTCAATTTGCGCAACAAAGCTTATGCCTACTATTACTTTGATGATGTTTCCATAGCTCCGCTCGAAAATTGCCTCGACTGTCCCTGCGTGCAGCACGATTTCGAAAGCCGGATTATTGAAACCCGCTACACGGGTGGCCAGGACGTTTCGACCGGGAAGGTTAACCGGATCATTAACGACGGCAGCATCCGGATCGGCTTGCTGGGCGGCACACCCCCGTATATGGTCACATGGAATAACCGGCAAACCGGAACCGAGCTCCGGAATCTCCCGGCTGGTAGGTACATTTACCAGGCTTCGGATAAATACAACTGCCGTTCTTCGGATACGGTGGTTTTTATTGAGCCGGTAATTGTCAAGGATGAATTCCTCGAGGGACTTAAAGCCATTGAAGAAGGATCTGCCGTGGTGCTGGAGAATATTTTCTTTGAATTCAACAAAACCGATCTGCTGCCGGCTTCCTACGTGGAACTCGACAAGGTGGTGCAGTTCATGCTGGAAGCGGATATTCAACTGATTGAGATTTCGGGGCACACCGACAGTGAAGGATCTGATACTTATAACCAGAAGCTTTCGGAAGGAAGGGCTGCTGCTGTGGTTGCCTACCTTGCCGCGCAGGGTGTTAAACCGGAACGTATGCGTTCTGTGGGGCATGGCGAGAGCCGTCCAGTGGATACCAACCAAACGGATGCCGGACGAGCCCAAAATCGCAGGGTTGAATTCACGCTGATCAAAAAATAAGAATGCTCATGATGAACACGGTTTTACTTAAAAGGATCCTGCCGGCGCTTGCTGTGATTTTACTTCTGGCATTGGCACCGGTGGGTTTGCAGGCACAAAATATCAAAAGGGGATTTAAACTCCTTGAAAAAGCAGACCATGGGAAGGCTCTTGAGCTGTTCCGAAGCGCACTTTCTGAAAGTCCCGACAGTCCTGCCGCTTTGCTGGGAATTGCCCTGATCATGGCTGACGATTCTTCTGCATTCTTCGATTTGCCCTCAGCCTGGAAATATACCTGTCAGCTTAAAAGCAACCTGGATAAACTGACAGAGGAAGAAATTGCATTCATCGGAGAATACTTCTACAATACTGAAACCAGACACATCCCCCGGCCCGTAAAGAAAAAAATCGAATATGCCGTGGAAACCATCGAGGGAAAACTGATCAAATATATTCGTGAAGAAAACAACCTCGAACTGGTTTACCGGGTCTTGAATGATTTTCCCGATTTCAGACACTACGACAATGTGATCCACATCCGCAACCAACTGGAATTCAGAAAGTATGAAAAACAGAACCAACTTGCAGGTTACCTTGAATTCATTGAGAAATTCCCGGATGCTGCACAAATTGATAAGGCAAAACGGTACCGGAACAAGCTGGCCTTTGAGCAGGCCTGCCGGATCAATACGGTTGAGGCATACCAGGAATTCATGAAGAAATACCCAGAGGCTTTTGAAAATAATACGGCCATTAAGAAACTTTATGCCGTGGCCTTTGAAAAAGCCAAACAACTTAATACCATCAAGGCTTTTGATGATTTCATTGCTGAATACCCCGACGCGTTGGAAATAGCTGAGGCCAAACTCATCCAGAAACAGCTTTTGTATGAATACGCGAAAAAAATTCAGACACTGGAAGCCTACAATGAATTTATCCGGAGATACCCCGAAGGCCAGCAGTATGTGGATATTTTCAACCTGAAATCACTGGATAAAGGCATGCAATTGCTGTCTGCCAATCCGCTGTCAACTAACAATATTCTTTGGGCACGATCGTTTGATGAGGAAGGCAATGATGAACTGACAACTTGCATGGCTGTTGATACGCTCAATTTTTACTATACGGGAGGTACTGTTTTTCGCAGCGACACGGGTTCAACAGATGCCTGGGTGATCAAAACCAATGAGGATGGAAAAATGATCTGGAACAAATACGTGGGTGAGCAATACAACGACGAGCTCAGGCTGATGGCTGTGAACCGGATGAACGAACTGGTCGGTGCAGGCTATACCTGGCTGGGGTTGGATTCCTTATCCCGGGAATCCTGGGTTTTTAAACTGGGAGCCGAAGGACAACGTGTCTGGAGCCGGAGACTGGGCAGAATGCACATCAATGCACTGCGCATCACCAACATTAATTCAATTTTTTTGGGTGGTTATGTAGTTGATGATTCGCTCCGCAGCAAGTATTCCCTGGTGGTGCTTAATGAATCGGGCAAGCGGTTGTGGGGCAGAACTTATACCGGAAAAGGAGAAATAGTTGCTGTTGCCGAATGTCCCGACCGGAAAATGCTGATCACCGGGAATAGCTGGAGGGCCAAAATTGATCCGAGGGGTTACCTCACCTGGGAATCCTTGTTCAATCCTTCAGACAGCATCTTGGCCAGCCAGGTAATGCCCCGGGGGGAACTTCTGTATGCCGGAATAAGGAATACCGAGCAGATAGTTCTGATCAAAACCAGCGCTGAGAATAAACCGGTGTACGAAAAAGAGATCCTGCTTCCCGATATTCCCTGCAATATCAATACATTATTAAACGGGAGCATTAATCAGTTGATTATGCTGGTCACATGCCGTTCAAACCAGTTCATTTGCTGGATCAATGCATCAAACGGGGAATTGCTGAAAACAATCACAATTCCGGTTGGGATAAAGGCTTCGGAATTGCTTACTGACCGGAAGAACAACCTGCTCATTTCAGCTCAGAACGGAAGCCTGATCCTGGTTAAAAACAACGGATTAAATTTCTGATTCAGGTATGCATAGTTTATCTCATGAATAACAACAAGATGCAGCAGGAAAGTGGTCCGGAACCAACCCGGGCCGAACTCGGACTGAATCAGGAACTTCAGCTTAAAGAAAGCCTGAAATACGCCAGCCGCATTCAGCAAGCCATGTTTCCGGCTTACAATGTGTTGAACAGACTGCTCCCGGAACATTTTATTTTTTATCAGCCCAGGGAAGTGGTGAGCGGTGACTTTTACTATGTATCAAAACGAAACGACCTGTTGTTTGTTGCTGTTGGAGATTGTACGGGACATGGAGTTCCCGGTGCATTGATGAGCATTCTGGGTATCACCTGTTTAAACGAGATCATCATGCATGGCTCTTACCTGCATGCCGGATCTGTTTTGAACCAGATGCGGGAACATGTGATGGAAGCTCTCTGCCAGACCGGGCAGGAATCTGATCAGCGTGATGGCATCGACATTGCCCTTTGCATGATTGATCTGAAAAAGGGCATACTGAACTTTGCCGGCGCATTTAACCCGGTATATATTGTACGCGACAAGCATTTCTTTGAAATTGCAGGAGAGATGATGCCGGTTGGCATTGGTGCCGAAGAAGAGCGGTCGTTCAAAAATCACCAGTATGAACTGGATGCCAATGAAACCTTGTACCTCTTTTCTGACGGGTTCGTGGACCAGTTTGGAGGTGCTTCGGGAAAAAAATTCAAATATGGGCCTTTCAGGAAGCTTGTGGCGGAGATCGGCCACCTGCCCATGAAGCAACAGGAACAACATATCAGACAAACTTTTAGTGATTGGAAAGGAAACCATCCGCAGGTTGATGACGTATTAGTATTCGGTTTTCGCCTAAATACCTCAACCTGATCAGCTGATTTGTTTTTATAATTCGTAAATCAATGAAAATTAGTGCGTTTCAAATTAAAAACTACCGCTCAATCGTTGATTCGGGCCGGTGTTATTTGTCCCCTGATTACATCACGGCACTGATTGGTCAGAATGAGTCAGGCAAGACTTCTGTTCTTGAAGCCCTAAAGAGCTTTTATGAAGGCACTATTACCGACGATGTGCTGAGAAGCGATCTTACCTTCCCGGAAATTACCTGTACATTTCAGCTCAAAGAAAAAACCCGGCCGTCTGATTACCTGAATCTTTCAACTTTTCCTGAAGAACTGCAAAAGGCAGTTGCCTCGAAAACCGAAATCAACCTCACCCGGAAGTGGCTTGATTCGCGAAAAAATATCGTTACCATCAGTGAACCTGAAATAAGCAGCTTTTTTCAGTTCATGGACCAGGAACGAAGCAAGAGAGAATCCATAATTACGGCTGCACATACAGAGCTGGGAAAACAGACTGAATTGTTGGCACGCGACATGGAGGCGGCTGAAAACATGGCTTCGGTTGCCCGCAGTGAGCTGAATGAAGTATATTCCAGATCGGAACAGTTGAAGCGAACCGTGAACAAAGCAAAAACACCAGATGAACAAATTACAGCACAACAGGAGCTGGAAACCTGCATGAAGCAGCTTGCTGATGCTGAGTCGAATCTCAAGGAACGGCTGGTTACCCTGGAAGATACCAAAAACAAAATGCAGCAACTTGCTGAAAAACTCTCGGTTTGCAAGCAGGTTCAGGAACTCTCATCCTATGTTCTGGCGCTGAATGAAGAGCTCAAGGTAAAATCCTCACTTTTTCTGGACGCCGAACACCAATATGAATTATGCAGTGGCGAAAGAGAAATGAAAAATATCGGCAAGCGACTTGATCAGCTTAAAGTGAGCAGGAACATGACCGCCGGTTTGCTGAGTGATCAAACGAATCAATTATTCATCAGACAACGTGTAGCTGAAAAAGTTTTGGCCGGTAAAAAAATGAAAGACGCCGAACAGGAGGCAGTTCATGAACAGGATGTAGAAAACAGTTATCCATCATTGATGGAAATGGGCACTGCCATGTTTGAAAAGGTGCCTATGTTTGAGTTTTTCGAAGACTTCAGCAGCTTATTGCCCAACAAAATCGACCTGGAAGATCTGCTCAATGAAAATGTACATGCCGAAGGCTATAAAGCAGCGCGGAATTTCTTATGCGTGGCCGGTCTGAATGCCGACTTTTTCAGGGAAAAGAACCACCGGATTCTGAAACAGAAGATTGAAAATCTCAACAGTGAGATCACCATTGATTTCCAGGACTACTGGCGGCAAAGTGTAGGGAAAGATGACAAAATCAGGATTCACTTCGAACTGGAACATTACGACAACACACATCCCGAAAAAAGCGGTAAACCCTACCTGGAATTCTGGATCAAGGATAAACAGGAAAGGCTTTACCCCAAGCAGCGGAGCAGGGGAGTGAGGTGGTTCCTTTCGTTTTATCTCGAATTGAAGGCAACAGCCAAATCGAACTCGGTTGACCGGGTCATGCTGATTGATGAACCCGGGTTAAGTCTGCACGCCCGCGCCCAGGAGGATGTGCTCAAAGTATTTGAAGACCTGCGTGAAAATCTCCAGATCATCTATTGCACGCATTCACCCAACCTGATCGATTTGAAAAAGCTTTACCGGATCATCGCTGTGCAGCGGGCACGCGATACGGATGAAAAGAGCGAAACACTGATACTTGATGCACGCAGTTTAAGTGAAGCTTCTTCTGATACGCTTTCTCCCATATATTCTCTAATGGGCACCCGGTTGAACGATAGGCAATTTGTTTTTCCCAAAAACAACCTGATTGTTGAAGATGCCGTTACTTTTCATTACCTGGATATTATGGCCAAGCTTTACGGACTTGAGGGCCAGGTTCATTTCATACCGTCAAACGGTACAGATAACTTGCCTGCCATGGCCAATGTACTGTTTGGATGGAAAGTGGATTTCGGAATTCTCATTGCAGACACTCCATCGGGTATCAGCATGGTTGATTTTCTGAAAACCACAACTTTCTACCCGCACCCTGAATTTTCCGAAAAGAAGATTTTTCTCATGCAGGGATTTCCCTGGGTTGAGGACCTGTTTTCAACCATCGATCTGAAAAGATTTATCATCCAGCAGCGAACCGGCATTACCATCCGTAACAGTGAGTACATCACCCACAACAACCTTTCAAGAATTATCCTGGCAAGCGATTTCATTTCCAAGGTCCAGAAAGAAGGCGTGCAGTTCAGTGATTTCGATGATGAAACAAAGAACAATTTTGAAAAGCTCTTTGCCAGCATCAAAACCATTACGGCACCCAACTGAAAATTACCATTAACCTGATAATCAGAGTATTATAATACCCTATGGTTGAATTGGTTAATTTTCGCAAAAAATTTTGACGAATATGCAACTTTTTTTGACGAAAATGCGTATATTTGATATCAAGTTACAATTAACTAAACAATTTGCACCATGGCTACTTTATTTCTTATTCTGGTACCGGCAGTTTCCCTGTTCATCCTGGGTTATCTGGTGATTACGGCTCCGGAATACCGTGAATTTTAATTCCTTCCTTGTTCAATTTGCTGTTCTTTCTGCTGAAAGTGAAGTAGAAGAGCAAACCAATCCCAAGCCAAACCAAAAATCGCATCCAGTTTGTATGTCCAAGTTTGGTCATTAAGAACATACAACTGAGCAAACCCATTACAGGTATAAGTGATAGTTTTTTCATAAAACTCAGCCAGGTGATGACCAGGCTGGTCAATAAAAACAACAGCATGGGCAGCCGTTCGGCAAATGCCGCCATTCCATTATCTGCATCACTTACGCTAAAAAATTCCCGCCAGTAGTTTTGGTTGTATCTGACATTCAGGTAAACCGTAATAATCATTAATAAAGGTACCAGGTACTTCCCGTTGATATACGGCACCTGAAAACGCCCTTCCATACGTGTTTTTCTTTGCTGAAGCACCAGTACCCCGCCGCAAACTACAACAAAAGCAAACAGCGTTCCAATGCTGGTCAGGTCTGTCACCTCGGTCAGGTTCATAAAGAGTGCCGGAACAGCAACAACGATACCTGTTACTATGGTAGCAAAAGAAGGTGTTTTGAAACGCGGGTGAATTCTTGAAAATGCTTTAGGCAGCAAGCCATCCCGGCTCATACTCATCCAGATCCTGGGTTGTCCCAACTGAAAAATCAACAAAACGCTGGCCATGGCAATGAGCGCCGTAAAAGCAACAATGCCGCTCATCCAGTCAAGTCCGACCTTCTTAAACACAAAAGCCAGCGGGTCACCCACGCCCAGCTCGCCGTAATCAACCATACCGGTTAAAACAAGCGCTATAAGCACATAAAGCACAGTGCATATAGCCAGTGAGTAAAAGATAGCTCTGGGAAGGTCTCGCGAAGGATTTTTACATTCCTCGGCCGTGGTGGATATGGCATCGAAACCGATAAAAGCGAAAAAAACAGCAGATACTCCTTTTAGGACACCCGAAATACCTTCAGGTGCAAACGGACTCCAGTTAACAGGATGTACGTAAAAAGATCCGGCTACAATAAAGCCAAAGATCACCAGCAGTTTCAAGCCTACCATCAGATTATTAATCGTGCGTGATTCCCTGATGCCCACAAATACTATGACAGTGATCACCACTACAATAAAAAGAGCCGGGAGATCTGCTATTATTCTGATTCCACCAGTTACGGGTGCCTGAATCCAAGCTTCATGGGCGGCCCGAATGGTTTCAGGTACCATGGAAAGGCTTCCACCTGCTGCCAGCGTTTCTGTTACCAATTTATGCGCCCGAAGGGCACTGAAGTAATCCATGGTAAGGTATTCGGGAAATTTCCAACCAAATCCCTTGATGAACTCAGTGAAATAGTCTGACCAGGAGATGGCACAGGCAATATTGCCGATGGCGTATTCAAGCAGGAGGTCCCAACCGATAATCCATGCAATCAATTCGCCCAGTGAAAAATAAGCATAGGTATATGCGCTGCCGGCAATAGGCACTGATGAAGCAAATTCAGCATAACAAAGCGCTGAGAAACCGCACGCAACCGCTGTGAATACGAACAATATGCTGATGGCAGGCCCTCCGTTTACTGCTGCATTCCCTATGGTTGAAAATATTCCGGCACCCACAATAGCAGCAATTCCAAATGCTGTCAGATCTCTTACACTTAAAGATCGCTTCAGCGCATTCCCTGCGACACTTTCCTGCAAAGATTCCTCAATAATACCGGATAGTGACTTGGTGCGCCACAGGGATTGTCCGATCTTCATAAACGGTAGTAATTGTCCGTTTTAAAGATAATACAATTGGCGTTTACACCATCTTTTTTATAGCTCCAAAAAAACTTTGAAAATGATTTGATTCAGCCGAAAGCATTACGGTTGCAAAGGAATGGCCTTTCTGTTAGCGCCCAAATACATTCCGGTGGCCAGCAATACCTCGGCAGTACCGGTACATCCGTTTGAAAATTCAAGAAGTGCCGTGCCCAGCTCCGGCAATTTGTTGTTTTTTACACCTACCGCCCTGATTAGCGCCATACCGGAAACCGGGTTCCGGCGGCAGGATGGAGTAACTTCAAGTTCCAATAAGCCCTGCTGAATAATCTCGGCATCATGATTATCAACCTCTATGAGCTGACCGCCGCCGGTAATGGTGTAGTCATCGTCCTGCACATTTCCCGGAGTTGTGTTCTGATCCACCGTAATCAGGTAAGCATCCTGTTCAATGGCAACGTATACATCGTTGGGACAAGGATTGTCAAGCCGCGTGTATTCACTTTCTATCTCCCAGGTACTCAGGTTGATCTGAAGTATTGATTCCTGGTCGGGATTCAGGCAGATGTCCTGGCTGGCAAGGGCAACCCTGAGCAGTCCGTGTTCGTCAAGAATAACCGGTATCGTTTTAATGGCCAGCAGGTCAAATGTGGTAGTTTCCGTCTGATAATCAGTAAAAAGAAGGGTCAGAATACCGCAATTTTCGCTGGCCCACAAGGCGGCAATAGTTATTCCGGATACTTTTTCATTGGACGTGATAAAATCAGATTCACCCTGAAGATCAACCTGCATCAGGGTAGTGCAAGGAAAACCAGCATTGCTGCGGATTGTGTTGACATTCTGAAAAGTTTGTCCCGATATTGATGCAACAGCAAGCGAAGCCGCATATCCTGTGTTCACTGAGGTTTGTATGGTCTCTGTCAGGTTTCCGGTATCTGGGTCCCTGAGGTATTCCTTCACCTGCTTGCAGGATGAACCGGTAAGTGTAAAAAGTAATACCAGCAATATGATGAAAAGTGTTTTCATGGTACTGCTTCATTAAACTGGCTTCAGTTTGACAGATAGTTATACTGATTTTATTTGTAAGATGTTACTATAATCGTTGCTTAATAAATAGAACAAATTGATGGCTTTCGATTATATGTAAATTATTTTGTTTATTTTTGCAGCCATTATTTTATTTATTATTTATTACCATTATGAAAGAAGGAAAAGTAAAATTTTTCAATGAATCAAAAGGATTCGGATTTATTAAAGACAACGACACCAATGAAGAGCATTTTGTGCACGTCAGCGGACTGATCGACAAAATCAATGAAGATGATGAAGTTACATTTGAACTTCAACAGGGTCGCAAAGGATTGAACGCGGTAAACGTTAAATTGGCATAATTGTAAATTCAATATACCAGCATTCAGTTGAGGTCGCCAAAATGGCGACCTTTTTTTATTTTTCAGGATTCAAATTACTTCATTTGCTGCCGAATACCTTTCTGAGAATTTCTGTGGTACGTGCCACAGGATCTTTCCTGATTTTTAGCTCTTCTTTGGCAATCATTACAAATAGTCCCTGAATGGCATTATCAGTAACATAAGCAGCCAGATCGGGATTCATCTTTTCAACCAGCGGTATCTTGTTATAGGCAGTGATGAGTTCACTCCAATATTTGGTGGCGTTTACTTTATCCAGCGAATTCCGGATAACCGGTTTGAATTTTTCATTGAGTTGCAGCGAGGTGGTTTTTTGCAGATACAGGGTGGCAGCATTATCCGGTCCCTTTACAATATTTATGGCATCCATGATGGTCATCCCGGTGATGGCCGAAACAAAAATGGATTTGGCTTCTTTTGCAGCATCTTCGGCAGCCCGGTTGATTGATAGAATGGCTTTGTCAACCTGGTTTCCAAGTCCTACGGCCCGCAACTTGCTTTCAATGTTGGCTGCCTCTGGTGGAAAAGGAATTTTGATTTCAGTATTTTTGAAATATCCGTCAACAACTGACACAATGCTTACTCCCTCGTTGGTTCCTTTAATTAATGCTTCCCGGATGCCCTGTGCAGCTTCGCCCTCGGTATAGCCACCGGTTGGTGTACCCACAGCTTTCGACAGATCCTGCAACAACTGGGTATTTCCGCATGAGCCAACAAGCAGCGAAACAAGCAGGAACTTAATGATAGACGGTCTTTTCATATTAATAAGTTTTATTGTTATGGAATGATTCGGGATAAACTTGCTAAACATTACAAAATTTGTAAATATATTCGCTATTCTGAAAGTTAATTTACGAAAATTACCAGAAATAATAAACCCTGAATTATCATGAATGAGAAAGTTTCCATCAGTCCAAGCGGAGAAAAATTCCCCTTACCCAAATCTGAAGATTATCAACTTGAATTCGAACAACTTAAGAAGCGTGTTGAAAAAGAACGAGCTGAAAACCGTGAAATAGTTGTTGTCATGGGACTCGGATTTGTTGGTGCAGTTATGGCTGCCATCGTTGCCGATACAGTGGATGAAAAAGGCAAACCGGGCAAGTTTGTCATTGGCATGCAGCGGCCAAGCGTGCGAAGTTATTGGAAAATTCCACTACTCAACCGCGGTGTATCTCCCGTTAAGGCCGAGGATCCTGAAGTTGACCCCATGATTGAACGCTGTGTCAATGTAAAAAAAACACTGATGGCAACCTACACCTATGATGTGCTGAAACTGGCCGATGTGGTGGTGGTAGACGTGCAGTGTGATTATGTCAAGAAAGACCTGGGGAATGTGAGAACCGGGCAAACTGACATGGCAGCACTTGAAGCCTCAATCAGTGTTATTGCTGAACATATCCCCGCAAATGCGCTTGTACTGATTGAAACTACTGTTGCTCCTGGAACCACCGAGCAGGTGGCTTATCCTATTATGAAAAAGGCCTTCAGGCAAAGGGGAATAACAAGCGATCCGCTGCTGGCCCATAGTTATGAACGTGTGATGCCCGGTCGCGATTATGTTGCCAGCATCCGTGATTTCTGGCGCGTTTGCAGCGGCATCAACGAAGAAGCCAAAAAACGGGTTGTGAAATTCCTCAACGAGGTGCTCAATACCAAGAAATTCCCGCTTACGGTGATGGACAGGCCCATCGAATCAGAAACGGCCAAAATCGTAGAGAACAGTTATCGCGCCACTATCCTGGCCTTTCTGGATGAATGGAGCCTTTATGCTGAACGAAACGGAGTCGACCTGATCAAGGTGATCAAAGCTATTAAAATGCGGCCTACACACAGCAACATCATCTTTCCGGGCCCAGGAGTGGGTGGGTATTGCCTGCCTAAAGACGGCGGACTGGGGGTTTGGGCTTATAAACACATCCTGGGTTTTGATGATAAGATCTTTAAGATTACCCCAATGGCCATCGACATCAACGATACCCGTGGAATGCATGTTGGCCAGCTAACCCGGGATGCACTCAGGAATATGGGCCGTCCGGTGGCTTCTGCCGACGTTTTGATTCTGGGAGCGGCATATCGCGAAGATGTAGGAGATACCCGTTACAGTGGCTCAGAAATAGTAATCCGGAAGCTCACGGAAATGGGTGCTGAAATCAGGGTGCATGATCCCTACGTCGATCACTGGTGGGAGTTTGAACAGCAGGATTCCTATCCCGATGTGGGGCAGAGTAAAGCACGCTTCTTCCGCAACCAGGAGAAATTAAAAGATCTGCGTATCGAAAAGGATCTGAAAAAAGCACTGAAAGGCGCCGAGGCTGTTGTTTTTGCCGTAAGGCACCAGGAGTACCTGAAGCTGAAACCCGAAGAAGTGGTGAAATTTATCGGTCAACCTGCAGCCATTATTGATTGCTTTGGCATACTCTCTGATGACGACATCAGGCAGTATTTCCTCATGGGTTGTGAAGTAAAAGGATTGGGACGCGGCCACATCCAAAGGATTAAAGATGAGATCCGAAAGGCATAAGAATTAACCGTTTATTGCGTTAATGAATGACTGTATACTTAAATTAGTTGTTTTCAGGATGATTTGAATATGACTGATAATCAATACATAAACCCAAATCATGACAACCGTTTATATCTATCTGCGTTCGGTAAAGGCCGATGGTAAAGAAGCATTGGCCTTGTTTGATTCAAACCGTGGCGGTGCAATCAATAACCTGATAACTGAAGTTCCCGCCGGGACAAGAATTATCTGGCGACCCGATTGCTGCAGCGGAATTGAAAACATTGTTTCCATCAGGTCGAAATCGGGCAAAGGCAATGTATTCACCTCGGAACCAAAAAAGAAATTGTTTTGCCGTGGTTTGGTGCTTCAACTTGAAAAAACTGCCATAGGTGAAGAAGCGTATTTCATTGAGTACCTCTCATCACAGGGTGAAAAAATGAGAATAGATCCTTACATCAAAATCAAACCGCCTGAAGGTCAACCATGATCTGTCGCTGCCTGGCTGTTACTCTTATTGCCATCATTATTGCAATAAAACCCCTCTACGCGTGGCAGGTCCACGTTGTGGATAGCCTTTTGCATATCATTCATCAGGAACCGGAAGATGATTCCGACCGGAAATACGATTTGCTCTGTCAGATTGCTGCAGTTTCATCAAATGCCGATACCATTGTGAAATACAGCGAACAGGCTGTGATTATGGCAGAAACACTCGGCAAAAGCCAGGCCCGGGCTTTTACCTACAAAGGTATCGGGTACCTCAATTCCGGAAGGCTTGCTGCTGCACTGGAATGCTTTCTGAATGCTGCCGGTGAGTATGAAAAATTCAATAATGCAATCGGATTGGCAACGGCATACACATATGTCTCCCAAACCTACAGCATGCAGGGAAACCATGGCAATGAGCGGTTTTATCTTAAAAAAGCGATTGAAATCTTTACGCGCGAGAAAGATACCATTAATCTGGCCTCTGCACTGCATAACCTGGGATATTCAAATTACATTACGGGGCAATACGATACGGCTTTGACGCTGTTTAAAAGAACGGGGGAAATATACAAGAAACTTGGATATCTGTCTGAATATGCCTATACCATTGGAAATTCGGGATTGGTATATTCGCAAATGGCCACTTTGGATCTGGCTGAAGACTACCTGTTAAAGGCTGTTGAAATGCTCCAACTACAGGGTGATGAATATGCTGTTGCCGAATATATGATTGAATATGCCTGGGTTCTTCAACGAAAAGGAAAACTAGCAGAAGCTCTTCAATACGCCAGAACAGGTTTTCAGAAAGCTACCACCAACCGGATTCTTGAGCTTGAACGTGATGCTGCTTATCGCCTGGCTCAATTGTATCAGGCTTCGGTCAGGTTCGACAGTGCATACCATTACCTGTCGCTTTATATCAGTACAAACGACAGCATTAAGAACATCGAGAATGTTCAGAAAATGGCTGATCTGAGAACCGGATTTGAAGTGGCCAAAAAGCAGACTGAGGTAGATGTACTCCAGAAGAACAGAATTATTCAACTGATAGTTATCGGAAGTCTTGCCCTCATCCTCTTGCTGGCAGGTTGGCTTATTGTTATGTATTACAGGAATCTTACAAGATTGAGAAAACTTACCAATGACCTCAGGGAACGCAAAACATTGCTTGAAAACCAAAGCACAGAACTCAGGGAACTTAACCGCATCAAGGACAAATTCTTTTCGGTTGTTTCGCATGACCTCAGAGGACCCATCAGTTCTATCGGCGGAATTTCACACATGATCCGGGAAAGTATGGAACATGACAACAAGGCGCTGCTTCATGAAATAACCAGCTATATTGATCAGACTGTTTTTTCTCTGACCGGACTCCTTGAGAACCTGCTGAACTGGGCACAAAGCCAGCAGGGAAGATTTCCCTACAACGAAACGGAAATCGATACCAAAGAGCTGATCACAGAGGTAGCGAGGTTATTCTCTACCATTGCCGTACTAAAAGACATCCGCATCAACCTGAAGCTCCGCGACAATTTGTCGATTCCGGGAGACCGCAACAGCATGATGATGATTATCCGCAACCTGGTGAGCAATGCTATCAAGTTCACCAAAGCAAATGGCATGATAAGCATTACTACAAGCCTTACAGACGATGGTCTGGCAGAAATTGTGGTATCTGACAATGGTGTTGGTATTCCGGAAGACAAATTACCCTGGCTGTTTGAATTTAAAGAAAACAAAAGTACATACGGAACCGACAAGGAAAAAGGGGTTGGACTGGGACTGAGTCTGGTGAATGAGTTTGTAAAAATGAACAAGGGCTCTATCCATGTGAACAGTACAGTAGGTAAAGGAACGAGTTTTGTTATCCGTTTTGCCTCAGTTCGGGCAGGGAATTAACCTGTATCTCATTCTTGTTTCAGTTTCAAGATCGAATAACTTTGCCCCGGCATGGTAACCGATATTTGTTTCCCGGAACGGTTCAGCTTTAATTCTTTCCCGGCCAGCAGCAAAGTATTTCGGTAATCAATGTTCAGTTCAAAATCAGCATTCACCTCTTTTGCCGAAGGATTCAGCATTACCAGCACCACATCCTGATCTTTGGCCCTGGCATAGATAAAGGGATAGGTGTTTTCTTTAGCATAAAGCGGAACGAACTCAGCGTAATCAGCCAGGGCAGGTTCGGAGTGCTTCAGCTGAATCAGTCTGCGTGTTCGGTTCAGCAATGAATTGCTGTCTTTCTCCTGTGCTTCCACATAGGGTGCATTATCGGCGGTATCAACGGGAAGATACAACTTTTCGGCAGCAGCAGTTGAAAAGCCCAGGTTATCAGCATTGCTCCATTGCATGGGTGTGCGCGCACCGTTACGGGGCCGGTAGGCACCTTCAACCTGCGGCCAGCTATCAGGCAGCTGTCGCATTCCAATTTCATTGCCATAATAAATAAATGGGGCACCGGGCATGGTGAGTCCGAATGCATAAATGATTTCCAGGTCATTATCGCTTCTGTTGTTACCCAGCCGGGCATTGTCGTGATTACCCAACGGCAGGCAGATGTATCCTTTTCCGGTAGTAGGCATATATTGCTCCATGTATTTTTCCAGGAAGTGGGTGATATTGCCTTTACCTTCCTTGTCAAAGAAACTGTTGCCTTCCGAATAGCCATTCAAAATGCGCCAGCTTTCTTTCTGAAACAGATCATTGTATCCATCGAACCAATGAAAGAAATCAGCATGGAAACAGCCATCGAGTGCCGAAACCGGATTCGACCATTCCGCTACCATAAAGGCATCCGGAAATTCTTCTTTCAGCATGGCCCTGATTTCCTGCCAGAACTTCTTGGTGGCATTTTCATGGGTATTGTAGAATTGCGGATTGCCTGCAATATTGGCTGTTTTCACCAGGGCCCCGGCCATGTCAGCCCTGAAGCCATCAGCACCCATTTTCATCCAGAAGCGAACCACATTTTTCATTTCCTCACGCATGGCCAGCACATCCGGATGATCTACCGGAAGCTGCCATTTCATGGTAGAGTCGGGCAGGGCAAAGCCATAATTCAAGGCCGGCTGGCAATAATAAAAGTTCCGCATGTATTGCCCGTTTCGGGTGCCATAGCCCTTGATAAAAGCATCCCGGTATGCAGCAGGAGGATTCAGCCAGAGATTGTCGGTCCAGATATACCAGTTGGAATACTTGTTTGACTCCTGTTGCGCCGAGGCTTTAAACCAGGGGTGTTCCATGGAGGTGTAGCTGGCCACAAAATCGAACAGTATTCGCAATCCTCTTTTATGCGCTTCCTCAAACAGTTTTTTTGCATCCTCATTGGTTCCATATCGGGGAGCCACTTTGTAATAATCGGAAATATCATAACCGGCATCACAAAAAGGCGATTCAAAAAATGGGTTGATCCATACCGCATCCACTCCAAGGCTTTTCACGTAACCGAGTTTCTGAATAATTCCTTTCAGATCACCTATGCCGTCACCGTCTGAATCATAAAATGTTTGGGGATATATCTGGTAGAAGACGGCCTGGTTAACCCAGGCGGGACAATCAGGTATTGTATATTTCCCGGTTATCTGGTTGGAAAATAGTGCATTGGTTTCATTTTTAGGATTACTGCATTGGATTACAAGCAGGAACACAACCAGTATTGCGGCTGTTTGGACCGGGTTTTTACACAAAGCGTTAAAATTCATGATATTAAAATTTGTGGTTTCAGCTAATCAAAAATAGCGAATTATAGAAACCAGATACACCAAAAAGGATATATCTATGTGCCATTTTTACCCAAAAGACAATCAAAATATTGCTGAAATTAAAACCTGTAAAACAGACCTATGCCCATAGCTGGCAACAGGGTTGTGAAACCTGTTTCATTGTATTGCTTCAGATCGCTTTCTTTCATGGAGCCGTCGGCCATACTGTTGGCAATGGCACATCCAAACCAGTATTCATGCCGGAGCTGCTCAACCTGCACCTTATCGCCGGGTTTTGCTTTTATAATTGGTTTTCCCATACGGTATTTGGCAATCGAATCGCTAATGCCTGCATATTGTGCTTCTGCACTGCTGTTTTCGTTGATCTGGATCAAAGCGGACAGTCGCACGATAAGGATTCCTTTTACAATAGGCATTTGTTTTTTTGTTGGAAACTAAAATTAATGAATCTAGCTACAGGATTTTGTTAATAGACCCTTAAAAATCATTTCGACATATTCAGAGCTGTTGTTAATGATTCGTTTATTTTCAATACTTTTATTACCTATAATTTTCATAAAAAATAAACAACCCACAATTCTATGAAAAAACTATCAATTTTCGTTTTGCCTCTCATCATGCTGGTAATGAGTTCATGTGATAAATCGAACCCTGTACTTACCATTGAGGGTGGCAAGGTAATCGGAGTACAAACCGCAACAGAAGGAATTATTGCATATAAGGGCATTCCTTTTGCAGCGCCTCCTGTAGGCGATTTGCGTTGGAAAGAGCCCCAGCCGGTTATTCCCTGGGAAGGTGTGATGACAGCTGACTCTTTCGGTGCTGCTGCCATGCAGGTAACCTGGAATCCCAATAGTTTTTACGGCCGCGAATGGCGGGCAAGCGGATCGGTTCCTTTTGATGAAGATTGCCTTTACCTGAATGTTTGGACCTCTGCGGCTGGTAAAACTGATAAGAAACTTCCGGTTGCCATGTGGATACACGGTGGTGGATACCGCGAAGGTTTTGGCTTTGAACCGGAAATGGACGGCGGAGAAGATTGGGCCTCCAGGGGTGTAGTCTTTGTATCTGTAACTTACCGTTTGGGTATACTGGGATTCTTTTCACACCCCCTGCTTTCAGAAGAAAGTCCTAACGGGGTTTCAGGGAATTATGGATTGATGGATCAGGCTGCTGCACTGAAATGGATTCTCAAGAACATAGAACAGTTTGGCGGTGACCCAAATAACATCACCATCTTTGGTCAGAGTGCCGGAGCCGGAAGTGTTCAGTCGTTATGTGCATCGCCCCAAACCAAAGGTTTGTTGAGCAAGGCAATTAGCATGAGCGGTGGCGGACTGGGTGACAGAAGACCTGGTCAGCCCCTGGATACGGCTCAATTAGCCAATAAAGCCATGATGGATTTCTTTGGGAAAACTACCCTGGAAGCTATGCGCGCCCTTTCATTTGATGAACTTACTCAAATGTCAAAGGAATATGCTGATACAACCAAGAAACGCTTATTCCTGTCACCTGTAATCGACAATTATTTTCTGACCGGAACTTTCAGCGATTTGGCCCGTGCTGATGAAATTGCCGACGTTCCTTATATTTTTGGTTTTACCGCCAACGATATGTTTGATATGCGCCAGGCAGTGGCAGATTTCTGCCTGCTTCGGGAAGAAAAAAGTGATAAGCCTGCCTATGCCTATTTGTTTATGCGTCAGCTGCCGGGTGATTCTGCCGGTGCTTTTCACTCTTCTGATTTGTGGTATACGTTTCACTCGCTAAGGCATAGCTGGAGGCCTTTCACACAAGCTGACCATGATTTGAGCCTGAAGATAGTTGATTACTGGACCAACTTCGTTAAGTTCGGAAATCCGAATGGCCAGGAAGAGGGGATATGGAAGCCATACACAACAGCTACACCCGAATATATGATATTTGATGTAGTTCAGGATTCGGCAGTATGCAAAATGACCCGTACACCGGAGTTTTTGGGTGCTGCTAAATTGCAGTAGAAGCAGTTAAAATACAGAATAAAAAAGGCCTGGTTTGTAACCAGGCTTTTTTTTATTGATGAAATCCCGATAAATTCAGCACATGTGTTTTGAATAAGCTGACGACTGAAGCTACCTATTTGTTTTACATTCAACTTATTCCGGCTTTCTTTCGGTCTTCAAAAATAGCATCTTTTGCAGCTTGCAATGAATTGGCCTCTCCTGTTGACACATTATAACGGGAACCACTGGTTTTGATAAATATGCCAGTAGATAAATCAGGATTAATACGATATGAATAGCGGGTATAGGTACCAACCACTTTGGCTCTGGATTGACCCCATTCTACTGAAACCCCTGCCTTAACATAGAAATCATTAAGAATCATTACGGTGTCCATTTTCCTGTTGAATTTTGTCATATAGTCAACCCATTGGTTTTCCCATACTTTAACATCTTCCAAAGTTTCTATTCTCCAATGTGGAGTTGCAATCACAATATCATCGGCCTCATCATGTTGAAAATCAATTATTCCTTTCATAATTCAATTATTTAAGTTATTAGATAAGATTAAATTAATAATTCCGGTTAATAGAAATAATGTGGAAGTTAGGAAATATATTTTTTTTAAGCAAAATCAGGTATTTATTGATGAAAACCCATAGCGTTCAGCTCATGTGCCCTGAATATATTGTATTTTTCCTGGTCAAGCGGGTAATCCCAACTGCCCAGGCTGTGGTATATATTGCCGCCAAATCCGGTTTTAAATTTGTACAAACCATATAAAGGATGCGACTTCATGGGGCCGGGTGCCACTCCAAACATATCATATGACCTGCAACCCAATTCTTTACAAACTGTAATGGCTTTCCACTGAAGTGCATAGGAAGGCATCAGATTGCGGTGGTCTGAAGAGGATGCGCCATACATAAAGGTTCCCCGGTCCTGCGAAATAACCAGGAACATAGCAGCCAAAGGTTTATTCTGGTATTCCGCAACCAGTAGCTTTACTCTTGCAGGCGACAGTGTATCATCGGCATTGGCGTGCATGATCGACTCGAAGTATCGCTTGTTATGCAAAACAAATCGATTGCGAGCTGCCGACTCAGCGTACAGGTTATACCACGTCTCAAGACATTCAGGACCGGCAAGCTTTACCGTTACGCCTTTCTTTTCGGCCAGCCTGATATTATACCGGGTCTTTGGCTTCATGCTATTCAGTATGTTCTGGTGATCACGCAACAGGTTGATGTATATGGTACTCGATGGCAGGCTGTTGCCGTGAGCCTTTTGAAAGTTTTTTTTAACTGTGGAATAGTTGAACCTGAATTCCTGAGTGAGCGCTTCAGGTTCTCCTTTCCAGTTTCCCTGACTGTCGTAATTATCATCGTCTTTAGCCCAATACGATTCCCAGCATAATTCATAACGGATCATGAGACACTGCTTTGGCAGATAAGAACGAAGGCACTCTGATAATTCTTCCAGAAAAGGGCCCTGATATTCTTCCCGGGGTTCCAGTTCGGGACCATAAGGTACATGGGCAATGGCATGGTTGCTGTCAAGAAACCTTAAAATAACCAGCATATCCGAACGATTTTTCCAATCGCTTTCACAAAAATCCTTGTAAGGTTTAAATTCAACGGCAAATGAAGACAAGCCCAGGTTTCTTTTCACCAGCGACCAAAATGCTGTTTGCTGGACGATCGGCGTAGAAAAAAGCAGGTCGGTGTCTTTTCTTATTATTTGGTGTAGCATAACATAGGCGGTTAATGGATTTAAAAACAGAATGGCCGGTAAGTAAACCGGCTTGTGAAAAAATAAATGTTAACAGGATTGAACTTCTACAGCATGCGAATGCACAAAAATTTCAAAATTGAAGCCCAAACGATCTTCCGGTAATGAAAATTCAGAAAATAATATGTTCTCAGGTTGTAACGCATCCTGGCTTATTAAGATCTGGCAAACATAATCAATTATTTACAAAAAGGCTGTCTTTTCTGGCTGGTATATGATTGTTACAATTATAAGCAGGATAATTCTCAGTGTTTTCATATTTTGGATATTCTATTTTTTATACAACACCCGGTATGCCCTCATCCAGGCAACCGGAATGCATGACTGGTGTGTTTCATCGGGGAAAACCTGGGTCTCCACTTTGAACCCCCGATATTTTCTGGATGCCAGTTGGGTTGCCATCTGGTTCATATTTGCGATGGTAAGTGAGTCTTCAGCTCCGCCTGCAGTCATGTATAGCATTGCATTCAAATCGTTGTGCCGGGCTGCATATTCCTGCTCATAAGTGTAAAGGATTCCCTTATCATATCCGATTGAAGGGCTGCCGGCATAGTAAAGGCTGAACAGGTCAGGTCGCGTGAACAATACATACAATGAAAACAAGCCTCCGTAGGAGTAACCACCAAGGGCCCTCCCTGTTGATGAAACACGGTAATTTGATTCCACCAATGGAAAAACCTCTTTTTCTATACATTCCAGGAATTTTGCAGCACCTCCGGTCTTCACTTCAATCTGCCTGCCTGTAGATTTCGAAAATACGCCTGTCCAGTAGGTATCCGACGACGGGATATTGGTCGGCGTGAGATCTCTTGTCCTCCATGCTCCCCAGTCGCCCATATCGCTAATCTTATATCCTATGCCTACCACGAAAATTTCAGGTTCGACAATAAAAGGCACTTCAAACAGCCTCACTATATTGGCTACCAGCGGAAACGCGATGTTTGCATCCGTACCGTACCAGCATGGGAAAATCTTCAGTGTATCCTTATAATAGCCGGCGGGAATTTTAATATAAAGCACCATTTCCTGACCCAGAATTTCCGAATAAAAGGATCGGGTTTCAGTTAACGGTACAGGAACCAAGGCAGTGTTATTCTCATCAGTTGCTGCAGGCTGATTTTGTGAAAATGCATTTGGGATTTCGGTAACGAAGAGCGATAGAAAAATAAACAATGCTAAGGCGGGTTTACCGGCCAGAAGGCGAATTGTTCTCATATTCACTCAATTTTAGGATTTGGGTATAATGCTATTAAAGTTAGCATTAAATGGCTGGAATTGCACCTAAATTACGTGGGAAAAATACTCCTTACCTGTAATGCTGAAAGAGTCCCCCATAGGAAACACTGAAGTTAAATAGCCAACCGGTAAAATAGGGTGTATGTGTTACATCTGAGTTATTCATATCATACCAATTCAGACTGGTTACAGAAGGGATAAAGACATTGATGCCGAAGCGCAGGTAATGCTCCAGCTTTTTCTTTGTTAAAGTCTCACCTTTTGGTAAATTGCCCATTTTTAAGTCTGTGGTAATTCCAAAGCCATAGGTATAACCAGTGCGCATACCTAACAAGTCATCTCCAACCTGAATATTTTTCGATTCGAATTCACTATAGGAAAGGGATACATTGGGTATGATTCTTAGTATTTCCCTCTCAATGATGGCCAAACCCAGTGATATGCCGGCAATATCCATTCTGTATTTATTGCCTGCGGGCCATGTGGTTTCTTTATAGTTCAGTTCAGTCTGCAGTTTTCCGCCGCCCAGATTATAGAAACCGGAAACGTGCAAACGGGAATAACGCAAATCCAGGTTGGTTACAAATAATGCCGTGCTGGTATAATAATCGGCAAAGCCTCCAATAACCAAAGCACCACCGGCGCCTGCTGATAACCCCACGCCCCACGATCGTTTCTGTGTGCTGCTATTCTCTGTTGAATTGTTTTGGGCAAAAGCAGATAATCCAAATAAGATGAATACTCCGAATGACAGATAGAATTTTTTCATTTTGAAAGGTTTTGGTTGTAGATAGAATAATGAACTGAAGTAAAAATAAACAAGAATAAGAAGAATTCATAAATGATCGAAACCATTTGTGAGGAGTTACCTTTTTAATCCCGGTCGGACTCCTTGGAAGTCGCTTCTGATTGCCTGCATTGAGTCATTAAGGCTTCCTACAGTGGGTAGGTAGTTTCAAACTACGGGTTAAAAAAGCTTAGTAACAAACTAAGCTTAGCGGGGAGCTCCATGAAGCTAAACTTAACTTAGCGGGTTTCAATGCTTTTTTTCTTCATTCTTAGTTCCGTAATAAGTTCAAAAAATAACCAATCAGGATAAAGACAAACAAATAGGACATGTACCCTAAAATAATTACTGCTAATGACTTCATATAGTTAATCAACTTTTTCTTGCCAAAGAACTGTCCGATCGCCCACATAAGATACAGAAAGAAAACTAACATGACACCAAGTGCAATAAATCCATTGTTTGTTACTTTCCCACTAACAAAAGCCAATGACAGTATTAATGTGGCTTCACCCAGAATAAAGCAAAGTATAACTATAATTTCATATATATTGTAGTTCCGGACAAAGATCCTGATCCATAGAGCCATGAAAATGCCTATAATCAAATTGGCATATCCGATATTGTTATTCAACCACACTCCAAAATCACCGGTGCTGACCTTGCCTTGCAATCCTTGAATTTTATCAACATTGAAGTAGCTGTATTCAATATTTAAAAAATACGAAATCAGGGAAAGAATTATTGAAGTAAAGATCAGAAAAACAATAGGTTTCACATGCCTGTCCCGGTTCTCGAATAGAAACTCCCGGATTGATTTCCCGGGTCTTATTAAGAATTCTTTTGTCGTATAAAGAAATCCCCTGTCAAGATTAAAGATTTCCTGAACTTGTTGAGAAAAGTAGCGTCTGTCAATCCTTTCCAATTCTGATCTTTGCTCTGATATTGGAATAACTTGGTTATCGATATGTTGGTTGCAGTTTTTACCGGCAGTCATTTGTTTGGGTGAATTATAAAGTTCATGATGCAATATTAGTTAACGGACAGCAGTATGGCTAGTAAGTGATTGCTAATTTTTTACCAATGTTAACTAATTATCCCGGAATGCAAGGTAACTTTAATCCAATTTCAGGCCCCGGCCGGGGTCGCATGTTTCATTTGGCCATTATTTTCTATACACATCGGATTCCTCCGGAGTCTTCGCCTGTTTAACGGAGTAGGGGACTGAACCTGGTTTTCGAAAGGGGAGTGGGGTTTGTAGTTACAAACTACAGGTTAATAAAGCTTAGTTGCAACCGATCAAAGGGAGCTCAGCCCTGCCTGGCGGAGCGGCAGCGCAGGCAGGGAAGCTACACTAAGCTTAGCGGGGACACAATTTACCTTAAACACGCTATTGGGCATTCGTGCTTAATTATATCAATTATACACGAGATTATTTGATTTTTCTCTTATTTACCTTCTCAGATTCAATAAGAGCCTTTCTTAAGTATGAATATGCTAGAGTAAATATTAACAGACATAACAAAAACACAAAAAAGGATAATAATAAGTTGCCATGGTTATTCTTTTTTAAAAACATTAATGTTGATATACTTAAAAAGACAAAGGAAATAAATAGGTGCCTATACATAATCATTGGCCTTCTAATGCTTAACAAATCTATATCCTTAGCATCCTTAATATCGTTAATAAATTGTTCAAAGTATTTAGGATATAAAAGCCACAAAACTCTTTGAAATGAATAATGAATAGATAATCCTAATATAAATGAAATGAAAACTAAAATAATGAAAATCAGAAGAGTATTATTAAAAATAAAATCAACTTTTACATTAAGCGAATTATCCGAGAAAACCTGATAAAATAGAAAAGCACTTATTAAATATACACTTCCTGGAAGTGTAAAATGAATGACTTCTTTAGACCATTTTGCAAAATCGTCCATTATATTATTATGTGAAAAGAAATTTTTCCATCAGCATCATGCCCATACAGTTCAAAATACTTACTAAAGATAAGTATATTTTCCTTTTATTAAAAAATTCATCAAGTTCTCATTCATACTCATTATCGAATTCCTTTGGCGGATCCAGTTTTTCAATAAAAATATTTGCTTTAACATAACATCTGCCGATATCGAACTGAGGCAAAGCCTCAATCCAATAAAATGATTATTTAAATTGATTCTACTCGAAAATTTGCTTTAACATAAAATCTGCCGTTATCGGACTCCGCTGACGCTTCGTCGCGATAACTGATTTTATGTTAAGTATCCGGTTGACTCCGCTTGGGCTTCGTCAACCGGCTACACGCAAATTTTCTGCGGCCGAAATTTTCTTTTCTAATGTCCTATAATTAATATTATGTTAAATAGAATTATCAAAGAAAAAGGGAAACGGTTTCGCTTCCCTTTTTGCGGTTATTAGATTTCGCCAATGCGTTTGATAACACTTTCGCGTTCGCTGTCCATTTTCAACCGGTAATAAACCGTTTTCAATGTTTCCAGGGCGCTTTTCTTTTCGTTGGGATCATTACTCGAAGTGCTTGCTTTTTCCATGTAAGGAATTACCTTTTTCAAAATTTCGTCTCCTTCTTTCTGCTTCTTTTCAAATTCATTGTTGTCCATAATTTTGGAGGCTTCCTCATAGATTTTTACAGCCTGGTTGTAATACAATACTGCCAGGTTGTAATTGGCGTTGAAGAAATTCGGATTCTTTTCAAGACAACTCATATAGGCCTTTTCAGCATCTTCACTGCGATCCAGCTTTTCATACAGCGTACCTTCAGTGAAATAATAGGAAATGTTTTCAGGATCACCTTCTTTTGCTTTATTGATCATCTCCAGAGCCTGAGGAACCTGTTTTGAATCAATATAGTAGTTGATCATTTCAATCATGATCGACTGGTCTTCGGGATATTTTGTAAATCCTTCGCGGATTACCTCAACACCCTTAGCTGTGTCACCGCAGGCAAAAAAAGCCTGTTTGCGGAACACATAAAGAAGTGGATCTTTATAGTTATGTGAGGCAGTTTCTTCAAATAATTTGCTGGCTGTAGCAAAATCCTTATTCTCATATGCAGCGCGACCTGCAAAATACATGATGATGGTATCAACCCTGCCTTTCATTACCGGCAGCTTGTTCAGATCAATTATGCTGATAAAATTCTTTTGTGATGCCGCAAAATCACCTTTCTCATAAGCATTAATGGCTACATTCTGGTAAGCACTCTTCAGTGTTTCAACAACAGATTTGACATCGGCGTCGGCTTTGCCATCGGAATTCAGTTTGATGGCTTCATCAAGAGCCTTTTTTGCTTCAGGAAGCGGATTGGGATGTATTTTATCGGTCTCAATCCACTCATCGAGTTGACCGTTCCTGAAAATAAGGTTTACCCGCTCATAAATGTATGCTTGCATCTGGTCATTGCCATCCGTGTAAGTCTTTATTTCCTTAGGCTCTTTTAGGAACAACTTAGCCTGTTCTGGTGGCATGCCTCTGGTTAACAAGTCGTTGTGAACGTTAAAAGCCTCAAGAAATACCTTTGCACGAGAAGTCCAAGTTTTGGCCTTGGTATTCTTTTTTGCATTCTGGATATCTGCATCCGATTTTTCAATTTTCTTCTGCAACCCTGTATAGTTCAAAATGGTTGTAGATTCACCCGGTGCCTGAGCATTCAGGTTAACTCCAGCATAAAGAAAGATCGAAATAAGAAACAAAGTGATACGCTTCATTGTATTTGTTTTTAATTTGTTTAGTTAATTCTGTATTGTATGAATATCAAAAATTTTGCCAAATATAATTTGTATTTACTTATTGTCCAAAATTACCCAGAATATTAGGCAGTTAAATCATCCTTTTCATTGCCTGCCACATCATCAGCTCCTCTCTCCTCGCCTTCTTCTGCAGAACCCACCACATCAGTCACAGCAGCAATTGAATCGCCGCTGCGGATGTTGATCAGCCTGACACCCTGGGTAGCTCTTCCCATAAGCCTTAGATTGGCCACTGCCAGCCGGATGGTGAGCCCGGATTTGTTGATGATCATGATGTCATCCTTGTCGGTAACCGATTTAATGGCTATGAGCAGTCCGGTTTTATCGGTTATGTTGATGGTTTTCACCCCTTTACCACCCCTGTTGGTCACCCGGTAATCCTCCAGCTCAGTTCTTTTTCCATAGCCTTTTTCAGATACGACCAGGATTGACCTGGAGGGATCGTCAATGCAAACCATGCCGATAGCTACATCTTGCTCATCGTCGAACCTGACCCCGGTCACCCCGGATGCAGTTCTGCCTATAGGCCTTACCTTTTTTTCGGAAAACCTGATGGCTTTTCCTGAACGGGTGGCAATGAGGATCTCACTGTTGCCGCTGGTAAGCTGTGCCTCCAGGAGGCTGTCGCCTTCCCTGATATTGATGGCATTGATGCCGTTTTGCCTGGGTCGTGAATAGGCTTCAAGCGAAGTTTTCTTTATGATACCTTTCACGGTGCACAGCATGATGAAATTGTTTTTTATATAGTCTTCATCAATAAGACTCTTGACATTGATAAAGGCTTTCACCGTATCGCCCTGCTCAATGTTGAGCAGATTCTGAATGGCCCTGCCCTTGGATGTTTTTGTTCCCTCGGGAATTTCAAAAACCTTCAGCCAGAAACACCTTCCCTTTTCAGTGAAAAACAGCATGGTGTTGTGCATGGTGGCATGGTACATGTGTTCGAGGTAATCCTCGTCCCTGGTTTCGGAACCTTTGGAACCCTTGCCTCCCCTGGCCTGCGTTCTGAATTCAGTCAGCGGTGTGCGTTTGATATACCCCAGGCGGGAAATGGTGATGATCATGTCGTCATCGGCGTAAAAATCCTCAGGATTGAATTCACCGGCATCGGGTACAATGGTGGTGCGGCGTTCATCGCCGTAACTTTCCATCACTTCTGTAAGCTCGTCTTTGATTACCTGCATACGCATGGCTTCACTTTCGAGCAAGCTCTTCAGGTAGGCAATGGTTTTAAGAAGCTCTTCATACTCCAGCCGTATTTTGTCGCGCTCCAGTCCGGTGAGCCTTTGCAGCCTCATTTCCAATATGGCTTTGGCCTGTGCTTCAGAAAGGTTGAAGGTGGCAACCAGGCCGTCTTTTGCTTCATCGGGGTTTTTTGATGCCCTGATCAGGCTGATTACGGCATCCAGGTTGTCCAGGGCAATCAGCAAACCTTCGAGGATGTGGGCTTTCTTCTCCGATTCGTCCAGGTCGTATTTAGTTCTGCGGATTACCACATCGTGGCGGTGCTCCACAAAGTAACGGATGCTGTGGTACAGGTTCAGCAGCTTGGGTCTGCCGTGAACAAGGGCTATGTTGTTCACGTTGAAGGCAGTTTGCATTTGTGTATGCTTGTACAGGTTATTCAGTACCACATTGGCCTGTGCTTCCTTCTTGCAGATGATTACCACCCGGATTCCGTTCCGGTCTGATTCGTCATTGATATATGAAATGCCCTCGAGTTTCTTGTCATTGATCAGTTCTGCTATCTTACGGATCATCTCGGCCTTATTCACCTGGTAGGGCACTTCTTTAACAACAATCACCTCGCGACCGCTTGATGTTACTTCAATCTCGGTGCGTGCCCGCATAACAATACGTCCCCTGCCGGTTTCAAAAGCTTCTTTGATCCCCTGCAAACCATATATAATACCACCGGTAGGAAAATCCGGCCCTTTCATATGGATCATCAATTCTTCTGTGGTAATCTCCGGGTTGTCGATATAGGCAATTATCGCCCTGCACACTTCCTTCAGGTTGTGGGGAGGCATGTTGGTGGCCATGCCCACGGCAATACCTGAAGCACCATTTACAAGCAACTGGGGAATTTTTGACGGCAAAACGGTGGGTTCCTGCAGCGTGTCATCAAAGTTCAGCTGGAAATCAACCGTATTTTTGTCAATATCTGACAGCATTTCCTCAGCCACCTTCCGCAGCCTGGCTTCGGTATATCGCATGGCAGCGGGACTGTCGCCGTCCATCGAACCAAAGTTGCCCTGTCCTTCCACCAGCGGGTAGCGGAGCGACCAATCCTGGGCCATCCTCACCATGGCATCATAAACCGATGAATCACCATGGGGGTGGTATTTTCCCAGGACCTCCCCGACAATACGGGCCGATTTCTTATAGGGACGATTTGAGAGTACGCCTAAATCCTGCATTCCAAAAAGAACCCTGCGGTGCACAGGTTTCAACCCGTCTCTCACATCGGGCAAAGCACGTGAAACAATAACCGACATCGAATAATCGATGTAGGCCGACTTCATCTCCTCCTCAATATTTATCGGTATAATCTTTTCTCCTTCAGCCATTTTTAGTGTTATGTTTTAGCAATATTAACAAAGGTGAAAACGCTTCATTAAATCAAGCAGCTAATGTAGGATTTTATTGCCTTTTAACCGTTTTTTTTTGAATGTTTATATTAACAATTGCTGTTAAAAAACGTTAGTAATAAATTAGTATATTTGCTTTGTAAAACACAATCTGCAAAAGAAAACGAATTGATATTTTATGGATGCGAAGTTCTCTCAAAGAATTAAAGATGTACTTTCTTTTAGTAAAGAAGAAGCCATAAGGCTGGGAAATAAAGAAATAGCTCCCGAGCACATGTTGCTGGGCATTCTGCGTGAAGGCGAAGGTGTGGCCATTGATATTCTTGTTTCATTGGGAGCCAATCTTTACCAGCTGAAAAAAGATATTGAAACCATTATTTCGCCTGCCGGTCCTATCAAGGTTACAGAAACAGAAAATGTACCGCTGTTGAAAACATCGGAACGGATACTGAAACTGGTTTACCTCGAGGCCAAATCGTTGAAGAAAAGCACCATTGATACCGGGCACCTGTTGCTTGCCATAATTAAGGATGAAAGCACTCCTGTTTCACGAATCATGGCGGAGCACAATATTGATTATGAAAAGGTAAGAAGGGAATTGCTCAACGAGCACATGGCCGACAGTGAAGACAATGAGCCCCGGGCCGATTATCCGCATGAAGAGGACGAGTCAATGGGATCATTTGGTTCTCCGGGCGGAGGCAAGGGACCTAATCCGGAACCTGGTCCCAAATCGAATTCCGATACCCCGGTGCTCGATAATTTCGGTGTCGATCTGACCAAAGCCGCTGAGGAAGACCGTCTCGACCCCATTGTAGGACGCGAGAAGGAAATCGAAAGACTGGCACAAATTCTCAGCAGGCGCAAGAAAAACAATCCCATCCTGATCGGCGAACCCGGTGTGGGAAAATCAGCCATCGTGGAAGGACTTGCCTTACGGATCATTCAGAAAAAGGTATCCCGGGTTCTTTTTGGCAAGCGTGTGGTAACCCTTGACCTGGCTTCCATTGTTGCCGGAACCAAGTACCGCGGACAGTTTGAGGAACGCATGAAGGCCATTCTGAATGAGCTTTCAAAAACTTCCAATGTGGTGCTGTTTATCGATGAAATTCACACCATTGTGGGTGCCGGAGGCGCCACCGGTTCACTCGATGCCGCCAACATGCTGAAGCCTGCCCTGGCCCGGGGTGATATCCAGTGTATCGGAGCCACCACGCTTGACGAATACAGGCAACAGATTGAAAAAGACGGTGCTTTGGAGCGCCGGTTCCAGAAAGTAATGGTTGAACCCACCTCTCCGGAGGAAACTATAGAGATCCTGAATAATGTCAAGGAGCGCTATGAAGACCACCACAACGTGATTTATACTCCTGAGGCCATTGATGCCTGTGTTAAGCTCACCAACCGGTATATTTCCGACAGGCACCTGCCCGATAAGGCTATTGACGCACTGGATGAATCGGGTTCCCGGGTACACATCTCCAACATACATGTGCCCGAGATGATCATTGAACTCGAAAAGAAAATTGAAGAAACCAAGAAGGAGAAGATCAAAGCCGTTAAAAACCAGAACTTCGAGAAAGCTGCCAGCTTCAGGGATAAGGAAAAGGAATTCCTTGAAGGACTGGAAGACGAAAAGCTCAAATGGGAAAAGGAGTTAACCCGCAACCGTCAGGTGGTTGACGCTGAGAAAGTAGCTGAAGTAGTGGCTATGATGACCGGCGTTCCGGTGCAGCGAATTGCCCTGGAGGAAGGTCAGCGCCTGTTGAAAATGGGCGATGAACTTAAAGGAAGTGTAATCGGACAGGACGAAGCCATTGAAAAAGTGGTGAAATCCATTCAACGTAACCGGGCCGGACTGAAGGACCCGAATAAACCCATCGGTACCTTTATCTTTTTAGGTCCCACCGGAGTTGGAAAAACCCAACTTGCCAAGGTGCTGGCGCATTACCTTTTTGATTCATTCAACAACCTGATCCGCATTGATATGAGCGAATACATGGAGAAATTCTCTGTGTCGCGACTGGTCGGAGCGCCTCCGGGTTATATTGGTTACGAAGAAGGCGGACAGCTTACTGAAAAGGTTCGCAGACGTCCTTACAGCGTAGTGCTTCTCGATGAAATTGAAAAAGCACACCCCGATGTATACAACATATTGCTTCAGGTGCTTGATGAAGGCCAGCTAACCGACAGCCTGGGCCGTAAGGTCGATTTTCGGAATACCATTGTGATTATGACCTCAAACATTGGAACCCGCCAGCTGAAGGATTTCGGTCAGGGTGTGGGATTCTCCACCAAATCGAAACAGGAAACATCTAATGAATATGCCAAAAGCGTGATCCAGAATGCACTGAAGAAGGCATTTTCACCCGAGTTCCTAAACCGTATTGACGATGTGGTTATTTTCAATACGCTCACACAGCAAGATATTCATAAGATCATTGATATTGAGCTCAAAGGCCTGTATGCCAGAATTATTGCCATGGGCTACCAGTTGAAAATGTCGGATACGGCAAAGGATTTTATTGCCGAGAAGGGTTACGACGTTCAGTTTGGAGCCCGGCCGCTGAAACGAGCCATACAGAAATACCTTGAAGATCCCATGGCCGAAGTGATCATCAAATCGAACATGAAGGAAGGTGATACCATTGTGATCGGGTTCAACAAAAAGAAGGAAGAAGTCACGATGAAAGTTCTTCATTCAGAGGAAGCTACTGATACGGCCCTGAGTGAGGCAGATGAGGCTTGATATTACAAGGCTTCACCCATCAGGTCGAATGCTTCGGCTCCTGTGATGCGCACCTGGTAAAAATTTCCGGTAACGAGGTTCTTCTTTTCGGTATGAATGAGGACCTCGTTATCAATTTCAGGAGAATCCGATTCTGTTCTTCCGGTGAAGTACTCCCCTTCCCTACCATCAACCAATACTTTAATTAAGCTCCCTATTTTATTATGATTTAATTCTGTAGATATCTTTTGCTGTATCTCCATCAGCTCTCCGGCACGAGCTTTTTTGGTTTTCTCGCGAATGACATCGGCATATTTCTTTGCTGCCCAGGTACCATCTTCTTCAGAATAAGTGAAAACACCCAGCCGGTCGAATTTTATGGTTTCAATGAAACGTTTCAGTTCCTTAAAAGCACCTGCAGTTTCACCCGGATGCCCGGTAATAAAGGTAGTACGCAGGGTGATATCAGGTATTTCCCTGCGTATGTAATCAATGAGATCAAGGTCGCTTTGGTGGGTATGGCCCCTGCGCATCATACGAAGCACTTCATCACTGGCATGCTGAAAGGGAATATCAAGGTATTTGCAGATGTTTGCTCTTTCTTTCATCACCCCGATGACCTCTCGTGGGAAGTTGGCCGGGTAGGCGTAATGCAGCCTGATCCACTGAATGCCGCTGATATCCGATAATTTCCGGAGCAGCTCGGGCAATGCCTGTTTACTGTATAGGTCCTTTCCGTACATGGAAAGATCCTGTGCTATCAGGATCAGCTCTTTCACTCCCTTCTGTGCAAGCAACCGGGCTTCCTGCACCAGTAATTCCATGGGTCGCGAAACATGCTTACCGCGAATGAGCGGAATGGCACAAAAAGCACATTTTCGGTCACATCCTTCAGAGATCTTCAGATAGGCATAATGGCCGGGTGTAGTCAGCAAACGCTCACCCAAAAGATCGCGCCTGTAATTTAAACCAAGATGTTGAATGATAACTTCTAAATCATTAACTCCGAAATACTTGTCAACATCAGGTATTTCCTGTTCCAGGTCTTTCTTATACCTTTCTGACAGGCATCCCATTACATAAACCTGCTGAATCAATCCTTCTTCCTTGGCCCTGATGAATCTGAGAATGGTATCGATAGATTCCTGTTTGGCATCCCGGATAAAGCCGCAGGTATTGATGATCACGGTTTTTGCAAGGAAACCTTCGGCATTGTGAAGCACCTTCACGTTGTTTGATTCAAGCTGCCTGAGGAGGAATTCCGAATCAACCACGTTTTTGGAGCATCCCAGGGTGATGATGTTTATTGCGGTTTTCATTCAATTTACGGAATTTCCGGGGAACTCATTCATCTTTGGCCAGCCTGCTCCTTTTCCTGCTGTAAAAGAAGTAAATCAGCAAACCGGCGGCCATCCAAATCAGCAAGCGTTCCCAGGTTTCCCAGGGCAGGCTGAACATCTGCAGCAGGCATACAGCTGCCCCTGCCAACGGAATCCAGGGAACCCAGGGCGTTCTGAAAGGCCGTGCTACATCGGGGCGCTTCTTTCGTAAAATAATGACACTGATACATACTATGGTGAATGCCAGCAGCGTACCAATTGAAACCAGTTCGCTCAGTATGTGAATGGGAAGCAAACCTGCAATAAAACAGGCCACTATGCCGGTAACAATGGTGGTAATATAAGGTGTTCTGAAGCGGGGATGCACTTTAGAAAAGCTTTTGGGCAGCAACCCGTCATTAGCCATGGTAAAGAAAATGCGGGGTTGACCCATGAGCATCACCAGGATAACCGAACTCAGACCGGCAATTGCTCCAAGTTTAATCAATGGCCGCAGCCATAACAATGCCTCTCCGGTTTTGTCAATTGCCAGCGCCAGCGGAGCAGGCACATTCAGGTTGGTATAATGTTCAATTCCGGTTAACACGGCAGAAACCAACACATATAAAACAGTACATATGAGCAGCGATCCCAGAATACCTTTGGGCATGTCGCGCTGCGGATTTTTGGCTTCCTGGGCAGCAGTGGATACGGCATCAAAACCAATATAGGCAAAGAATATAACAGCTGCACCCCGCAGCACACCCGTGATGCCAAAATTTCCGAATTCACCTGTGGTATTGGGTGGTATAAAGGGTGTCCAGTTGGAAGTGTCGATAAACGAAAGCCCGAATCCGATGAAAAGCAGGATTACAATTACTTTTACTGCGACGATGATGTTGTTGAAACCGGCTGATTCTTTGATGCCGATTACCAGCAATGTGGAAAGCAGCGCGATAATGAACACGGCAGGAAAGTTGATGATGCTTCCGGTGAGTATCCATCCCTGACCTTTGATGTGATCGATGGGAGCATTGCATAAGGCGTCCGGAATATGAACACCATAATCGTTCAAAAAACTGACCATATAACCCGACCAACCCACAGCAACCGTGGATGAGGCAAACAGGTACTCGAGGATCAGGTCCCATCCTATAATCCATGCAACGAATTCACCCAGCGTGGCATAGGAATAGGTATAAGCGCTTCCTGAAATGGGAATCATAGAGGCGAATTCAGCATAACAGAGCCCGGCAAAAACACAACCCAAAGCAGAGATGAGGAAAGAAAGCACAAGAGCAGGACCGGCGAAATTAGCAGCCACCGTTCCGGTAAGCACAAAAATGCCTGTGCCGATGATGGCGCCAATTCCCAGGAAAACCAGGCTGGTCCCACCGAGCGCTCTTTTCAGACCATGTTCCTTGTCACCGGCTTCAGCCAGTAATTGCCCGATGGGTTTCGTTCTGAATAAATCCATATTTTTTGCGTTAGGGTTACTTTGTCCGCATCAAATATATTCTTTCCTGGAATTAAATAATGTGAATCAGGAAAAAAACAAAGCTTCAACAAAGGCATTTTTATCAAACAGATGCAGGTCCTCCATCTTCTCACCGATTCCAATGTAACGGACCGGAATCTTAAACTGGTCGGATATGCCGATTACCACTCCGCCCTTGGCAGTGCCGTCGAGTTTGGTGATAGCCAGTGCATTTACCTGGGTAGCTTCGGTAAATTGTCTGGCTTGTTCAAAGGCATTTTGTCCGGTTGATCCGTCAAGCACCAGGAGTACTTCATGAGGTGCATCGGGGATGACCTTCTGTACTACCCTTCTGATCTTGGTAAGCTCATTCATCAGGTTGACTTTGTTGTGCAACCGGCCTGCAGTATCAATAATAACCACGTCAGCGTCATTAGCCATGGCTGAACTCACCGTATCGTAGGCCACCGAAGCCGGATCGCTTCCCATTTGCTGCTTGACAACGGGAACTCCAACCCGTTCAGCCCAGATGGAAAGCTGATCAACAGCTGCTGCACGGAAGGTATCTGCTGCACCCAGGAAAACTTTCTTGCCGGCTCTCTTATATTGCCAGGCAAGTTTGCCGATGGTGGTGGTTTTACCAACGCCGTTCACGCCAACCACCATCACTACATAGGGTTTTTGCTCAAAGTCGGCGGTGAAGTCAGTTGCCTGTCCCGCCTTGTTTTCTTCAAGAAGTGCGCAGATCTCCTCTTTGAGAATCAGGTTCAGTTCATCGGTATTCATGAATTTATCGCGGTTCACGCGTTTCTGAATGCGATCGATGATCCGCAAGGTGGTATTAACGCCTACATCAGATGAAATCAGTGCTTCTTCCAGGTTGTCGAGTACCTCGTCATCCACAGTGGATTTGCCCATTACTGCACGGGAAATCCGTTTGAGAACGCTTTCCTTGGTTTTTTCAAGACCATGGTTGAGGTCCTCTTTATTTGCCTTGCTGAATATTCCGAAAAATGCCATGACTGACCGGGTTGATATGAGTGGTATCGAAAAAAAAAGGCTTTCTTGTGCAAAGAAAGCCAATTTATCCAAAAATTCAGATATCTTATTTCTGAGTAAAATAGTCTTTGATGTGGTCTACATGCACCATTTCTTCCTTGAACTGGTACGAACCGGATTTAGGTGATTTCACCATTTTTATGCATTTGGTAAAAGTTTTACCTGCTCCGGTCTTTAATGTTGCGATTACTTTTTTTGCCATGACTTACTACTTGATTTCTTTGTGAACAGTTACTTTTTTGAGTGTCGGATTGTACTTCTTCAGCTCAATCCGGTCAGGAGTATTCTTCCTGTTCTTGGTGGTAATGTACCTCGACATGCCGGGCACACCACTGTTCTTGTGTTCGGTGCACTCAAGAATCACCTGTATTCTGTTACCTTTCTTTGCCATATCCTGATGTGCTATGTGTTAAATACTATTGATAAAACCTTTGGCTTTGGCTTCTTCCAGGGCCTTTTTCAAGCCAACCTTGTTGATGAGCCTGATTCCTGCAGCCGAAACCCTTAAATTAACCCAACGGTTCTCTTCCTGAAGGAAAAGCTTTTTGTCAAACAGGTTGACATCAAAGGTTCTTTTGGTTCTGCGCTTGGAATGTGAAACATTGTTGCCCACCATCGCAGTTTTTCCCGTAATCTGACAAATTCTTGACATTTCTATAATCAGTTTATACGCTTTCTAAAAACAGGTTGCAAAGAACGTTATTTTTTTTTAAATATTCAAGAGTCGGGATAAAAATATTTATAAACAATTCATTATCTCTTTACGCAGTATGAAAAGTGCTGTAATTGCTGCCTTTTGCATATTGCGGCCACGATCTTCGCCCAAGTTATAAAGATGTGATACAATTCTTTTCTTTGAGGCCACGGCAATCCATGTGGTGCCTACCGGTTTTTCTTCTGTAGCGCCGGTTGGCCCGGCAATTCCGCTCACAGCAACCGCAAAATCAGTGTTGAATTTGGTTCGTGCGCCTTCTGCCATTTGTTCTACCACAGGCTGGCTGACTGCACCGTTCATGATCAGTGAATAAGGACTTACATTCAGCTGGCTGGTTTTTACATCATTTGAATAGGCCACCACACCACCCTGGTAATAAGCTGAAGAGCCGGGTATGGAGGTGATCATAAAACTGATGAGCCCGCCTGTGCAGCTTTCTGCTGTGGATAAGGACAAGTTATTGTCATTTAACAAATTACCCACAACCACTTCAAGTTTATCCTCATCATAGCCGAAAACATGTGCGCCGATCATTTGTTCAAGCTTGGCAGTTTGGTTATCAATTAAAGCTTTCAGTCCGGTTTTATCCCCTGCAGTTGTACCGGTTATTCTCAACCGCAGTATTCCCGGAGAAGGCAGGTATGCCAGTTTCAGGTTGGCGGGCAGGGCATGTTCCCAGTCGCAGATCAGTACAGCCATTTGCGATTCGGGCACGCCGCAGGTAAGTATGGTTTTGTGCATGATGGCCGGAAGATTGAACTTCAGTTTTAATTGCTGTTCCATGGCTTCCTTGTATATGGCCTTCATTTCATAAGGCACACCGGGCAGCGCAACGAATTCCTTACGGTTCTTGCTGAACCACATTCCCGGGGCTGTTCCGGCACTGTTGTGAAGCACCTGACAATTGTCGGGCAACTCGGCCTGGCTGATGTTGCGGTCATTCATGGCAACGCCCCTCAACTGAAGCAGGGTTTCAATATGTTCAAGAACCTGCTGGTTTCTGATCAACTTTGAGTCAAAATACTCCGCCAGGGTGTGTTTGGTGATGTCATCGCTGGTTGGGCCCAGTCCGCCTGTTGTGATGATCAACTCTGCCCTTTCTGATGCATCATCCAATGCTCTGATGATGCTTTCTCTTGTATCGGAAACCGAGGTAATCTGAGCAACCCGGATGCCCAGTTTATTCAGTTCAGTGGCAAGCCAGGCGGAATTGGTGTCGACAACCTGGCCGATGAGCAATTCATCTCCGATGGTGATAATTTCTGCGTTCATATTATTGGTACAAAAATGTAGAGACGCATGATCATGCGTCTTTTGTATAGGATGTCCAAACATGAGAGAGACGCATGATGATGCGTCTCTACAAGAGCGGCAAACGGGTCTCGAACCCGCGACCTTGAGCTTGGGAAGCTCACGCTCTACCAACTGAGCTACTGCCGCATTGAGCCTCTCAGGGGATTTGAACCCCCGACCTGCGGTTTACGAAACCGCTGCTCTACCGCTGAGCTAAAGAGGCCTGAAATGATTTTCGGGGGTGACAAAAATAGAAATAATTAAGCATGAAGCAAAGAAATGATCACAAAAAGATGTCGCTTCATAACATCTGCATTTCGTGCAAGATTATTTCTGAAGTGCCCTGATTCGCTGCAACAGTGTGGGATGTGAATAATGAAAGAAAACATAGGCCGGATGTGGTGTGAGATTGCTCAGGTTTTTTGATGAAAGTTTCTTTAGCGCATTGACCAGGGCTACTGGATTACTGTGGTCTTTAACAAATCGGTCGGCTGCATATTCATTCCGGCGCGAGATCTGGTTCATCAGCAAACCGGTAAGCAGGGAAACCGGACTGTACAACATACCGAATGCAATCAGACCCAGGTGAAAACTGGGACCATCGCCACCCAATGCTTCTGACAATGCCGGGTTGCTGATCAGCAGCGACAATATGAAAAGTGTGATTCCGGTTTGCACAATACCGGCCATCAGGCCATAAAGCATGTGTTTTTTCTTGTAATGACCTATTTCATGGGCCAGTACGGCTACAATCTCATCGGTTGAGAGGTCGTTTATAAGGGTATCGTAAAGTACCACGCGCTTTTTCGGCCCAAGCCCGGTAAAATACGCATTGGCCTTTGCCGAACGTTTCGATCCGTCAATTACATAAATGTTCACCAGCTTAAAGCCCACCCGATCGCTGAAAGCCTTGATGGCATCACGCAGTTCCCCTTCGGACAAAGGAGTTTGCTTGTTAAAAAGAGGTACAATGAGTGATGAATAGAACATGGACATAAATACGGTGAAAACAAAAGCCAGTGCCCAGGCGTAAATCCAGAACATCACACCGGTCTTCTGGTAAAACCAGACAACAATTGCCAGCAAGCCTCCCCCGATAACGGCACCCAACAACAAGCCTTTGATTTTATCTAATATAAAGGTACGTGGTGTGGTGCGGTTGAATCCAAACTTCTCTTCAATAACAAAGGTATCATATACCGAAAAAGGGGTGCCAATCAGGTCCATGGCTACGGCCAGAATTCCGAAAAAAACAAGCACCAGCAATACAGGATGCGCAGTGATGTCCCTGGCCCATCCGTCAACCAAGGCAAACCCGCCCAAAAAGAGCATGAGTATAATGACGACAAAATTAAAAGTGCTGGTAATTGAAGAAAACCGGTCGTTCACCCACTTGTATTCCTGTTGTTTGCGATAGTGATCTGCATCAAACACATCTTTCAGTTCTTCGGGCAGTTCCGGATTCAGGCTTTTCCGGTTCAGATAATCCAGATAGCGTTCCAGTACAAAATCCGCAGTGATAATAGCAACTATAATAATAAACACAGTGCTCATCTTAATATATTTCTTTACTTCTCAATTCCGTTCATTTGCATTTCAAGCTTGTCTCTTGTGTCCATTCGGATCATCAGCAGCTTACTGTAAATATCCATATTGTTATCACTGACCAGACTGTCGGCATAGGCTGCCCAAAGAACGGCCTGATCCAGTATATCGTCACGCTCATAGGCTAAAGCTATATTAAAAGATGCCCTGGCTGCAAGTGTTTTGTTATCTGTTTCTGAAAGTGCATTCCAAATTGTGGCTGCCTCACCCCACTGATCTTTCAGTGCCAGCCTGGCTGCTTTCCTCATGTCGCCTCCCGGTCCTGAATAAAAGTAACGTGGCACATTTGTCCAATAAGGGCTTAGTTTTCGCCCCGAACTTTGCCCACTCAAATAACAGGCATCATACAACAGTTGTTCCAATCCCGAAAGTCCGGAAAAGACTGGTACATTCAACGTGTCAGCAAATTCATAGGTGAAAACAGCTGATTCCTTTTCAGGCATGCAAAGCACCCATTTGGTGTAGTTCAATATATTGTAATTGCTTTGCGAATAGGATTCACCATTGTCGAAAAAGTAATATTTATTAACGGCATCATAAGCGACTGCCTTACTGAGGAAAAGCACTGCATCGGTGGTATCATGTTTGCAAATTCGGGCAACGTCTTCCCACATCAACCTGTTTTTGTAATAGGAAGAATCTGAAAAAACAACTTTATCAAACCGCGGCGAATGCGACAGCAGGTCATACATGCCGTGCAGGTAACCCATTTTGATTTCTTTGATATCCGTTTTGGGACTCAAAATCACATGAGAGAGGCTGTCGAAAACACCGGGTTTAGCGTAATATCCGGGAACAGGCAGCATAGAGATGCGCTGCGCTGTTGCAGGCACGATAACTTCTGCCGGTTCCAGTATGCTAATCGTTACGCTGTATGGCAAACACGAGCCAATCAGTGTAACGAGCAAAATCAATAATAAAGGTAGGGTTGGAAAACGAGACATCGTGTTATGTCCTCATTCCGCCACAAACACCGATCACCTGTCCGTTTACATAGGATGAAAGATCAGATGCCAGGAACAAGGCAACCTTGGCTACTTCTTCAGGAGTACCGCCACGCCTCATGGGAATCTTATCTTCCCATATCTTTTTCACCTCTTCGGGAAGCTTGTGGGTCATTTCGGTGACGATGAATCCCGGGGCAATGGCATTGCACCGGATGTTGCGGGAACCCAGTTCAATAGCCATTGACTTGGTAAAACCGATCATACCAGCCTTAGAAGCCGAATAATTGGCCTGACTGATATTTCCACCAACGCCAACAACTGAACTCATGTTAATAATGGATCCGCTTTGCTTTTTAATCATGATCATTTGAACGGCCTTGGTAAAGTTGAACACCGACTTCAGGTTCACATTAATAACGGTATCCCATTGCTGTTCGGTCATCCGCATCAGGAAAGCATCCATGGTGATACCTGCATTGTTTACAAGAATATCCACCGTACCGAAATCGTTTACGATATTTTTCACAACGCTATCGGTATCAGCAAAATTGCTGGCATCTGATGCGTAAACCTTGCATTTAACACCCAGTGCAGTAACCTGTTTCTCGGTTTCCAGGGCATTGTCGTCAATTCTCAGATCGGTGATGGCCACATTGGCGCCTTCTTTGGCAAATGCAATGGCAATTGCCTTTCCAATTCCCCGTGCAGCACCTGTAACAACAGCAGTTTTTCCTTCAAGTAATTTCATGATAGTTTCAATATGTTTATGAATTAATGATGCAAAAGTAAAAGAAATATTGTGAATGCTAATTTACATAATCAGTCAAGAATGGCTGAATGTATTAACTAAAGGCTAAATTTCAGCATAATAGAGAATACACTGGATTTGATTTTCGTTGAGGTTAATTTGTTTGTACCAGTTAAAGGCTGGAAACCCTGCATGAATCCTGCTTCAAGGCACACATTACGGGCATTTCCCAATAAAAACTCAGCACCAAAAGCGCCATGAAAACCCAGTTCACCTTTGTAACTAAAATCTGATAAATTCTCTGTATAAACACTTGAGCCGTGCATTTTTTCAGAATACCGCTTGTAAGACTGAGTTAGCAGAAATGATTTATAACCTCCGGCTTTTACATAAGGATGAAAATGGTGTTTTCCAAAAGTAAACTTCAGGGCTACAGGTACCTGGATGGAAGAAAAATCGAACAGTATATCGTCTTGTGAATTATTTGTTTGCACATATTCCGAAAAACCATAATAAGAATCGGTGACATATAGCAAAGAGAGATCAATGGAAACAAGTTCAGATTTTCGGGAAAGACGTTGATTAATAAATAATCCACCCACTGGTCTGTAACTACTGTTAAATTCAGCCTGTTTAAAATAGGGAGTGTATCTGTCTCCTGGTATATCGATCGTCAGGAATTGATACCCAAATATAAAACCAACTTTCATCAGCGGGTTCGTTCTGGTCACCGAAAAGTCTTTGATAAAATTTATTTTTGAAGACTGATGAAAGGTTCTTACTGCCATCTGTGACAGCTCTGCGGATTCAGTTATCAGGGCTTTAACGGATGGTGGTTCATAGGTTGTAGAATTGGCAGAAACCTGAAAAGATCCTGACTCACTTAACAGATAACTTAATAAATCCTTATAGTTACTAAATTCTTTGCCTCCCGGAATAGTATTTCTGTTTTTATTCAGTTTGACAAAACCGGTGAGATCATTTTCGATATACAAAGGAGAATGAGTTTTTCCAGGGATAATGTATAGGCTCAGAGTTCCTTTTACCAGACATTCGAAAAAAGACTTTTTGTTGCCTGTTTGCTTTGATTCAAAATGGCGACCGTTCCTGAAACCATATGCGCGCAGCTTGTCTGCGCTATATGCCATCTCCTGGGCTATGTCGAATCGCTTGAAAAGGCATTCTTTACCAAATTTACCTTCAGTACTATAAAATACCTGACCACTGAGTGAGTCACCATTATTCTTGATAATATAACCTGGCCTGAATCCAATCTGAGCATCAATATTTGATAATATCAGCAGTAAAACCCCGGTTAATAGTATTGTTTTCTTCATTACAGTTTAGTAAAATCGAGCGTTTTAAACTTACAAAAAAAAATAATGCAGCCAATTATTTTGAAGATTATTTGAGAATTTCACAGTGTTAACTGAAAACAACAATTCAGCACGTGGTTATCATGTATGATTATTTTACTTATTTTAGAAGCCATTATTTGGTTACGCAGAATGAAAAATAAGATATCTCTTGCTCAGACAGCATTATTTATGTTTCTTCTGATATTGGCTTGTCAGAAGGAAGATACCGTGGAACGTGAATATCCGCAAATCAGAACAAGTGCTGTTAATCACATCACAGCCGATGGCGCCCGTTTTAATGCTGAAATCATCAGTGGGGATATTGAAAGCATATCCGAATACGGATTTGTTTGGGGTTTAACCTCCACACTTAGCATTCAGGGCTCAGAGAAAGTAGTGATTGGCAGTGTTCCTTCGGGCAATGATTTCTATAGCGACATTACTTATGCTTTGGAGGAAATGAAAGATTACTATGTTCGATCCTATGTTAAAGCCGGTGAGTTAACCATTTATGGTGATGCAGTAAAATTCAAGAGTTTGGGTAGTCAGGCACCGGTAATCACTGATTTTGAACCCAAGTCAGCAACCTGGGGGGATACAGTAACTATATATGGGAAAAATTTCAGCAACCAGAATCAAACCAATGTAGTTTTCTTTGGCGCAACGAAAGGAATCATTCTGAAAAGCACAAATGAAGAAATACAGGTTATTGTTCCTAACTCCCTGAATAAAATTACAACATTTATTGCTGTTGAAGTTTTTGGAAACAGATATTTAACAAATGAATCATTCAGATTATTAACCCCGGGAATAATAAGCTCAATTAATGAAACTGATGTAACATGGGGTGATACAATAGAGTTAACGGGAAATTTTCCATTTATGACTCATACCATTAAGATTGAAATTGGTAATGTTAGTGCCTTTATCATTGAGTCTTACGAAAACAGAATGATTATTTCGGTACCAGAAAATGTAATTTATTCGGATTCAGTATCAGTTGTATTAAATATTGATGGACATAAAATCGCTGCACCTGAAAAAGTTCATCTTAAGGAGCCATTTATAGCAGCTATTAATCCAACAATTTTTGGCTGGGGTGATACTATAGAATTGAAAGGTATTTTTCATCCCGTTTTGGAGAATAACAAAGTATTATTCTCTAATATTTCCGCAAAAATATTGGAATCTAGCAATTCTGAAATCAAATGCATCGTCCCTCATAGTATTTCCGGTCATGAATGCCGGTTAAGTGTTTCAGTTAATAATTTCATATATGACTTGCCTTTACCGGTCATTCTTTCCGGACCTATTGTTAATTCAGTATCACCAAACAAAGGTGTTGTTGGAAAAACCATTACCATTACAGGAAAATATTTCAAGGAGAACAATACTTTTATTAAGATCAATGGAGTAAATTCAACTGTAAGTTCATTTAATCCTAATGTAATAACTTCAATAATTCCAAATGAAGCTAATAGAGGTAATGCTTCTATTGAAGTTTCGGTATATAATAAAAAAATTACTATTGATAATACAATATTTCTTTTTAAGCCTGAAATTATTGATTTTTCTCCTAAGCTAGGATCTTATGGTGATACAATAACTATTATAGGTTATGACTTTAATCCTTTGGATATAGTTGTGAATGTTCGTAATTATTTTCAAGAGATCATTGAAGTCAATTCTGAAAGAGTAAAAATCATAGCAAGGGATAATATATCTTGTCTTGATAATAGGATTGATATTCAGACGTACGGTAAAACTATATCCGCTACTGACAATTTTTTCATCCCTGAGCCCATTATCACATCATATACACCCACGCATGGAACACATGGCGATACCATAACTATAACCGGCGATTTCTTTGATCCGGGAAAAGCTGAGGGTGACTTAATTTTTATGGGAGGCAATTCTCCTAAAGTTATTAGTATGACTAATAATGAAATTAAGTTTACAGTACCCTATTTAAATGAAGGTGATTTCATTATTGGTTTGGGTTTATGTAAAGGTATTGATCTGGGCCCCTTTCATTATGAAGATTAAACAATATACTTAGCAGTTTACATTATGAGGTTTTCAATTACAATTTTGATTTTTTTCTTTTTCACATGTTTTACTGCCCTGTCCCAAACCTCCCCCATCACCTTTGGTGATTTGTCACGGGCGGACCTTGAGACTAAGCCCTACCCACAGGAAAAAGGAGCCGAGGCGGCTGTTCTGTTTGATTATGCCACTGCCAAGATGATTTACAATGACGGATTTAAGATTGAATTTACAAGACATGTAAGGATAAAAATATTCAAAGCAGCTGGTTATGACCAGGCTAACATTCAAATTCCCTATACTGCGGAAGACAGGTTGTCAGACCTTAAAGCCTTTACACATAACCTCGAAAATGATCAGCCGGTAAAAGTTGCTGTTGGCAAAAAGCAGTTCTACAGGGAAAAGGTTAATGCTTATCGGAATGTGACCAGGTTTTCTTTTCCGAATGTAAGAGAAGGATCGGTAATTGAATACATCTATACCATTACACAAGATGAGATCAGAGGTTTCAGGTCGATGCGATTTCAACGTAATATTCCGGTAAGATCTTTCCAATACTGGGCCACCTATCCGGAATTCTTCAGGTATAACATTAATTTGAATCACAACAATATCGTCAACCAGGAACACAACAGTGTGAATGGTTTTTACAATAACCGTTCCAGCAGGTTTCACGTGTATCTGTGGTCCGGTAGTAATCTTCCCGCTTTCCAGGCCGAGCCCATGATGCCGGAGAGTGACGAATACCTTGCCGGTGTGGATTTCGCACTTACCGATGTCAACTTTCCGGGTGGCAATTACTATGAGATTTCCCCCACCTATGCCAAACTAACGGAAAAGCTGCTGAACAACAGTATGGTCGGAGGGCAGATTAATAACAAACTACTTTTCTCTGCTACAATCAAGGAAATCACCCATGAGGATGATGCCCCGCTGAAGAAAATGCAGTCTGTCTACAGCTATGTGCAGCAGCATATGCAATGGAACGGATATGACCAGGTGATACCCGATGTATCATTAAATAAGGCACACCGTGTAGCGACAGGCACCAATGCCGAGATCAACCTGTTGCTGGTGAACATGCTCAGAACCGCAGGAATCCAGGCTGATCCGGTGGTGCTGAGTACACGTGAAAACGGGCGAATCAATACTTTTGTGGCCATTGCCAACAATCTCGACTACCTGATATGCATTGCCAACATAAACGGAAAGGATTATCTTCTTGACGCCACCGATAAATTCCGGCCGGCTGGTATATTGCCCTTTAAATGTTTGAACATTGAGGGATGGGTGTTGAATCCCACACGTGGACGGTGGGTGAAATTACTGAATGAAGAGAGTTATACGACCCGGGAACACTATGACCTGAAGTTAAACAGCAATGGAGAATTTGAAGGGCACGCTGTTATTTCATTCTCGGGCTATGATGCCGTTGATCTTCGACGGCTTCTTTATAATGAAGGTGAAGAAGGGTTTCGGGAAGAGGTTTTTGCTGAAGCCGGGAATCTGACCATCTCAAACATGGTGTTTCAGCATACCGACAGCCTGGAGTCTCCCTTACGGTTAACTTTCAATGTGAAGTTCAGGCATTTGCTGCAAAAGGCAGACCAGATGGTGTTCTTCAGACCTATGATCAGTCTTTTTGGTGATTATGTGAATTCATGGGTCAAAGATGAGAGGAATTTTCCAATCGACAGAGGATGTCCTACCTTTGATAGTTTAACTTGCATCATTCATCTTCCTGACAATTACGTGGTTGAAGAATTGCCAAAATCCGCTAAGATCATCCTTCCCAATCAGGAAGCGAAATTCGAATTGGGAAATACCTATGCAGACAATGTATTAACAATTACCAGTAACCTTACTGTATCCAAAACCAGGTTTGAAACCAATGAATATCAATCATTTCGTGAGTTTTACACACAAGTAAATAAGAAGTGTAATGAAATGATTATTATGAAAATAGCAGACAGTAATTAATTTATTACTTCATTACTTCATGAAACTTTTAATCATCGCATTGTTATCCACCACAATTCTGGCGCAGGATTTCTTCGCCCAGTCACCATATCATGTTGATTCTATCCCAATCCATTTGCGCACTGGTGCTATAGCAGTCATCCGATCCAACCAAATAAAGGTTACTGTCATAAATGAAGAGAAAAGCCATTTGGAAGTAAAGCAGGTAATTACGCTGCTCAATGAGAACGCAGAGGATTTGTTGAACGTGAACATCCCCTATAATGACCTGAGGAAAGTTAATTCTGTTAGTGCCTGTGCTTATAACAAAGAAGGTAAACTTATATGGACGCTTCAAAAGATGAACATTGTTGATATGCGTGATTTTAGTGGTCCCGAAATGTTAAGTAATGACAGGAAAAAAGCCTTTCTGATACCCTCATATAATTACCCTTTTACAATAGAGTATTCATACAAAATGACCTTGAATGATATCTTTCTCAGTTCGACTTTCTTCCTGAACAATGATCCCGAAGTATCTGTTGAAGAATCAGGTCTGCAGTATATCATTCCGGTAAATGTGGGGTTCAATTACAAAGCAGTGAACCTAAACACTCCGACTGATAGCTTTCTCATGAAAGACAGACTTTACCTGTCATGGAAAGAAGATAACCTGCCTACTGGCAGACAAAGATTATTTGCGCCTGCACTTGAGGAAAAATTGCCTGTAATATATGCTACCCCTGTAAATGTCGATCTGGACGGATACAAAGGCCGGTTTGATACCTGGCAAAGTTATGGCTCCTGGATGAGTGAGTTAATCAAAGATAGGGATGTTTTAGATAGGGTTTATGCGGACGAAGCCATGGCACTGGTGAAAAATATCCCTGAACGAAGGGAAAAAATTAAAGTATTGTATGAATACATGCAAAAGCATACCCGTTATTTCTCCATTTCATTTGGCATTGGAGGAAAACAGCCCATTCATGCCAATGAAGTTGCTAAGAATGGTTATGGTGATTGCAAAGCGCTTTCTAATTATATGAAAGCACTGCTAAAAGCAGTAGGTATTGAATCTTATTATACATTAGTAAAAGCAGGAGAAGGTGTTAAGATTCAAAGCAATTTTCCGTGTAATCAATTCAATCATGCTATTCTTTGTGTTCCGGAGAAAAATGATACCATTTGGCTGGAATGTACGGATCAGACTTCTCCATTCAACTATCTTGGAAGCTTCACCTGCGACAGGGATGTACTGGCTGTGACTTCAGAAGGTGGAAAAATACTCCATACACCTTCCTATGGCCGTGATTTTAATATTGTAAACACATACTCCGATATCAAAGTATACAGTACAGGCAATGCAGATGTCAATGTTAGATTTGAACAATGGGGATTGAGATACGATGACCTCTTCGCTATCTCAGAAAGTAAACCCGATGTTAGAAAACTATGGCTTGCCAATCAGTTTGGCTCTGCTGCATTCGACATCAAAAAAGAAGAATTCCTTCTCAAAAAGAATTCTGCAATACCGTCAGCAACGGCCGTATTTGATATTCACCTCAGAGACCTTGCCGCCAAAAGCAGCAAATTGCTTTTCCTTTCACCATCTTTTATTTCCGGGGTATCATATATATGGGATGATCCCTGTGAAATAGAACTTGATATGGACTATCAGCAAAACGATACGGCAAAAATTGAAATACCTATCGGATACGATATCGAATTCCTGCCTGAAGACAAAAACATTACGACTAAATTCGGGCATTACTCAAGCCAAATAAAGACTGAAGATAAATACATCTATTATACAAGAAAACTAACCTTTAACAAAGCTACTTACCCTCATGAAGCATATCGGGAATTTTACAACTTTATCACAGATATCGCAACAGCCGAGAGACAAATGTTAGTACTAAAATCAGTTTATTAATTGTTTCAATAACCCGGATCCACTCTGCTCACCTTGAAAACGCCTTTGATGGCGGCCAGTCTTCCCATGAGTGATTCCAAGTGTGCGGTATCGCGGATGGTAATCTTGAGACGGCCCCTGAATATGCCTGTTTCCGTGTCGAAATTCATCGATCTCAGGCTGATCTTCAAATCTTTGGTAAGCACATTGGAAATGTTGTTGAGTATGTTCGGATCGTTCTCTCCCTGTATATTAACTTCAACTGTAAATAAGGTTTCCTTTCCTCCTGATTTCCAACGCGCTTTAACTACCCGGTAACCATATTTGGAAATCAGTTGGGCGGCATTTGGACAATTCAGCCGGTGTACCTTAATACCTTCACTTACAGTAACAAAACCGAAGATTTCATCGCCAAAAATGGGATTGCAGCATTTGGCCAGTTTGAAATCAACGTTGGCCAGCTTGTCATCAATGACCAGAAAGTCTTCCGATTTAATCAGCGATTCAGCCTGCTGTTGAACCGGTGCTTCAGTTTCCACAACATGCTTTTCGGTTTCAACCGGTTCCTGAAGCAATTCCTTGATGTGGGCCAGGTCAATCTCTTCGCCGGCAATCTGAAAATAGAGATCCTGGGCGGTTTTAAATTTATACGCCTTGAGCAGCTTGCGAACGGTTTCGTCGGAAAAAGGTATTTTCCAGTTCTTCAACCGCCTGATGAGTATTTCCCGTCCGTTTTCCGCTTGTTTTACACGGGCTTCGTTGAGCTTGAAACGTATTTTGGTTTTGGCTTTGGAGGTGACAACGAAATTGAGCCAGTCCATTTTGGGCGTCTGGTTCTTGGAGGTCAGCACCTCCACACGGTCACCGTTTTGCATCACATGCCTGATGGGCACAACCTTTGCGTTCACTTTGGCTCCAGTGCACATGGAGCCCACTTCGGAATGTATGTCATAGGCAAAATCGAGTACGGTGGCCCCGGAAGGAAATTTTCTCAGATCGCCCTTGGGGGTGAACACAAAGATTTCTTTGGAATACAGGCTCAGCTTGAAATCATCGAGAAATTCACCAGCATCGGGTTCCGGTGTTTCCAACACCTCCCTGATCCGTTTCAGCCATTCTTCCAAACCTTGTTCTCCTTCAAGTCCTTTATACTTCCAGTGGGCTGCGAATCCCTTCTCGGCAATTTCATTCATTCTTTCGGTTCTGATCTGTACCTCCACCCAGCGGCCGTCGGGACCCACTACGGTGGTGTGAAGCGACTCGTAACCGTTGGTTTTTGGAACCGAGATCCAGTCGCGCAGCCTCTTGGGATTGGGCTGGTATAAGTCGGTCACCGTGCTGTAGACCTGCCAGCAATCGGCTTTTTCGTTTTTCAGTTCGCTGTTCAGGATGATTCGTATGGCAAACAGGTCATAGATGTCTTCAAAAGCCACTCCCTTGTTGATCATTTTATTCCAGATAGAATGGATGGATTTGGGTCGCCCTTTGATTTCAAAGGAGAAACCCTGATTTTTCAGCGTTTCTTCAACGGGCTTGATGAATTCACCGATGAATTGTTTGCGGTCACGCATGGTTTGAGCCAGCTTGCGCGCAATGGAATCATACGTTTTGCGATCGGACACCTTGAGCGCCAGGTCTTCCATTTCCGATTTGATGATGTAAAATCCGAGGCGGTGTGCAAGGGGGGCATACAGGTACGAGGCTTCCGAAGCAATGCGAATCTGCTCTTCCTGTGGCAGTTCTTTCATGGAGCGCATCTCGTATAGATGCCCGGCAATTTTTATCAGGATAACCCGTACATCCCCAGCCAGGTTCAGCAGCAGGTTGCGGAAATTTTCGGCCTGTGGTGCCAGTGCGTTACTCCCGAAGGTGCGGATGGAGTTCAGTCCGCCGGTAATAACGGACACCGGTTTGCCATAGTTTTTTTCAATTTCTGCCAGGGTGGTTTTCTCTTTCCTGAGGACCCTCAGCAAGAATATACTTAATACGGATGTCACTCCCAGCCCGATTTCGCTCACAGCTATTTCAGAAATTTCTATGGCTGCTAAGGCCTGCCGCTGTCCTTCAAAATCCTCCGGGCCGTTAATGCAATTGATCATGGCATTGCAGGCATCCCTGATTTTTGAGTAATCCCGGATTCCTTTGCTTTTTCGGATCAGCCGGATGAGTTTCTCAAACTTGTTTCTGATTTTCTGAATATGTTCGGGGTGTTTAACAGGCATGAAAGTCAGTCTTGATACATGGTTTATGCAAAGTTAGTTTTTTTGTGTATTTTTATCAGCCCTGTTCACAATTATAATTTATGGCAACAAACAGACAGGCAGCGCCGATTTTACTGCAGCAGGTGAAGGAACACCTGGGTGATTCAAGCAAAAAACTTAACGAGTTAACTGTCAACATGGTAATTGATAATCCTTTATTAATTGAACCTTTACTTGAGATTTCACTTTACGAGCGTGAACCGTGGTCGCAACGCGCATCCAGGGTATTGTCGGTTTATTTCTGCAGATTTCCTGAAATGCTGAAACCTCATGTTGGCAGGATCCTCACTCACCTCAGCAAACTGAAATCAGAAGGTCCGCTGCGCAATTTTTTGAAAATCTTTTCAGAAGTACCGTTGAACCTGGGCAATAAAAACAAGTCGATTCTGCTGAACCTGTGCTTTGATTGCATGTCCGAAGAATGTTCCATAGCTGTTAAGGCTTACAGCATGGATATTCTTTACCATTTCAGTACGGAAATTCCGGAAATCAAAAATGAGCTTTACCACCTGATTGAATCGCAAATGCCTGATTTTTCGGCTGGATTGAAAAGCCGTGGAAAAAAAATATTAAAAAAACTTGCCTGATCCCTAATAGTCTTTACCTGAATAGACTTATTTACTGCATTTCCAGGAGCAACGGGTACAGATCACTCACCCGTGTAGCTATGTAATCGGGATTGCATGCAGTTATTTCTGCTTCCGTTGTGAAACCGTAAGTAACACCAATTGAATCGATTTCGAGTTCCGCGGCAGCCTCAATGTCATACCGGGTATCGCCAACTACAACCACGGAATCCGGATCTTGAATGCCGTTTCTTCGCAAAATACCGGCAACCAGATCTACTTTGGCCGCATGGTTTCCCTGGTAATCGGCACCGCTTATTTCCTGAAAATACCTGCTGATTCCGAAATAATCCAGTACCTGATTGGCAAATATCTGGTACTTGGCTGTGGCTACATACAACAAAACGCCTTCGCGGTTGAGCTGCTCCAGCAGTTCTTTGATGCCATCATATAAAGAATTCTCAAACAAGCCTTTAGAGGAATAATACTCACGAAATACTTGAACTGCTCTCTCGTTATCTGTTCCCCGCAATTTGAACAGATCCGAAAAACCTTTTTGAAGGGAAGGCCCGATCAGTGTTTTAATTGCCTCATTTCCCGGGTTTGCTAACCCTAGTTTTTCAAAAGTATAGTAGTAGGCATTATAAATACCGGGTCGTGAATCGGACAAGGTGCCGTCGAGGTCAAAAATTACATGTTTGTATTTGTACATTGCTGTAAATATGCTATTTTTATCGGTTCAGAATTGTCTGAACGGTTGCAATTTGACCGGCAAAGATAGGAGGATTAATTAATTCCTGTTGATACTAACAACCATAATTAACTAACTAAAACTAACAAAATGGGAAAAGGAGATAAAAAAACCAAGAGAGGAAAGTTATTCCAGGGTTCATTCGGTGTAAGAAGGCCAAAAAAGGCTGCAAAAGCTAAGAAGCAGGGGGTGCCGGTTGCCGATAAGAAAAAGGAAGTCAAAGAAGTAAAGGTTCCAAAAGAAGTAAAAATGCCGAAAGAAGTGAAGGAACCTGTTGAAGTTGTTGAGGTTAATGAAACTCCTAAGGAAGTTAAAGAAACCAAAAAGGTTGAAAAAGTTGTTAAAGAGCCGAAAGCTGCAAAAGAAACTGCAAAACCTGCAAAGGCCGCTGCAACAACTAAGAAAGAAACCAAACCAAAAAAAACGGAAAGTAAGGAATAATGAGGAAGGATCAGGTCAGGCAGGAAACGCTTGCGGTCAGGTTACAGGCACACCGTTCAAAACACAAGGAGCACAGTGTGCCTGTTTATGAAACGTCAAGTTTCATTTTCGACAGTGCTGAGGAAGCCCGGGATGTTTTTATTGACGAAAGCAAGGGTTTTATGTACTCGCGGTATGCGAATCCCAACACCGATGAGCTCATCACCAAGCTTTGTGCTTTGGAAGGAGCTGAAGATGGGGTAGCCACTGCATCAGGGATGGCAGCCGTATTTTTGAGCATGGCATCCATTTTAAGACCCGGAGATCATGTGGTGGCTGGCCGCCAGATTTTTGGGGCTACCCATACCCTGCTCACACAAATCCTGTCGAGATGGGGCATTTCTCACACCTATGCTGATATTAACAACAAGCGTGAATGGGAAAACGCCATCCTTCCCACCACCCGCCTGCTATATGCCGAAACGCCTACAAATCCTGGTATGGATATCATTGATCTGAAATGGCTTGGAAGGCTTGCCAAAAAGAACAATTTATACCTGGTAATCGACAACAGCTTTGCCTCTCCGCTAATCCAGAATCCCATCAGGTTCGGTGCCGATTTGGTGGTTCATTCCACCACCAAATTCATCGACGGCCAGGGCCGCACCATGGGAGGTGCCGTATTGGGAAACAAGGAAACCATGGCCGATGTAAGGTTGCTGGCAAAGGTAACTGGGCCGGTCATGTCGCCGCATAACGCATGGATTCTCTCAAAAAGTCTGGAAACACTGGCCGCTCGTATGGAGAAGCATTGCAGCAACGCGCATCAACTGGCTTTATTTTTGGAAAAGAAACCGGGGATAGCTCGGGTCAGATATCCTTTTCTGCCTTCTCATCCACAATACGAAGTGGCAAAAAAGCAGATGACCCTGGGGGGAGGTCTTTTATCTGTTGAAATCAGGGGTGGCGCCAAAAAAGCCATGGACCTGATCAACAACCTGAAACTGGTTTCAGTTTCTTCTAACCTGGGAGATACAAGAACAATTGTCACCCATCCTGCAACTACAACCCATTCAAAATTATCTCCCGAAGAAAGAAAGCTGTCCGGGATAACCGACGGCATGATCAGGGTTTCGGTAGGACTTGAACATATTGATGATTTGTTGGCTGATTTTGATCAGGCATTAAAAGCCATTAAAAGCAGTACTAAAACAAAAAACCCGACCCGTCGTAAGTGACTGTCAGGTTTTTGTCGGTCCGGAGGGGCTCGAACCCTCGACCCCATGATTAAGAGTCACGTGCTCTACCAGCTGAGCTACGGACCGAAAGCGGGTGCAAATTTAGTAATATTTCGAAAAAAGCAAGTTTTATTTTGAGATTGTTTTGGAAGCATTTGATAATTGCCTGTTGTGTCCCAGAAATTGCGGGGTGAACCGCAATGCCGGTGAAACGGGTTATTGCGGATGTGATGCCGGATTCCATATCGCCTCAATTTGTATACACCAGGGTGAAGAGCCACCTATTAGCGGAACAAAAGGAATTTGCAATGTTTTTTTTACGGGGTGCAACCTGCAGTGCCTCTATTGTCAGAATTATCAGATCAGCTGCCGGAAAAACCGGAACCAGGATCAGAAATACACTCTTGCTGAAATCACCGGGCAGATCATCAACATACTCAATCAGGGTATTGAAGCCGTGGGTTTCGTGTCTCCCACCCACTTCACCCCGCATGTCAGGGCCATCATCCATGAATTGCACAAATCGGGGTATACTCCCATTACGGTATACAATTCAAACGGATATGATAAGGTGGAGATTCTTAATGGTTTAGAGGGTTTAATTGATGTTTATCTTCCCGATTTCAAGTACCTTGATCCTGATACTGCACTGAAATATTCGGGAGCGAAAGACTATCCCGAACATGCTCAAAAAGCACTCAAAGAAATGTTCAGGCAAAAGGGAAGTACGGTGGTAGTCAATGAAAACGGACAGGCAGTAACCGGAATGATCATCAGGCATCTGGTATTGCCTGGGCAATCTAAAGATTCCACCCAGATTCTGAAGTGGATTGCTGAAGAATTATCACCTTCCATGAGTATTTCCCTGATGTCGCAGTATTATCCCACTCCCGGTGTTGCCAGGTATTCGCAATTGGGCAGGAAGATCAGCGCCGCAGAATACCAGGAGGTATTGGATGCAATGGAGGCAATGGGATTTCACAAGGGATGGATCCAGGATTTTGAAAGTTCGGGGAATTACCGGCCGGATTTTGACAAAGAACATCCGTTTGAGACATAGAAAGCTTTTTTAAATATCAAAAAAAGCGAAGTCAGGAGACTCCGCTTAGCTCTCGGAATTGATATTTACCACCATACGCTTGGCGCAGTTTGCAACTACGCCTTCCAAATTGGCTTTTGAACGGCCTCGCCCTACTCTTTCATTTTTTCCAGGTTCTCCATTCCTTCAATATTCATGCTTTTGGCCAGTTTCGAGATGTTCTTCATGTCGATATCACCCTGGATGCTGATGAGCACACTCTCATTCTTGCCGCCGATGACCATCAGCAATTCGGCGATTTTCCGGTTTTTATCTTCCTTTGCGTAGAATTTGATATCCTGATCTTTCTCCTTAACTACCATGATTTCCTTGTAGGGTGATGAGGGAATGACTTTCATGATCTCCTGGTAGAGGTTTACCGGGGCCGGTGTGGCCGGATCATCGTCGGTAACCAGGATTTTTATACAGTCGAGTTTGCTGATAACCTCGTTCATGTCGTCGTCAGATTTCGCACCGGCATCGTTGCTGCGGAACATATCAAACATGTACTTGGAAATGTACACCGAGGTATATCCTTCAGCGCCGGAGTATTTATCAAATAGCTTATCCATGATGCTTTGAGCCTGCAATCCGGCTGACAGTGCCAAAAATCCGGTAACCATTAGGATTGTTTTCATGACTTATTTATTTTTTCAGATTTGACGATTGGTTAATTATGGAAACCAAGTTCAACATACCCAGGCTTTCATCCATTTTACCCAGATTCTGGAGTTGATCGGTTCCTGTATTTATTTTAGAGACGTTGTTTAAAGGTTCGAGTCCTCTGTTCATTTTCTGTGAAATATACATCAATGCTTTTTGTGTTTCCTGGTACGCCAGTTGCGGATCATTATAGGTATCTTTCACTTGCTGGTGCCGGAACTGGTTGACAAGAATAACTGAAAGACCGATTGCCATTGCAATTGAGGCTGCCATCAGCAGGTGCCTGAGCGGCATCCGGGTTTTCTTTTCTCCATTCGTTTCCAGGCTCATGATCCTGTTCATGATTTTAGTTTCCAGAGCCTCATTTTCTGCCGGAGACAACAAATTCTGATCGAGCAGGTTGAAAAAGGCCCTGTAAGGAATCAGGTCTTCTTCAATGGGCTGATCGCCTGTAAAGCAATCTCTGAGTGTACGCTCTTCATCCAATGTGGTAGCGCCCTCAAAGTACCTTGCCAGCAGTTGTCTGATTCGGTTTGTGTCCATCTGATTCATACTTTTGCATTGCTTCTTTAATGTGATTGCGTGCTCTCGAAAGGTTAACCCGAATAGCATTAACCTGCATATCCATTACTTCGCTTATATCTTCAAATTCAAGTCCTTCAAACTCTCTCAACTGAACTATTTGACGCTGTTGTTCAGGAAGCTGATCCAGTATCTGTTTCAGCAAGCCCAGCTTATCATTGTTTTCCAGGATCCGGTGCGGATCATCGTTTTCCGAGCGCCTGTCAAACCATTTCTGGTAGCTTTCAATATAAACCGGCTTTCGTGCTTTGATCCGGTCGAGGCACCAGTTTCTGGTCATTTTCATTGCAAAAGCTTCGACGCTTTTCAGCGATTCCAGAGAATCCCTGATTTTCCAGAGTTTCAAATATACTTCCTGAACCGTATCCTCAGCTTCACTTTTATCCCTAAGCAGCAGGCAGGCAAAGCGGTATAGTTTCCCGCTCAATGGCAGCATGTTCTTTTTAAATTCATTTGCATCCATAGGATCTGCCTGTTAAACCGACTTAGGTAAAGTTAATTACTTTTCCAGCTTTTTCAGGTGTTCGAATCCTTTCATCTGGTACTTACCTGCCATGTCGGCCATTTCGCTCAGCAGTATGTCGCCCTTTACCTGTATGAGCGCGTTTTCATCATTGCCTCCGGCCAGTATCAGGATTTCTGCAATACGGCCGTTGTTTTCCTTCATCAGGATCACCACGTCTTCACCTTCCTGTTTCACACTCAACATTTCCTTGTAAACTGATTTGTCGAGTTTGTCATACAATTCTGACCGCAAATTGACACCGGCTGGTTTGTCACAGCCTTTATCAATAGCCAGTATTCTGATTTCCGACAAGGTAGAAGCGATGGTGGTATCGCGGCGTTCGGCTTCGAACTGCGTCATGAGCTTCAGCATATCACCGGTTACATTTACCGTGGTAAATCCTGCAACCTTGTTATATTTTTCAAACAAGGCACTAACCGGGTCTTTCTGGGCTGAGACAGCTCCCGAAATACAGAGGATGATCAATCCAAGCGTTATTTTTTTCATATCGGATGTTTTAAAGTTAGTGGTTAATCTCTTGGTATGAGAAAGACGAACAGTCAGGCATAATATTACAGTTAATTAACGGTATTTTATTTTTCTCAAATAATTGGCATAATTCATGCAATCATTAAGCGAAATATTATTTTTGTAATCTATTCATTCAATTCAAAACCAACAACCATGAAAAAACTATTCACAGTTCTCTTGTTCTCGATGATGGTGACCTTCGCCTGGTCACAAACCGTTGATGAAATCATCGGCAAGTATTTTGAAAATGCAGGCGGAATGCAGAAAATGAAAGACATGAAAACCCTCATGATGAAGGGTAAGATGTCTACACCGCAGGGCGACCTGTCATTGGAAATATCCCGGAAAGCACCCAATAAAATGATGCAGACAATTGATATTATGGGACAAAAAATAATCCAGGCCTATGACGGACAAACTGCCTGGATGGTCAACCCACTTTCAGGGGAAACCAAACCGCAGAAGGTGCCTGCTGAACAAGCGGGTTCCATGTTGGAACAAGCTGAACTGGAAGATCCTTTTATTGATTATGCCAAAAAAGGCTATGAAGTAACTTATGAAGGTACCGGGGATGTAGAAGGAGTGAAATGCTATATTCTGAAACTTACCAGGAATAAGGGTAAAGGCGATGCCGAAAGCGTAGCAAGTTATTATCTTGACTGTGATACCTATCTGCCTCTGATGGTGAAACAGAATACAAATGCCGGCGCCATGGGCATGGTTGAAGTTGATGCCGTTATGAGCGATTACCGTGATGCCGGTGACGGAATCATGATGCCTTTCAGCATTGAGCAGAAAATGGGCGGACAGACAGCAATGAACATCAAATTAGATACCATTGAAATCAACAAGGAAATTGCAGATGACATTTTCACTTATAAAGGTGAATAATCTATAATAACCAAAAAAAAGCCCCGGAACAACCGGGGCTTTTTTATTTGAAATACTTTCTTACCTTTTCCAGGAAAAACTCGGGAGCACGCTTGGGCCGGCGGGTTTTTGCATCCACAAAAGCCAGAATGGTATTCCCCTTACAAACCAGTTGGTATTGTTCGTTATATATTTCGTAATCGATATCCAGCTTGATTTCCGGAAGTTTGTTCATAATTGACTTCACTACCAGCAACTCATCATAGCGGGCCGGATTCTTGTAATCGACATGAAGGCTTCTTACTGGCATGATGATGCCCATGTCTTCGATATCTCTGTAACTCAGTCCCAGCGATCGGATCATGTCGGTGCGTGACACCTCGAAATACTCGGGATAATGTCCGTAATACATATATCCCATCCGATCGGTTTCTCCATAGCGCACGCGGATTTTTGTCTCACTGCTATACATCTTGGTTCTTGGCTCTTGAATCTTGGTTCTATTATCTACTTCAACGGGCTTTCCGGTTCATTGGCCATTTTCACATAAGCGGCATATTCCAGGAACCTTGGGGCAATACGCTTAACCAATGCGGTCATTTTGCCTTCAAGGGTGAGGATCACGTAATTTCTCCTGCGGTGCAATGCCCTGATGATAGCTCGTGCCACTTCTTCCGGAAGCATCATTTTTTCTTCCTCGCGGGGCGTAAATCCCTGGGGCAGTCCATTGGCAGTAAGCGCTTTTTTTCGGATATCTGATTTGGTGAAACCGGCACAAAGAATCAGTACATGCAGTCCGTTTTTCAGGTTCTCGATCCGCAGGGTTTCCAGGAAACCGTGCAGTGCATATTTCGAAGCCGAATAGCCCGTTCTTCCTGGCAATCCAACAAATCCCGCTACAGATGATACGCCAACAACCGAACCTTTGCTGTTGATCAGATGAGGCAAGGCATACTTGGTGCAGTTCACCGCACCCCAGAAATTCACATCAAACAATTGCCTGAGTACCCCGAGGTCAACATCCTTAAAAAGGGCGCGCATGGACAGGCCGGCATTGTTAATCAGGATATCAATCCTTCCGTATTTTTCAATGGTTTTATCGATCAGGTTTCTGCAATCTTCCTCAACGGTAACATCTGTAGTCACTGCCAATGCATTATAGCCCGATGACCGTAGATTTTCTTCAATTTTCTTTAACTCACTGTCTCTTCGCGCTGCAAGCACAACCTTTGCACCTTCCTTTGCAAAAGCTTCAGCAGTGGCCAGTCCGATACCCGAAGAAGCACCGGTGACAATGACAACTTTATCTTTCATATGGGAATCACTTATTCGGCCATAAAAATAGTAATAAACAGTAACAGTGTTCACCTTTACATTTGAATTTTATGGTCAATTATAAAACTTAATGGTAATTTTGCCCTGAAAATTCACAACATGATTGGCACCAATCAACCGCTGGCAGACCGTATGCGACCTAAAGACCTGAATGACTATGTTGGTCAGGAGCATCTCGTTGGAGAAGGGTCTATCCTGAGAACCAGCATAGAAAGCGGCAACATACCGTCGTTCATACTATGGGGTCCACCGGGCGTTGGAAAAACCACACTGGCCCGCATTATAGCCCGCCAGTTAAACCGTCCATTCTTTCAGCTCAGTGCAGTGCATGCCGGGGTTAAAGATGTTCGTGAAACCATTGAAAAGGCAAAGCAACAGCAGTTCTTCAACAAACCATCTGCCATCCTGTTCATCGATGAAATTCACCGTTTCAACAAGTCGCAGCAGGATTCGTTGCTGGGTTCAGTAGAACAGGGTATAGTAACGCTCATTGGGGCAACCACAGAAAATCCCTCATTTGAAGTCATCTCTCCCCTGCTCTCGCGCTGCCAGGTATACGTACTGAAATCGTTGGGTAAGGAGGAACTGACCCGGATCCTTACCCGGGCAATTACGGCAGACAGCTATCTCAAAGAGCTGAAAATTCGGGTAGATGAATCCAATGCGCTGTTCAAGCTTTCAGGCGGTGATGCCCGCAAGCTCATGAACATGCTTGAGCTTGTAGTAAGCACGCTTTCAGCCGGCAATTCAAAAGAAATCGTGATCAGCGACAAGTTGGTTATGGAAATCATTCAGGAGAAAATTGCCATTTACGATAAAAGCGGTGAGCAGCATTACGACATCATTTCAGCATTTATCAAATCATTGAGAGGCAGTGATCCGAACGCTGCTGTATACTGGCTGGCGCGCATGGTTGAAGGGGGTGAGGATCCGAAGTTCATTGCGCGCCGAATGGTGATTCTGGCTGCCGAAGATATCGGACTGGCCAACCCGAACGCGCTGCTTCTTGCCACCTCATGTTTTGAAGCTATTAACCTGATCGGCTGGCCGGAATCGCGGATCATTCTTTCGGAAACGGCGCTTTACCTGGCCACTTCACCCAAAAGCAATTCGGCTTACCAGGCTATCAATGAAGCCCAAAACCTGATCAGGGAAACGGGCGACCTGCCAGTACCTTTAAATATAAGGAATGCGCCTACCTCACTGATGAAAGATCTGGGTTATGGCGACGGGTACAAATACGCCCATAACTACACCGGGAACTTCACTCGCGAAGAATTTCTGCCGGAAGAAATCCGGAACAAGGTGTTTTATGAACCGCAAAACAATGCCCGGGAAGCAGAAATCAGGAATAAGATGGCCGCTTTCTGGAAAGGAAAATACGAGTATTAAAGAATTATCAGCACTCCATATGGAAACCATCAGAACAATTCCCCAGATCAGGCATACCGCTTCGGGCATATTTTTTCTCATTGCCGGACCCTGTGTTGTTGAAAGCCGCGAACTGTGTTTCGAAATAGCGGAAAAAATAATCAAAATAACTGACCGGCTTGAGATACCCTATATTTTTAAGAGTTCATACAAAAAGGCCAACCGCTCGAGATCAGATTCATTTACCGGAATCGGGGACAAAGCCGGGTTGGAAATTCTCAGAGATCTGAGACGGGATTTAAGAATCCCTGTACTTACAGATATTCATTCAACTGAAGAAGCCTATTTTGCTTCGCAGTATGTTGATGTACTGCAAATTCCTGCTTTTTTATGCAGGCAAACCGACCTTTTGGTGGCGGCTGCCAAAACAGGAAAAGCAGTTAATATCAAAAAGGGACAGTTTCTTTCGCCCGAATCCATGAAGTTTGCCGCTGATAAAGTGGTTCAGGCAGGGAACAACCAGGTGATGCTTACCGACCGGGGAGTAATGTACGGTTATCATGATCTGATTGTTGATTTCAGGGGTATTCCTGAAATGAGGAAAATGGGATATCCGGTAATACTTGACATAACCCATTCTCTTCAGCAGCCCAATCAAAACACAGGCTTAACGGGTGGCAAGCCTGAACTGATTGAAACCATGGCCAGGGCAGCTATAGCCGTGGGTGTTGATGGTTTGTTTCTGGAAACCCATCCCGAGCCGATGTTGGCCAAAAGCGACGGAGCCAATATGCTGAAACTGGACTTGCTTGAAAACCTGCTGGAGAAGCTGGTGAGAATCAGAAAGACCGTGAATGGCTTTGAATAAGAACAGGTGTTCAAGGCATTCGTGGCAATCGATACTTTTTCAACAGCTTATATCACAGAAAATCAGTACTATAGCTTTATAAGTTTTTTTTTATCAACAAATTATTGCACAGGTGTTGCATTTATTAACATTTTTTATACTTTTACAACACATTAACCCTAACGATTTAACCTATAATTACCAGAAGAGGGTGTTTCTTTGATGAAGCACCCTCTTTTTATATTTATGCAAATTGTTTTGTCATCATTAGTTTAGGCGCCATGGTTGTTTTTGGGTACTGCGAAATAGAAGACAGATCCTCCCTCTTTCTTGCTTTCAAACCACAACCGCCCCCCCATAATTTCAGCAATCTTGCGTGCATAATACAGTCCAAGTCCGGTTCCTCCGAATTTTCTTTTAGCCGACTCATCTATCTGGCGGAATTTTTCAAAAACAATTTCCTTCAACTCTTCAGGGATGCCAATTCCGGTATCCTCCACATAAAAGACCATAAAATCATGATTTTCCCGGCATCCGTAATGAATAGTTCCTTTATTGGTGAACTTCACTGCATTGTCAAGCACATGCCACATCACCTGCTGCATTCGCACCGGATCAGCCGTTACAGTTTCCTGGACGGTATGGGGATGATCGATGACCACGTTGATAAATGGCTTGTTCTTTCGTGCCATGTTTTCAATTACGGGTTCATTAAGTTGATTGAGAAAATGCCAGATATTCACACGCGAAGGATGCAGTACCAGTGTTCCTGATTCAATTTTAGAAGTATCGATCAGGTCCTCAATCATGTTGATCAGTATCCGGTTGTTCTTTACTACTTGTTCGTTGTATTCCTTTCGTTTCTCAGGTGTGATGTCATTGCGCAGCAGCAAGCCCGAAAACCCTGTAATAGCATTAAGCGGCGTTCTGATCTCATGACTCATATTGGCTATGAATGCCGATTTCAGGCGGTCAGATTCTTCGGCTCTCAGCTTGGCCTTCTCAAGCTCACGAGTTCTTTCGATAACACGTTCTTCGAGGTTCTCCTTGATGCTGATCAGTTCTTGCTCAGCTTTCAATCTTTCATCAATTTCGCCGGTGAGCCGATCGTTGGCTTTTTTCAAAATCCTGCTGTAATAAATACTCACCCCAATAATAATCAGGGTAAGAATCACAATGGATGCCAGCGTAATTGTCCTTCGGATCATGTCTTTCACAGCTTCCTGCCTTTCTTTCATCAGGTTGTTGATTTCCCTGTCCTTCATCTCGGTCTTAACCCGCATTTCCACATCGGCAACGCTTTCCTGAACATGATTGCTATACATGGAATCATACAGCGTCTGGTAATCCTTCAACTCTTCAAAAGCGCTTTTGTAATCACCCAGTGAAAAATAAACATCAGAAAGCTCTTTATGGCAATCAGCCTGGTTTTCTACCAGTGAAATCATCCGGGAGTAATGAAGACTTTTCTGAAGGTGTTCAAGGGCTTTTTCATAGGATCCGGTTTTTCTGAACACCGAACCCATGCTGATATAACTGTAGGCAATGCCGTATTTATAATTCTCATTTAAGGAGATCGCCAATGCCTTCTTATAATATGACAGGCTTTTGGCGAAATCGGACTGCTCTTCGTACGAACTTCCCAGATTGAGATACATCATGGCCATTGAAAGACTGTCTTTGATCTCTTCGTACACCTTCAGGGCCGAAAGGTAATAGCCCAGCGCTTCACGGTACTTCTTGTCATCGCTTAGGATAATTCCGATATTCTGCATGATGGAAGCCTCACCTTCCCTGTTCTTTTCAATCCGGTACAAATCGAGCGCCTTGCGGTAATAATCCATGGCTTCCGAAGGCCGGTTCATTTCGGAATACAACACGCCGATATTTTGATAGCTAAGTGCAATCAGCCTGTTATCGGGAATATCCATGGCCAGCTTCAGGGCGGCATGATACGACCTGATGGCCTCATCGTAAATCCCCATATTAAAGGATGTAAGACCATATAAATTATGCGTGTAGGCCTTTTTTAAAGAATCACCAGTTTGTTTATATATTTCAAGCAAATTCCTGATGTTTTTTAATGCATCGGGATATTGTTCAATGTCATACTGGAAGTTGGCAATCACTTCAATGGCAGCTGCTTCATCTGCCAATGAACTATTGGCCTTGGCCAGCAGCAGGGCTTCACGTGCATATATCAGGCAACTGTCGCTTTTAACTGATGCAAAATAAGAGGCTTTTTTAATTAAAAGGTCCAACTTTCGTTTCTCTGACGCCAAAACCGGGCGCTCTCCTGATCCGTCATTATCAGGCTTACACCATGCTGGTATGAGGAGTAATGCAGACAGGGCAACAGTCAGTATGGTTTTTATCAGGTGCATGAAGTAACTCAACTTCTATAATATTTTGAATACGAAAATAATGAACCAGAGTTGTGCTTTTCGAATTGAAATGCAATTTCATGAGTTCACATTTCATGAATTCAATACTTTATACTAAAAAAAACAGCAAACCTGTAAGCCGGATTCTGTTTCCTGGTTCCTTGCGGAGCCCGGATCTCCATCATTTGTCTGATCGATCTACCCCCCGGTATCAGGCGAGCAACCCTTGGCACCGGTATACGTGATCTTTCAACCCGCAAGACGGACAGCTTATGATGTCACCACCATAACTGGCAGGCTCTTACCCTGCCTTCTCACCCTTGCTCCGGTTTGGAATGATGCAGATTTTACCAGGTAAAACCCGCAGATCCCATGCCGGGGCGGTCATTCTCTTCTCCGAACCTATGCCCTCACGAACATCTTCCATTTCGGAAGTGCGGTGCTCTGCGTTGTCCGGACTTTCCTCCCCGCTCCGGAGAACCGGAACGGAGCGATGAAGCGGCTTGCTGCTTTTATTCATGCACCAGATGCACCATGGTGGCTCCAAATCCATACTCCCTGAATGATGCATCCTGATATATAAATTGAGGGTATTTCTCCTGCAATTCTTTTCTGATTTGCATTTTTAAGGTTCCCTGACCAATGCCATGAATGATCACCAGCCTGCGCATGTTTTTACCGATGGCTTCTTCAATGGCCCCATGAAAGCGACTCATCTGGAGAGACAGGATGGCTGCCGGGGTTAACTGGCTGTTTTTCATAGTAATTTCGTCCAGGTGCAAATCCACTTCAAGTGTGTCGGAACTTTCTTCTTTCTTTTTCTGCCTGCCTTCGCGTGAGTTATCAGCCTCATTCTTCAATGCTTTGACCTCATCGGGTACAACAATCTCATCGGAAACATCAGGCAGTTCATCACCGGCTACAGTAAACAATACTGCTTTTTCAACAAAGTAGTCGTTTTCTCTGAAATAACTTTCCTTGCTGAAATTCACCAGGTTCAGACTAATCAGTTTATCAACAGGCGCTTTTTTCATGTATCTTCCCCGACTCAGAAAAAGTGCCTGAACATGGATGTCACTGATTTTACTGAGCGTGGTATGGTCGAATGATGCAATATAACATTTCGTATCCGGTTCAATCATACCTGAAGAGATATAATGCAGCACACCTGCTGTTTTTTCTCCCATTTGATAATACAAAGAGTATGCCGAATCATTGATCAGATAACATGCCAGGTTGCTTGCAAAAACCGGACCGGGGTTTTCCGGAACAATACCCAGCAACAACTGAACCGGAGTATCGGCAGGCAGGTTGGCCGGCAATTCAACAACCACGGCCTTTTCTGTCTTTTTCGGCTCACTTTGCCTTGATTTTACAGGTGCAGGCTTTGCGGGCTGGATCTCATCCTGCTCCCTGTTAACCGTAAAACCTCCGGCAATCACAAGTTCTTTTTCACTTACCGGTATTTCAAATCCGTCTTCGGTAAGTACATATACCTGTCCCTGCTGATCATAACGAATCACACTGCCGCCACCCACATCATTGAGAAAACGAACCCGGTCACCTTTTTTAAACTTCATAGTTGCCCTGTAATTTGCAGTGCAAAAATAGTTAATTTTGCGGGCCAATTATGACCACCTTGAAACCATTTGAAAATATTCGTCCCGACCAATATGATTATGAGCTCCCTGATGATCGCATTGCTTTGTTCCCGGCTGAAACCAGAGATCTTTCCAAATTGCTGATCAGAAGCCGCGACGGAGCACTCAGCCAGGATGTTTTCAGCAATATTGCCTCCTATTTGCCCAAAGGCACCAACCTGTTCTTCAACAACTCAAAAGTAATTCCTGCCCGGTTGATATTCACCAAAGAAACCGGTTCCAGGGTTGAAATATTCTGTCTCAGACCCCTGCAACCTTCAAATTATACTCAATCACTGTCATCTGCCGGATCCTGCACATGGGAATGTATGGTTGGCAATTTGAAACGGTTTGGCAATGAACCGCTTCAAATGGATATAAATATCAACAAAGAGAAGATCTTTCTGAAAGCGGAAAAAACATCACAACAAGGTAATATGGTCAAGGTGCTGTTTACCTGGAATGGCCCCGGTGTTAGTTTTGCTGAAATACTTGACCATGCCGGAAAAACTCCGCTACCGCCCTACATTAAAAGAGAGGTTACCGCGATGGACAGGTTCCGGTACCAAACCATCTATTCACAACACGAGGGATCTGTTGCAGCACCCACAGCCGGCTTACATTTTACCGATCAGGTATTTCATTCGCTGGCAGAAAAAAACATTACCTGCCACCAGATCACCTTACATGTGGGTGCCGGCACATTCCAGCCAGTTAAAGCAGACAGGATCACGGAACACAAAATGCATGGTGAAGATATTGTGGTTAATTCCAGCCTGCTGAACCTTCTTTCAGGACTTCCCGGACGAGTTGCCTGTGTTGGCACTACTTCTGTGCGTACTCTTGAAAGTTTGTACTGGCTGGGAGTCAAAATCATCAAATCAGGGAACCCGGATCCTGCAGAACTGAAGCTCGATCAATGGGAGGCCTATCATCTCGATGGTTCCCATACACTGAAGGAATCATTTGAAGCGTTTGCAACGTGGTTCAGCAAGCAAAAATGCGAGGAATTAACTGCTTCTACCAGCCTGATGATTTTACCCGGGTACCGGTTCAGGGTTACAGATACGCTGATAACTAATTTTCATCAGCCCCGCAGCACTCTGTTGCTGCTTATTGCCGCATTTATAGGTGAATCGTGGAAAGAAACCTATTCCTATGCACTTGAAAACGGATTCAGGTTTCTGAGCTATGGTGACAGCTCTCTATTCTTTAACAGTTGAGTATTGCTAACGATTCAAAAGTCGCTTCAGCAAAGAAGCAAAATTTTCTATATCTTCTTCAGTTGTATCAAACGAGGTCATCCACCTTACTTCGTTCCGGCTTTCGTCCCACATATAAAAAAAATACTGATCCATCAACGGCTTGATAATTCGTTCGGGGATAATTGCAAATACCGCATTGGATTGTACCTTTTGGGTCACCTGTACTCCGGTCAAATCTTTCACACGATCATACAGTAGCTGTGCCATTCTGTTGGCATGTTGCGCGTTCATTTTCCAAATGTTGCTTTCGAGATAGGCAGTAAACTGTGCTCCAATGAAACGCATTTTCGAAATTAACTGTGTACTTTGCTTCCGGTAGTATCTGAAATCCTTTGCCAGTTCCCTGTTGAAAAACACAACAGCCTCACCAAACATCATCCCGTTTTTGGTCCCGCCAAAAGACAATACATCTACACCGGCCTCGGCGGTAAATTCCCTGAAACCAAGATCCAGGCTTACTGCGGCATTGGCAATCCGGGCTCCGTCGGCATGCAGATAAAGTCCGTATTCCTTTGCCAGTTTCGACAATGCTTTTATTTCTCCCGGTGTATAAACCGTGCCCATTTCAGTCGACTGGCTGATGGAGATCACCCCGGGTTGTGCATGATGTTCAAATCCGAAACCATGCAGGTGTTTTTTCACCGCATCAGGAGTAAGTTTCCCATCGGGTGTGTCAACAGTAAGCAGTTTGCAGTTGCAGAACTTTTCCGGTGCACCGCATTCATCAACGTTGATATGTGATGTTGATGCACAGATCACCGAATTTATTGATTTGGTGAGCGAAGCAAGGCTTAGTACATTGGCTCCCGTACCTGTGAGAACAAAATACACATCGATCCCTTCACTGAAGTATTTCCTGAAAGCTTTTTCTGCATTTCTGGTGTATATATCATCGCCATAGGCTATAACATGCCCTGCATTGGCTTGCTGAATTGCCTCTAGCAATAAGGGATGAATACCTGCGTTATTGTCACTTGCAAAACCGCGTGTAATGCTTGAATTCATTGTTCAGCTATTGAACCGGAAATGTAGAAAAAAAACAGAAGTGAGGGCTTTATTTACCTGTCTTTTTTTTCACTGGCAACAAATTCAAGGGCAAGTGAATTGATACAATACCTGAGGCCAGTGGGTTTCGGCCCATCATCAAAAACATGTCCGAGGTGCGATCCGCACCGGGCACAAAGTACTTCGGTACGCAACATACCATGGCTTTTGTCGGTCTGCAACACGATGGTCTTTTTGCTGCGGGCATCATAGAAACTCGGCCAACCGCTTCCCGAATCATACTTTGTATCGGAATCAAACAAATGGTTTCCACAAGCTGCACATTGGTAATGTCCCTTCTGATAAAAATTGTAGTATTTACCACTTCCCGGCAGCTCAGTAGCTTTCAACCGGCATATATTATACTGTTCGGGAGTCAGTTTTGCTTTCCATTCAGCTTCACTTTTAATCACTTGATCCATTTCTTTGTTGTTGGTAGTTTGTTGCCCGCTCACTGTTATGAGTTTCAAAAGGAGTATCGATAAAACAATAAACCGCTTCATGATCATATATTATAGTTTTTTGGCAGGCAGTCCGGGCAAATAATGAATGATGGTTTCACTCGTTATCTTGTGTGCTTTGGGCATGCCCTGCAAAGCCTGCATAATAATAACAACCAAACAGGATAATAGTTGAAAGCATTTACTATTTTTGCTACGTTTTTGTCACCTGAGCTTTTAATTCAAATTTCGAATTATTACTGTTACATTTTTGTTTTATGTTGCGAATTGCATTATTTAGCATAGCCTTTGTGCTATTTGCGGTTAATCTGAATGCTCAGATTTCTGAAGGTGGAACCCCTTATTCCTTCTCACTTTTCAGCTTGAAAAGCACCAAATCAGTTCCTGTAATCGGTTTGGAAAAACTGGATATTGAGAAACTCAGGAATGATGCAATTCAAAATAACCTGCCCTGTCGTTTCGGAATTTACAAGGATACACTGATTGATCTGAAAGCCAGGGCAAAAGTGGATTTAATCAATGGGATAGGCAAGATTTGGAGACTTGAGATCCGAAACGAAACAGCACTTTCACTGCAGGTTACTTTTAACGAATTTGTGGTACCCGAAGGAGCTGAATTGTTTCTTTACAATGAGGACAGAACACTTATTTCAGGTGCTTTTACAAAGCGCAACATGCGCGATGATTTACAGTTTGTAATTGCAGATTTCAGAGGAAACCATGTTATACTTGAATACTTTGAACCTGACAATCCGGAATACGAAGGTCAACTTACTATTGCTTCGCTTGGGCAGGGTTATGAAGATCCTTTTCTATCGGAAAGTGCAGGCCTCGAATTTATCAATATCAATTGTCCCGAAGGCAAAGATGCTCAGATGATCAAACATGCCGTTTGCCGAATGGCTTTTAGATCAGGAGGTGCCGAATCCTATTGTTCTGGTGCCCTTATCAACAATATCAAGCAGGATGAAACTCCCTTTTTTCTGACAGCCAATCACTGCATCAACACGAGTTTGGAAGCTTCAAGTTTAATTACTTATTTCAATTACGAGGTAACAGGTTGTAATGGCGATCTGGCAGATTATAAGACGCTTACCGGCGGAGCTACTTTGCTTACCACCGGCGAATCTTCTGATTTTACATTGCTTAAACTTAAAGAGAACCCGCCTGTTTCATATCAACCCTATTTTGCAGGCTGGAATGCTTACGATTCTGCTGACAACTATGTCACCAGTGTTCACGTTCCGTTCCAACAAACCAAAAAAATATCTATTGAATATGACAGCATATTCTCATGCCCTATTGAGGTCACCTGGGATGATGAATCGGTATCACCCATCGGGAGCCATTGGGTAGTTGCGTTTGATCTGGGAAAATCTGTTGGTGGCTCATCAGGCGGACCGCTTTTTAATAAGCATAACCAGATCATAGGCCAACTGCATGGCGGTGATGACGATTTCAAGTTTTACGGCAAAATGAGCCATTCCTATAACTTGAAAAGTAGAAACTATCCTTCGATACGCAGTTTTGTTGATCCCGACTCAACCGGCATTATGGAATTGGGCGGATACAGCCCCGAAAACATTGCTCCGGATGCTTTTTTCACTGCAGAAGCAGAACTGGTTTGTGTCAATACACCTGTACGTTTTAAAGATTATTCCGCTTTTGGTCCTTATGACAGAAAGTGGAATATTACGCCGGCGACGTTTTCGTTTCTTGAAGGCACCTCTGAAACTTCAGCCGACCCGGTTGTTGAGTTTCATGACAACGCAAGTTATACCGTTAACCTTGAACTTTCAGTTGGTGGATTGCTTAAATCTACTGAATCAATGATCATCAAAGCTGGCAACGAAATTGCAATAGGCGTCACTTCCAGGGTGCCTGATGAAATGTGCGACTGTGATTTTGATTCAGTTATGTTGGTTGGAAAAGGCGGGGATGAATACAGCTGGGAATTGGCAACAGGTGCAGAGGAAATATTAAGATTGAGCAGAACATCGGGAGACACTGTTTACGTTTCCAGAAAACCTGGTTTTATAGCCAGCGATAATTATGAGGTAAATGTTATTGTATCCGGAACAAAAAACACCTGCTCCGGGACAAATCAGTTTCTGATGTCAATCCTGAAACCCTTTAATGACAACATCGGCAATGCTGTTCAATTGGGCTTTGGGAAAACCGATGATTACACCAATGTTTGTGCTACCACCGAAGAAGGAGAACCTTTTCCTCCTTTTACTTCCTGTACATCACAAATGTCGTGGTGCGACGAATGCCTGAATGGAACCGGAATTCTCCAAAACAGTGTTTGGTTTAAATTTATACCTGAAGAAACTGGAAAAATCAGTATTTCATCAACCGGATTCGACAATCAGATAGCTTTGTATGATGCCGAATCTGCTGAATCGTTGCTCAACAACAACTACGTTTTGTTAGCTGCCAATGACGACCGGTCCAGTTCCGATCCCAGGCCTTTGATAAGATCCCAATCAGTCATAGCAGGAAAAACATATTGGATTCAGGTTGACGGAAGTTACTGTGGTGCTGTGGATGACTTTTATCTGGTTATTACAGACCTTACTACAGGTATCCTGAAAACCGAATCCGAAAATCTGGAGATTTATCCCCAGCCAGCTTTCGGTCAGGTAAAAATTAAAGGAGAAGAGCTTTCAGGTTCTGATGTGAAAATCATCGTTTACAGTGTTTCCGGTCAACAGGTGTTCTCCGGGAGTGCAGCTGTTGCTGATGGCGAAATTCTCTTCGATGTATCTTTCCTGGAATCGGGAGTGTATATTTTGAGCATGAATACCGGCAACCGGTTGTATATTTCCAGAATGATCAAAAACTGACTTTTTTCTGCATGCCCGAAAAAGAGGATTTGATTGGTTGCACCCAGGCTGATATTGCGGTTCTGGTGAGATCTTGTGAAATGCCGGGATATACATCAAAACAACTTACCCAATGGCTTTACAAGAAGAAGATTGCTTCTATTGATGAAATGACCAATCTTTCAAAGGCTGTAAGAGAAAAACTGAAGGAATTATATGTTTTAGGTTTATCAGCGCCTGAAAAAGTCCAGGTTTCATCCGACGGCACTAAAAAATACCTGTTCAGAGTCGGGAATGGCAGATATGTTGAATCGGTTTTTATACCTGAAACCGATCGTTCAACGCTTTGCATTTCTACGCAGGTGGGCTGTCAGATGGGTTGTGCATTCTGCATGACAGGCAAACAGGGTTTTCATGGCAACCTGTCAGCAGGGGAAATCCTGAACCAAATCATGTCGCTTCCTGAAAGAGACAGCCTGACCAATTTTGTGTTTATGGGCATGGGTGAACCGCTCGCCAATACGGGGAATTTATTGAAGTGCCTTGAGATCATGACTTCATCGTATGGATTTTGCATCAGCCCGTCGCGCATAACAGTTTCTACAATTGGTGTAATTCCCGGTATGGAGCAAATCATTAGCCATAGCCGTTGTCATATCGCTGTAAGCCTGCATACCCCTTTTGAAGATGAGCGACTGCAAATAATGCCTTCTGAAAAAGTTTTTCCAATAAAGCGGGTTGTGGAATTACTCAGAAAGAGTAATATTGAAAGGCAACGCAGAATTTCCTTTGAATATATCATGTTCAAAGATTTTAATGATACGGCACGACATGTTAACGGGCTCACCAGGCTTCTCAACGGACTCCGGTGCAGAATCAACCTGATCCGCTTTCACCCTGTTCCCGGGGTGCCATTTGAAAGCTCAGATGAAGATACCATTCAGTGGTTCAAACAAAGGCTCAATGAAAAAGGGTTGCTCACTACCATACGAGCATCACGCGGACTTGATATTCTTGCCGCATGCGGGATGCTTTCTACCAGGCACCAGCGTCGGGAGTCTGATGAATAACTCATGGCAGTTCATTCCTTGGCTGCTTTTCTTTTTTCAATCAGTTCAATGGCTTCTTGGGTACTCATTTTCTTACCTTCAGAATAGGCCACTACAAAGGCTTTTTTAATATTGATCTCAATCATCGTGGCTTCAGCTTCTTCAAAAGTTTTGTAGCGTCCGATTGAGTACTTATACCAGTTTTCTTCATAAATCATGTCAATGGGAATGTTGCCTTTGTATAACAGGTTCAGGTATTCTTCACTCAAAGGCATGGTATGTGCTGCAATCTGAACCTTAAATATGACTTCCTTAAGCAGTGTGGAATCCACAACGGTTTCCTTGTCAACTGTGGCAAATATATCTTTGGGCGGCTCATGAACATTCGGATCTTTCATGATTTTTACTACTTCCTCTAATGACAGGTCATCTTCCCAGCCGTAATTATATTCTACAGGGTAATCGGTACATATTTGCAATGATCTTCCCTGATCACGCACTGCAAGTTTTTCATATCCCATGGCGTCCTTCATGATGGCAAGTGCGTAATCGAAGCGATCGGCGTCTTCTGCCTGTTGCCTTCGGATGAGTGAACGGTTGTAACTTTTCAGTGCTGTGCCCTGGTAATACCTGGCTTTTTCCATTCCTGCAGCCCGGTGATTGGTTCGGTTCATCTTATTCCAGAAGCTTTCATTCTTTAATTTGAATACATAAAAAACAATGCTGTTGGCTTCTTTTGCTATTTTGCTGCTTTCCAGCAGCAGCTTCATGGCTGTGTTGTATTCCTCAGAAATGCGCTCTTTCTTCTGCAAAACGGTTAGCGCGTCATACTGGCTGGTAGCGCTCTGAAGCATGGCTTCAGCATCACTCAGCATCTTTGCAGCTCTTTCAAGCTTTTTTATTTCCGTACCATCAAACTTCACATTCAACTCCGATGTAAACATCCTTGAAGTGCTTTGCTCCTGGGCAAATACAATAACGGAACCAAATACGATCGTAAAGAACAGGATGCTTAAACCCAATATAAACCTTTTGTGCTTCATATTACCAAGTTCGTGTTTACTTAAATATTGGATAATCTGATATTTATCCTGATTTTCCAATGTATTGTTTTTATATACGTCATTTTTCCCGAAAAGTTAAAACTACCCATCCTTTCAGGTATCAATATTTATGCCATTCAATGGTTCATTGCATGAACATATTGATGGGCAAGCGTTAAAAAAACAGATTATCCTTTACCGAGAATATTTCATTCCTGTTCAAGAAGCCATTTTATGGCCTCTTTCTTATTGGAAAAAACCTTGCCCTTACCTCCCCTGTTATAAACAATAGTTTCGGCAAACCGGTTCATCTCAAGTTGTTGCAACTGATCGTCTACAAAAGCTACGCAGATATCCTTGGGGGCCATTTCGCACAGTTTTTCACCAAGAACATACATGTCAATGGCAGATATATCGTTTCTGAAGTTCTCAGATACCAATACCCTCTTGCATTTTTTCGATTCACATTCATCGAAAATCTCTTTCCAAAACATCAGCGATACATCCAATGAATCCTTTCCTCCGGATACTATTGCTGTAAGATATTGCGCACCGGGATTAAACTGAACGGCATAAGGTCTGTCTTCCGGCATGGTTAATATATTTCGGATTGAGTTCAAAATTAGCTGATTTACCGGCAAGTTACAATGATTTATTTCAGCACTCATCAGGAGCGACTACGAAGTGCCCAAAACTACATTCTTCACCATACCATTCTTTTTACCCTGATAAAATTAATTACTTTTGCAGTCATCACTTTGCGGGTGACATGAATGAAAACTGCTTTAATCATATCTATTGTATTTCAATTCCTGGCTGCATTCTATGCATTGAGTCTGACCCGGCAGACCAAATTCAACATCAGCTGGATCCTCATCTCGTTAGCCTTTTTGCTCATTGCCATCAGGAACATTCTCGATCTGGTACCCATTTATTATAAGGAAATACAATCAGATATATACCTGATCGACAGATTGCTGAGAATTATCATTGCCATTTTGCTTTTTGCTGGTGTTATTTTTATCAGGCGTTTGTTCAAATTTCTTAAAAGAATTGACGATTACAGAAAGGAATCTGAAAACAAGGTGTTGCATGCCATCATGCGTACCGAGGAAAAAGAAAGAAGGCAATTTGCAAAAGACCTGCATGACGGTATCGGGCCTCTTTTATCAAATATCAAAATGTCGGTTTCGGCGATTGATAGAAACCAGATTACCGGGTTCAACCTCACGGTTATTGAAAACATCAGCAATTTGATCAATGAATCGATCAACTCGCTCAAATACACTTCAAACAGTCTGAGTCCGCACATTCTCGAGAGTTTTGGTCTGGCCAGTGCCGTTAATTCCTTTATCGAGAACATCAACCGGCTGGGCAAAATTGAAGTGTCTTTCAGTCACAATATTGAAAACCTGAGGTTTGAAAACCAGGTTGAAACCAATCTCTACCGTGTTATTTGCGAGCTTTTTCAGAATACAGTCAAACACTCATCTGCATCCAATATTTCATTGCTGATTCATTATAATGAGAACAAACTGATTGTTCAGTATTTTGATGATGGAATCGGTTTTGATGCTGATGACCCGGGCAAGTTGGAAGGTATGGGCATATCGAACATGCATTCTCGTTTAAAAGCACTGAATGGTGAAATCAGCCTGAAACGAATTCTTCCTAAAGGAATGATGACAAGCATTGTACTGACAACAAAACCAAAAATTGCACCCAATGGGAAAGCTTAATATTCTTATCGTTGATGACCACAAACTCTTCAGGGAAGGATTGAAATTTCTTCTTTCAAACCTGGAAGAAGTTGGTGAAGTATGGGAAGCCTCAGATGGTGAGATTTTTCTGGGCATGCTCAAGACTTGCAATCCCGATCTGGTTCTGATGGATATTGAGATGCCTAAGGTAAATGGAATCGAAGCAACATCAAGGGCTTTGGAGACAAATCCCGAACTGAAGATCATGGCTCTTTCCATGTATGGTGATGAAGAATACTTTCAGAAAATGGTGGATGCAGGTGTATGCGGATTTCTGCTCAAGAATTCCGAATTTTCCGAAGTAAAAAGGGCTATTCTAACAGTGGCCCAGGGAAATAACTACTTCACTGAAGAAATACTATACCGGCTTGTTGACCGTTTTAAAACCAAAACTGTACAGGTTGATGCACCGGTAGTGCTTTCTGACCGTGAAATAGAGGTGTTGCAGCTGATATGCAAGGGACTGTCAAACCAGGAAATTGCTGATAAATTATTCATCAGCAAACGTACGGTTGATCACCACAGGGCAAGCCTGCTCACAAAAACCGACACGCGTAACGCTGCGAGCCTCGTTATTTATGCCATTAAGCACAAGATGATCGAAGTGTAACTGATTATTTGCCTGCTGTCTGCTACTTAACCAGGGCATTATAAAGTATTTCTGCAGGATGCAGGGCAACTACTCCTGTACCATCAAGAATCTGTTGCCGGCAGCTGTTACCTGAAGCACAAATTATTGTGCCCGGTTCTGATTCTCTGACAGCCGGAAACAGAACCATTTCACCAATTTTCATTGACAATTCGTAATGTTTCTTTTCATAGCCGTAAACACCGGCCATGCCGCAACATCCCGATTTGATCTCTTCCACTGAGTAATTTTCCGGTATTGACAACATGGTTTTTATTGAGGCGGTTGATGCAACAGCTTTTTGCTGGCAATGACCATGCATTTTAATAAATGCTTTTTCAGCGGTAAACAGTTTTTTGTCGATACGGCCTGCCTCATATTCACCGGCAATAAACTCATCGAGAGTCATGCAATGCTTTGCTATGTGCAATGCATCCTGTTTCAACCCGCTGCTTGCCAGTTCTGGATATTCATCCCTGAACGCCAGTATGGCTGACGGCTCAATGCCTACCAGAATATGCTGCCGGTCAACCAGGCTTCTGAAAAGCTTCACATTGTAGTTGGCCACTTTTCTGGCTTTCCGCAGCAAACCTTTAGATATGAAGGTACGGGCGCTTTCCATTGAGCGATTGATCCTCACCTGGTACCCGAGCTTCTTGAGCAGTTTCACTGCAGCCATTCCAATTTCAGCGTCAAGGTAATTGGTGAATTCATCCAGGAACAACTGCACAACCGGCCGATTTGAATCAGAGTTTTCGTTGGCTGATGAAAGGTAATTATTTCGTTGCAGCCATTTCTCAAAGCTTTCCGGAGACAACAGCGGTAGCGTCCGTTGACTGGCAAACCCCAGCGTTTTGTTAATCACTGAAGCCATCAGCGGGTTCTTCATCAGGGTATTGTACAGCCATGGAAATTTTGAGTTGATCTTGTGAATCCGTGCAATATGAGCCACCATCCAGGCAAGCAGTGAAACACCCTTTTTGTCGTAATAATGCTGCAAAAACTCCGCCTTGAGCTTGGCCATATCCACGTTGGACGGACATTCAGATTTACATCCCTTGCATGCCAGGCAGAGATCAAGTATGTTGTATACATCCTCTATTGACAACGATTTTCCATTGGAAGCATTGAGCATGTATTCACGCAAGGCATTTGCCCGGGCACGGGTGGTCATGTTTTCATCACGGGTGGCCATGAAGGTTGGGCACATGGTTCCGCCCATAAGTACTGATTTACGGCAATCACCTGAACCATTGCATTGTTCTATGTGCCTCAGTAATCCCTGGGTGGAGGAATGGTCAAATACCGCACTGATCGATCTTTCACCCTGTTTCCATTGCGTGCGCAGGAAGGTATCCATTTTGGGCGTGTCGGTGATCTTGCCCTTGTTGAAAACGCCCTGTGGATCCCAGGCATTCTTCACCTGGCGCATCAGCTCATAATTGGCGTTGCCCACGATAATGGGAATGAATTCACCTCTCAGTCGTCCATCGCCATGTTCACCGCTTAATGATCCCCTGTATTTTTTTACCAGGTGCGCAACTTCAGTGGCTACTTTCCTGAAAAGCGCAACTCCTTCGGGGTCTTTCAGGTTGATCACCGGCCGCATGTGCAATTCTCCGGTTGCCACATGGGCATGGAAAACGCAACTCAATCCGTATTTTGCCAACAACTCCTTGATATCACTGATGTATCCGGGGAGAGAATCAGGTCGAACAGCCGTATCCTCAACCAGCGAAACCGGTTTGGCATCTCCCGGAATGTTGGACAGAACGCCCAATCCTGATTTGCGCAGAGCCCAAACCTTATTGATATCGGTGCCTGTAACCAGCGGAAAATGGTAACCCAAACCTGCTTCACGCAGGTCTTTTTCAAGGTTATCCTTAATTTCATTGATTTCATCAAGTGTAGGTCTTGCAAACTCAACGATCAGTATGGCACCCGGATCACCCTGAACAAAAAACCTGTTCTTCCGCTGTGATATATTCGATTTGGTACATTCCAGGATGGTGTGATCCATCAGTTCCACTGCGCCCGGATTATGCTGCAGGCAGATGAGATTGGCCAGGAGGGCTTCTTCAAGCGTATGAAAATGAACACAGATGAGCCCTTTTGCCTTGGGAGGCAAGGGAACCACATTCAGTTTGATTTCTGTAATGAAAGCAAGTGTACCCTCGGAACCGGCAATGAGCCTCGAAAAATTGAACGGCACGCCACCGGGAGTATACGGGCTGCACTGCAAAAGCAAATCGAGCGCATAACCTGTATTTCTTCGTTTTACCGAGGGATCGGGAAATTCCCTCACGATCTCTTCCCTGTTGGCCTGAGAAGTCAGGATTTCATGGATGTTCCTGTATATCTTATTCTCCAGGCTGTTGCCTTCAAGTTTGGCCATAAAACCAGCATCATCAAGTGACTCAAAAACCACTTGCTCACCATTGCTCAGAACAGCTTTTACTGCAAGCAGATGATCGCGGGTGCTGCCATAGATGAGTGAATGTGCCCCGCATGCATTATTACCCACCATTCCTCCGATCATACACCGGTTTGAGGTAGATGTTTCAGGCCCGAAAAACAACCCCTTTCTGGCAAGTTGCAGGTTCAACTCATCAAGAACAACACCAGGCTGTACACGCACATAGCTTTCCTGCTCATTGATTTCGATGATTTGTGTGAAATACTTTGATGCATCCACCACAATTCCATTTCCTACCACCTGCCCTGCCAATGAAGTTCCTGCAGTTCTCGGTATAATCGTAATATGGTTTTCCGAGGCATACCTGATAAGTTTCAGGATGTCTTCTTCATCAGAAGGCCTGGCAACGGCCATGGGTATTTCACGGTACGCTGAGGCATCAGTTGCATACATCATACGGGTGGATATATCGGTAAACAAATCACCCTTCATATTCTTAGCAAGAAATTCCAGCGGTCTGTCAGCATTGTTCGTATTCATAACCATTCAGTACATCGTGAAACATTAACCCTGCAAAACTAATGATTATCATGAACAATGTGCATGAGAACAAAAATCAACTTATTGACATTTATCACTGGCTGCTAAAAAAAATTGAGATAATTTGTGCCTGTATTCTCGATGATCCCGTAAAATATAGTTCCTTTGCAAAAAGTATTATTTTTAGTTAATTTTAATTGTCAAATCACCTTTAAATATTTGGTTTATAATGAATCTGATTGAATTTATCAAGGAAAATGCGAGGAAGAACAAGCAGCGCATCGTGTTGCCCGAAAGTTATGAAGAACGTACATTGAAAGCGGCCGATTCTGTTCTCGGTGATGGTACTGCTGACATCATCCTCATCGGAGCAAAAGATGAAATTGGTGCCCATGCAAAAAAGCTGGGACTCAGGAATATTGACAAGGCTACTCTGATAGACCCTGATCATTATGAAAAAACAGAAGCTTACGCCAATTTGATGGTTGAACTTCGGAAATCAAAAGGCCTCACCAAGGATGAAGCATTGAAGCTCCTTAAAAATCCGCTTTATTTTGCTACGGTGATGATCAAATATGGTGATGCTGACGGCGAAGTAGCAGGTGCCGATAATGCCACAGGCGATGTGCTCAGGCCCGCCTTCCAGTATGTGAAAACACTTCCCGGCATCAGCGTTGTTTCAGGTGCCTTCCTGATGTTTCTGAAAGACAAACAATATGGTGATAACGGTTTAATGGTTTTTGCTGATTGTGCCGTACATCCCAGTCCCACCGATAAAGAACTGGCTGAAATTGCTGTAGCCACTGCAAAAACAACCCGTGCCATTGCAAAAATTGAGCCCCGGTTGGCCATGCTGAGCTTTTCAACCAAGGGAAGCGCCTGCCACGAATTGGTTGATAAAGTGATCAGTGCTACCAAAATTGCCAAAGAGATGGACCCGTCCTTGAAAATCGACGGCGAATTGCAGGCCGATGCTGCCATTGTAGAATCGGTGGGTTTGAAAAAGGCTCCGGGAAGTCCCATTGCAGGCAAAGCCAACGTGCTGATATTTCCCAATCTCGAATGTGGAAACATTGCTTACAAATTGGTTCAACGGCTTGGACATGCCGAGGCAATCGGTCCTGTGTTACAGGGAATGGCAGCTCCGATCAACGACCTTTCAAGGGGCTGTTCGGTTAATGATATTGTTGACCTGATTGCCATTACAGCTAATCAGGCTATTGATACGAAATAATTTATAAACTATAAAGCAAAAAGTTAATTATGGCTGAAGTCATTGTTGAATCAATTGAGAATTACGGATTAAGTCAGAAATCAGCATCGCGTACACTGTTCTCCAAAGTTGGCTTGGTCGGATGCGGATCGGTAGGACAGAATATTGCCCTGTTGATCAGCCAAAAGGAACTCGAGGTTATTTTCATCGAGCTGTCTGAGGAGAAAGTACATGCCGCCTTAACGAATATAGAACAGGAACTGGATAACATGATCAACCGCTGGGGAATGACACCCGGGGAAAAAAGGGCCATCCTGGCACGTATCAGTGGTTATGTTGGCTATGAGAACCTGCGGAGTTGCGACCTGGTTATTGAAGCCATCCGTTCCAAAAGCCGGGACCAGCGGATCACTTGCCGCAAGGAGGTTTTTAAGAATATTGAGAAATATGTGTCGCGCGAAACCATTATTGCCACAAATTCCACCACCATTACTATAACGGAATTGGCATCCGATTTGGAATACAAGGACAGATGCGTGAGTCTTCATTTCCTTTCCAATGTTCCGGGCGCCAAAATGGTTGAAGTGGTCAGAAGCCTCTATACTTCTGACGAAACATTCGACAAGGTTTGTAAATTCATCACCATGATCGGGAAAGTCATGGTGAATGTACAGGAATCGCCCGGCATGATCAGCATCAGGATGTTTGTCAACCTGGTTAATGAAGCCTGCGAGTTGCTGATGGAAGGCGTTGGTTCGGTTGCCGACATAGATAATACCATGAGAATCGGTCTGGGACTCACACTGGGCCCCTTCGAACTTGCCGATAAGGTAGGCCTGGATAAGGTGGAAAGATGGATGGACAACCTGTATGGAGAATTCGGAGGAATAAAGTATAAAGCTTCACCTGTTTTGAAAAGGCATGTAAGGGCACATCATTATGGCCGTTCTACAGGCATAGGATTTTACACCTATGATGAAACAGGAAAAAGAATCAGTTAATCACCTGACCTTTTGACAATAGTTGTAATACAGATAATATAAATTAACATGAAGATATTGGTTTTAAATTGCGGCAGCTCATCCATCAAATTCCAGTTGTTCAATATGGACAAGAAGGAAATTATGACGAAGGGCATTGCCGAGAAAGTAGGCATGAAGGGTTCATTCATCAAACTGGAAAAAAATAGCGGCGAAAAAGTTCGTTTTGAAGGTGAGATCCTCGATCATCAGATTGGCATTGAATACATCCTTGGAATTATCACAAGTAAAAAGCACGGATGCATCAAAAATCTTGAGGAAATTGATGCGGTTGGTCACCGTGTTGTCAACGGTGGTGAAAAGTTCAGCAGTAGCGTACTGATCACCGACGAAGTACAGGCGGCAGTAGAGAAATACATTGACCTGGCTCCCCTGCATAACCCGGCCAACCTGAAAGGAGTATATGCCATAAAAATGCTGATGCCGGGCAAACCCCAGGTGGGCGTTTTTGATACGGCTTTTCATCAAACGCTTCCTCAAAAGGCATTCATGTATGCCATCCCCTACTCACTTTACAAAAAGTACGGTATCCGAAAATACGGTTACCACGGTACCAGTCATTTTTATATCAGCAAACGTGCCTGTGAGATTCTGAACGTAGATATCAAAAAACAACGGATCATTACGGTCCATTTGGGTAATGGAGCATCCATGGCAGCTGTCAAATACGGTAAATCTATTGACACATCAATGGGTTTCACACCGGTTGAAGGTCTGATCATGGGTACCCGTGCCGGTGACCTCGACATCGGGGTGCTAACGTACATTATGGACAAGGAGGAAATTGGTATTTCCCAAATTGGAACCCTGGTCAACAAACAGAGCGGAATGCTTGGTATAACAGGCATTTCGTCTGATATGCGTGAAATTGAGGATGCTGCTTTCAAAGAAAAGAACGAACGGGCTGTTTTGGGTTTAGACATGTATCACTATAGGGTAAAAAAATACCTGGGTGCTTATGCAGCTGCCATGGGAGGTGTTGACATTGTGGTATTCGCCGGCGGAATAGGTGAAAACGGACCCGAAACAAGGGAAGATGTTTGCAAGGACATGGAATTTCTGGGTATCGAACTTGACCCAAAGAAAAACAACGGACTGCGATCAAAAGAAGCTGTCATCAGCACAGAAAATTCGAGGGTAAAGGTTATGGTTGTTCCAACCAACGAAGAACTTGTTATTGCAGAGGATACTGTAAAAATCGTTTCACAGTTGAAGAAATAACCATTACCTGATGACCATTCAATCACTCAACAGTATGGTAGATGTTGCCCTGAAAAAGGGCAGCCGGAAGCTTGCTGTTGCAGTGGCACAGGATGAAGATGTTCTCAAAGCGCTGTGCAATGCAGCTGAAAAGCAACTGATTACACCCATCCTGGTAGGTGACAAGGGAGAGATCCTGGCTGCTTCAAAAAAAGCGGGTGTCACAATTTCAGGTTTTGAGTTGGTTCAGGAGCCCGATAAAAACCTGGCCTGCGTAAAGGCCGTAAAGTTGGTGAAAGAAGGGCAGGCTGATATTCTGATGAAAGGTTTAGTACCCACAGGTCAGTTAGTCAGAGCTATACTCGATAAGGAGAACGGACTGCTTCAAGGTGGTTTGCTGAGTCACCTGGCTTTTTTTGAATCGCCATACTACCACAAAATACTATGTATTACTGATGCGGCATTAAATATCAATCCTGATCTCGAAGAAAAAGTTGCCATTGTCAGAAATGCAGTGAATACGCTTCATCGACTTGGTATTGCCAATCCGCTGGTGGCCATACTTGCCCCACTGGAAACAGTCAATCCAAAAATGGAGGCCACAGTTCATGCCGCCATGCTCACGCAAATGCAGAAACGCGGACAAATAAAAGGATGTGAAATTGACGGCCCTCTGGCACTGGATAATGCGGTGTCATCAGAAGCGGCCCGGCATAAAGGATTAATTTCCGCAGTGGCCGGTAATGCCGATGTACTGGTTGCACCCGATCTCAATACCGGCAATGTGCTTTATAAGTCACTGAACTTTCTTGGTGGTGCTGTTTGTGCCGCTATTGTTGCAGGTGCGGGTGCTCCTGTAGTACTTACATCCAGGGCAGATCAGGACAAGAGTAAGTTCCTTTCCATTGCTCTTGCCGTTTCTATGACATAACTCTATTCAAAGTACTAAGTTAACCCTCAGGTCATGAATCACAAAATACTAGCCATCAACCCGGGATCAACTTCGACAAAGATTGCTGTTTACCACAATGCCAAACCGGTATTTCTGAAAAGTATCCTGCATGATCCCCAGGAGTTGTCGGGTTACAATAGAATCGGTGACCAGTACGAATTCAGAAAAGAAATCATCCTCAAGGAATTAAAGGCATCTCATATCAATATTGAAATTGTTGAGGTTATAGTTGGCCGTGGAGGTCTGATACACCCTATTGAATCAGGAGTATACCATATCAACGACAGACTGAGGCACGATTTGCTTGAAGGGGTTATGGGTGAGCATGCCAGCAACCTGGGCGGGCTCATTGCCTATTCCATTGCCCAGACACTGCCGAACTGCAAGGCTTTTATTGCTGATCCGGTTGTCGTTGACGAATTGCAGGATGTGGCCCGAATTGCCGGTCACCCGTTATTCCACAGGTATTCCATTTTCCATGCGCTGAATCAGAAAGCTACTGCCCGAGCCTATTCACGCCTGATGAACCGGAAATATGAAGACCTGAACCTGGTAATCGCCCATCTGGGTGGTGGCGTTTCAGTGGGAGCACATCGTAAGGGTAAGGTAATTGATGTGAATCAGGCACTTGACGGTGAAGGTCCTTTTTCGCCGGAACGTTCCGGAACGCTCCCTTCTGGAGCTCTGGCAAAGCTCTGTTTCAGCGGCGAATACACGCTCGACCAGATAAAGCGAATGATCACCGGTGGCGGAGGCTACATGGCCTACATGAATACCAACAGTGCTTATGAAGTTGAATTAATGGCCCAGGATGGTGATGACAAGGCGCGGCTTATTCAGGATGCCATGTCGTATCAGATTGGCAAGGAAATAGCCGCCATGTGTGCTGTATTGCACGGCGAAGTGGATGCCATTATTCTCACCGGAGGCATTTCGCATAATCCCATGGTGGTGGAATTCATTAAAAGAATGGTGGCTTTTATGGCCCCGGTGGTAATTTATCCCGGGGAGGATGAAATGCACGCACTGGCCATGAACGGTTTGATGGTGCTCAAAGGAGAAATCAAGCCCCGTGAATATGATGAAACCTCTATGGTAAACGTGAAACTTCCCTGCTGGAATTGCCGCGACGATGAAAAGGACGAGCTGATGAAAAGCTATGAATAGCCATTTGATCAAAGATCGAAGATCTAAAATCAAAAACCGAAACTATCCTAAACCCTTACTTTAAGGTTCTGGCTCTTGAATCTTGGTTCCTGCCTACCGGCAGGCAAGCTTGGTTCTTGGTTCTACTCTCAAGGATTGCTCAACGAAACCGGAATGATCTTCCCCCGCATTTGTTTGTGTGCAGTGCGTGCAAAATGGCCAATGAATTCAGCCATCTCCGAAGGTTGTAAAGATGCCTTAAATCCCGGAAATGCCTCTTCAAGCATCTCGGTTTGAACGGATCCAAGAGCCAGACAATTGAATACCACCTGGGAATTTTTGAATTCTTCACTTAAACATTCCGTCAGACAGGCAAGAGCCGCTTTACTGGCACTGTAATAAGCAAGCCCCGGAAATTTCATGCTGCCCTGAAATCCTCCCATGCTGCTGATATTAACCACATGTGTAACGTTTTTTCCGCCCAGCAAAGGCATCAAATGCCTTATTAGTAATGCCGGCGCAAAGCAGTTGGTATAAAACAAGCTTTGAATCTCATCCAGGTCTGTTTCCAGAAAAGGCTTATTAATCAATACGCCTGCATTGTTAATCAGGATGTCAATATGTTTCAGCGAGGATGGAAGTCTTTTCAGCAATGACCAAGGATCTCTTGTAAAAAGGTCGAGATCAATCACCAGTGGATGCACCTGGGATGATTTGTTCAAACCGGCACATTCAGAGGCAAGCTGGCCCAGACCGGCCTGATTGCGTGAAAGTGCATATATCTCGGTGTTTTCAAGCCTGGCAAAGTACCGGGCGGTTTCAAAGCCAATTCCCCTGCTGGCTCCTGTAATTAGAACAACCATGTGCAAATAAAAGTTTGAATTCGTATTTTTACGCCGTTTTCAACCTAAAGATAGAAAAGAACTATGATTCAAAAACGTTTCTTATCGATAATTACACTGGCATTCTGTTTCATGAGCCTCACAGCGCAGGTGGAAGAGAAAATTCAGCAAACTACCGAAGAAAAGGAAAAAGGAAGTATTGGCCAGCGGATCTTTGTAGGAGGTGATATCGGGCTGAGTTTCGGAACGATTACCTACATCAAGCTTGCTCCCGAAATCAATTACCGTTTTACCCAAAGGTTCTCGGCCGGACTGGGACCAATTTATATCTATGAGAAGTACAAGAATTATAATTTTGAAACGTCAACTTACGGAGGAAAAGTTGTTGCTTCATTTACTGTTTTTAAAGGTCCTGAGGAAGGCGGAGCCATCGGACTGGGTGCGGTTACCCTGCATGCCGAAAATGAAGTGGTCAATGTGGAGCGGGTTTATATTGATTACAATACATATCCTAATTACATTTATACCAAAGACCGGATCTGGATTGACAACCTGCTGCTGGGCGCCGGTCTGATTCAGCCCATTGCCGGCAGATTTAAAGCCGCCATTTACATTTTATGGGATGTAACCCAGAATGATTTCTCGCCCTACTCCAACCCCATTTTCAAGTTTGGGTTTTATTATTGATCTGGCCATCTGCTAACAGAACAAAATATAAACACCCTTCAAGCGGTCCAGAGACCCCCTTGAAGGGTGTTTTGTTATTCATTTAAAAACTTACGTTATCTGAACGAGAAACCCAACCCTGCAGTTAACACGCTGTAATTGGCCCAGCTGTAATCGAAGTGCAGGGTAACTATGGCCATTTTAAACCTGACTCCCACATTCAATCTGGGTTTGGTAAAGCTGCCGTCCTTGTTTTCTATTTCCATGTCTATTGGGTCCTTAGCGGTTTTTACAACAAGCTCGTTAGCATCATTTGACCACTCAACATAAGGAAAATCGCCTTCCATTTTCAATGTTGTTTTGGACGATACAAAGCCGATTCCGCCATAAAAGCTCACCACCTTCAGGTCGGCACCGATCAACAAATTGGCGGTGTGGCTTTTTACCCAAAGCTTCATATACTGGTCCTCCCAGTTGTTGTTGGTCTGTTCCTCAGGAAGGCCACCGGCGTTGATATCATTAGGATCAACATTTAACCCTATAAAAGTATGTAGTTTTGTATAGCCATACATCACAGATACTTTAAGCACCGGTAACTTTTTCAAACCCGGGATCCACTGTTTGATGTCGTGTTTACCTCCAATTCCCCAAAGACCCAGCTCGTTCCCTTCGATAGTAATATTGGGCATGAACCGAACCATCACTTCAGTGCCTTTTATGAGTCCAATTCCTGCCTGTATCATGGGTGAAGGCACATAACGTGCATTTAGGCCTTTAGGCATTCTGAAGGCATTCTGAGTGTATACCACATTGCCGTCTCCGTCTTCAACATTATAAACCAGTTGAGGACCATCACTATTGTCACCCACAACGGTTTGGGTTTCATTCAGTGCAGGATCCTGAAGCTTCAGGGCCGAAAGCTCGTCATTGTTGATGATAAAGGTGGAATACTTTTTAGGTGCCATGGCCACGCTGGCCGTGAAGGTGATGTCGAACCCACCCAATTTATGAGGTTCAGCAGTATTATACCATCCTCCTGCCTGGGCTGCACCAAATCCGTTTATGGCAGGCGCAATATAGGGTTGCAACAGCAACCTGGCATCCTGCTCGCCGGTTGCAAGCATATTTCCAACTTCTTCCAGCTGGGCAAAGGCTTTATCTCCGAAGACAATTGCCAAGACCAGGAAGAATAGGGATTTGAGATGTGGAATTCTGTTCATATTGCTTAGTTTTTCAGTTGAAATATCAATCGTTTTACGGTAAAGAGGTAATAAATGTTCCATGATTTGAACAAAGAGATTGATTAACAGGCGTTATAATATGTTTGTAAAAATTTCAGAGAATTATTTTCGTGGTTAAAAATTAGATACTATATTTGCAACTCTTTAAAAAGAGCCGGTTTTCAGACCGGAAAACAAGCAGGAAGGCCTTTAACAAGGCGTCCGATCCAGTAGCTCAGCAGGTAGAGCACATCCCTTTTAAGGATGGGGTCCTGGGTTCGAATCCCAGCTGGATCACTAAAAAAAGCAATGCCCCCGAAAGGGGCATTTTTTATTGCCAGTGAGCCTTAAGCATCTATGCTTAAAAGGCTCACTGGCAATAAAAAATGAAAGCGGCTCTGCCGCGGCATTGCTTTTTTTATTGCAGGACCAATAAAAAGGGATCACGAGCGAAGCGAGAAATCCCTAAGTTACATCCAATTCATTAACAGAATATCTCCGGGATCACGAGCGAAGCGAATACTCCCCGCCAACATGCTGTTGCAACACTACTATTGAGTATGGGAGCGATAAAGAGGATGTTGGTTTTTCAGACGCAAGTACAAAATGTGGTTGAAGGGCACGGAGTATAATATGTTACCAAGAATTTGCAGCTGCAAAAATTTACATCTGATTGTTCTGAGATCAATTGCACACAATACTAACACTTGCCCTAATCAAATTAAAAACAGGAATAAGCAGCAATTTTTAAAAATAATAAGAGTTTACAATCCCAAAACAGAAGCGTTATAACAGTGATAACAACAATTGATTATATTTGAATGTTTAGCAGTTATTTTGAGAAGGCGTTCGTAATGAAGTTCAAAACCTGAAAATGATTGACAAAAAGATAAAAGCCAATGAATACTTGTAAAAAATGCAATTGTGAATTTCAAAGTAATTTTTGTCCTGATTGTGGAAATCCTTCAAAAATAAAAAGAATAAATGGTCATTATATAATTTCTGAAATTGCAAGTGTATTGAATTTCGAAAAAGGAATTTTCTACACGATAAAAGAATTACTGTTGAGACCTGGAGAAAATATAAGAGTTTATATTTCTGAAGACAGAAATCGGCTTGTAAAACCGATTATGTTCATACTAATTACCTCTGTGATATATACCATATTGGTTAGAATTTTTCATTCTGATGATGGATTCCTAGATGGTATTAAAGCTACCATATACAACACAGAGTCTGCAACCCTTGCAATTATTATATGGGTACAAGGTAATTATGGCTTCGCAAATATTATTATGTCGGTTTTTATTGGATTATGGTTAAAAATGTTTTTCAGAAAATATTCCTTTAATTTTTTTGAAATTATAGTACTTCTTTGTTTCATAATGGGTATTGGAATGCTAATTTATTCGGCATCTGCAATTATTGGTAGCTTGACTCATACTGATGCAATGCCAGTTGGAGTATTAATCATATTAATTTATACAACTTATGCGTTTGGACAATTCTTTGATAAAAGAAAAATTGCTAATTATGTAAAAGCACTTATCTCCTATTTGTTAGGAGTGGTAACTTTTACTATTATTTCACTGGGGATAGGAGCTTTTATTGATTTGAATAAATAATAACACTAAAACATGAAAAATAAAAAGAGTCTATCAATTGTTTTATTGATCCCAACAATCATTATTGGTGTTGCTTTATTTGAGGAATTCGACTTTGAGAATCTGAAATTTGAAAAACCGGTACTGGCATTCGTATACTTCATTGGCTTTGCACTGTCAATTTTCTTTCTATTTAAAGATTTCAAAAAATCACCTGAAGAATAGAAAAGATCCGCTAATAAAGTATAGTGTGTGCGGGTTTAGTATCTTTGCATGCTGATAAACAGGGTCAGGCAAGCTCAAAGGAATTCGCTGCTAAAACCACATAATACCATGTCGTCAAACACCGTCAGTAAAGGAATGTCTCATGATGAATATAACCCTTCGTGTTGATTTTTTTTTTTAGATTAACAAATAATGAATTAAAATGGCTCACAGATGTGTATTCATATTTTCTTTGCTTTTTCTATGTTTAAGAATAAACATGACAGCACAAACGAATGAAAATAGCGAACCTTCTTCCAGCAAGTCAAATAGGACAATTACAGCTGATTGTATGACAATTGATGAAGCTGTGGCTTCACTTAAGATTCCGGAAGCTGCAGCAGAGCTTGCAACAAATCCTGGAGAATCCCCCGAATTTCCATACTATTTTCGAGCTCCCTATACTTCTATCGAACCTATCAGACTCTTTGATGATTTATACTTTGTTGGCACTACCGCAGTTGGTGCATTTATTATAGATACAGGTGATGGATTAGTTATGCTTGATACAGGTTGTGGTGATACAGATGTTGCAATGATGGTTTCAGATATGAAAAAAATGGGATTAGATCCTTCGAAAATACGCCTAATACTTATATCTCATGAGCATTTTGACCACTATGGAGGTGTTCAATATCTTAAAAGAAATGTTTGTCCGGAAGCTAAAGTAGCCATGAGCTTGTTAGGATGGAATATGTTGCAAACAGTTTCATTAGAAGGACCTTATATTGGAACAAGGCCGCAATCAGTGGACATTTATTTGATCGATGGAATGAAAATAAAAGTTGGCAATACTACTTTTCAAATAGTTTCAACACCAGGTCATAGTCCTGGTTGCCTGTCTTTTATTTTTCCGGTAAAGGATAAAGGTGAACCACACATGGTTGGAATCATGGGAGGTTCGTCAGTGCAACCAACTCAGGTTGAAACAAAACTTTACAAAGCTTCAATAGAATATTTTAAAGCATATGCAGCAGATGCTAAGTGTGATATTGGCCTTTTCTTCCATTCTCAGGAAAAAACATTTGCATCTCTTCGTATTCGTAAGTCCAATGAGGCCAATCCATTAATCATAGGAAGAGAAAAGTTTGATTCTGAATACCTGGAAAGCTACAGAGATCGATATCAAAAAATGATTGAGTCTGGAGAATTGAAGCCTTTTTAAATACATCCTGCAATACTTTGCTGAAAAGCAGAATTTAAACCAGTCACCAGCAATGTGAATCAATAGCACCAGAACAATTGAACAGAAAAGATGATATTAACAAGATTATACAACGAGTTTTTCAGAAGTGAGAAGACAGGGGGGCTGATCCTGGTTTTGGTTACCATAGCATCTATTTGGCTGGCAAACTCATCATGGCAGACTGGATATGTGCGTATCTGGCAGTTTCAAATGTCCGGGCACAGTATTGCTCATTGGATCAATGACGGGCTGATGACCATTTTCTTTTTGTTGATAGGTTTGGAATTGGAGCGTGAGATCAACAAAGGAGAGCTTTCGGATATAAAAAATGCTGCATTGCCCATTTTCGGGGCAATAGGTGGCATGCTCATGCCTGCAGGGTTATACTTATTGTTTAATTTCGGAACTGCGGCGCAGGCAGGTACAGGAATTCCCACAGCCACAGACATTGCGTTTGCCATTGGAATTATGTCCCTGTTGGGCAAACGGGTTCCGGGGTCGTTGAAGATATTCCTGACAGCGCTTGCTGTAATTGACGACCTGGGCGCCATTATGATTATAGCGGTTTTCTATACGGGATCAATTGCATTTACAAATCTGCTCATTGCATTGGGAATTTTTGGCTTTCTTATTCTTTTGAACCGCTTGAAAGTATTCAATTTAATACCCTATCTGATTGGGGGTGCAGCCATGTGGTATTTCATGCTGCATTCGGGGGTTCATGCAACCATAACAGGGGTTTTACTGGCCTTTGCCATACCCTTTTCCAAAGGGGGAGAAAAATCGCCTTCCTACATATTGCAGCATTTCTTGCACAAACCTGTTGCATTTATTATTCTTCCCTTGTTTGCTGCAGCTAACACCAGCATTATCATTGGCAATAACTGGTTCTCCGGTTTGGGAGATACAGCCAGCCTGGGGATAATTACCGGGCTGGTGATCGGCAAGCCGTTAGGCATCTTTGTATTTACCTTTATCGGAGTTGCCATAGGTTTATGCAGATTACCGCAGGACCTTAAGTGGAAGAACATTATCGGTGCAGGCTTTTTAGCGGGAATAGGCTTCACCATGTCGATTTTTGTTACATTGCTTGCATTTGAAGATGAGGCCCTAATCAGTAATTCGAAATTTGCCATCATTGTTGCTTCCACACTTGCAGGCATTATTGGTTTCATCATGCTGAAATATTCTCTGGGAACGCAGGCAGAAGATAATAAGTCGGACTGATGCGGTCTCATGCTTTCTGATATGTTCAAACCATTTTTAATAGCAGTATATTCAAGCAATTCTATGACGGAGCATCCAAATATCTTCATAAAAATACTGACAATAATTCTTTTGATCATTGGAAGAAATCAATTGTTGGCACAGCAAATGCCCGCGAATGATCAGGGTTTTCATAAAGCTGTAAAACTGGAAACCGGACTCTTTACATATGCATCTGTTGATGAAATTTTTACAAATCAGATTTATCCGGGTACCGGATTTCTGACTGCGATAGGATATGAAAACCGTAAAAAAATCCTTTCATTCTACCGGCTGGGATTTTCTTATTTAAAAAGATATCCTGATGGAAATAAAAACAATGAATATCGTTTAGAAGCGGATAACCGGCTGCGGGTAATTAAACACCTGCATTTTGAGGCCAGCAGTTTCCATTGCTTTCATCTGATAACCATAAAAAAAACAATACCCATATATGCCGCTTTAAACTGGTTCACCTCGGCCGATTTGGTGACCAATTACGGGATGACACCTGAATTGTTGCTGAGCACGCTTGCTCCGGGTATATACAGTGAATATTTGTGGCGCCGGCACCTGGTTAGTTTTTCATTCACAACATCGGTACTGTCCTATACCTGCAGATCGAACTACTCAAATGTAATGGCACAGGATTTTGAAAATAGAAAAAAATGGGATTTCATCAAGTCGAATTCCCGCATACAGGGGATCAGCTCATTCCAGGGTATTTTTCTGAATCTGTTATACACATGTCAACTTAGTGACAAATTATGCATAAATGGCAGTTACAATTTCAGGTATATAAACGATCCCATTCCAAGAAATTTAAGACTGGTAACCGGCATATATCAGTTAGGGCTAACCTACAAATTCCAGCGGTAATGAAATACGCAGTCGTCATACTGATGTTTTGCCTCATCTTGATAGCGGGATGCGAGAAATCTCTGTTAACAACAGAATTTTCAAACACGCCTTCAGACAATTTTGAAGCCCTTTGGCACGAGTTTGATATTGGATATGGGGCTATGGCTGCGAAAAGCCTGAACTGGGACTCCTTAAGGCAGGTATATGGTAGCAAGGTAACCAATTCATCATCAGATTACGAGTTATTTAAAGCCATGTGCGGATTGCTTCACGAAATCAACGATGGTCACACCGATCTGAAAGCTACCGGCGTTGCTTTTTTCCGGTCGTGGAACCGGCGTGAGAAGTCTTTTTATGTTGACAGATATACTCAATCATTGGATGATGTCGGCAGGCAATTGAAAACAATAATAACATACTATCTGAACAGCAGCTTTACTTCAGTTGAAGTTGAAGGCTGGGTGTTCTTTTATGGCACCGTGGCTGTGAATCAGAAGAAGATCGGGTACCTGTATATTCCAACGTTCAGCCTGGATGATTTCCCTGATTCATTTATTCAGTCAGCGGTTGATGATTTTCAGTTGCTTGATGCCGTTATTATTGATTTGAGGTTTAATGGCGGCGGTCATACGGAATCATTTGTTAAAACACTCAACAGCTTTGCCAGTGAACCAAAAGTTTTTCTGAAATCGAAATTCAGGAATGGCCCATCACACAATGATTTCTCAGAAATGTTTGATCACCGGATACGACCACATTCTAATTGTTTAAAGAATAAGCCGGTAGCCATATTGATGAACAGTTACACGGCAAGTTCTTCAGAACATTTTATACTGGGAATGAAAAGCCAGAAAGGAGTTATCACTGTTGGTGATACTACCTGCGGTGCTTTTTCCTCGGTAAACGAGAGGCTGTTGCCCAATGGCTGGTGTTTTCGCATCGGTGGCCAGGTTGTTTATACACCTGAAGGTAAATTGATGGTTGATTCAAAAGGAAGGTATCTTGAAGGTATCGGATTATCTCCGGATTATTACATGCCAGATTATTGGGAGCCATTAATATTACACAAAGACTTGCCTCTTGAAAAAGCAATTGAGAAACTGACTCCTGTCGAATTAAACTAACCTGCTAACTCACTTAATTCAAGCCACCGGTCGGTTTTCTGGTCAATCAGGGTGATGATTTCAGCAATCCGGTTGGCTTGTTTCACCAGTTCTCCGGAATCCAGATTTCCATTTCCCATCAGGACTTCCAGTGATTTCTTTTCCTCTTCAAGAGATTCCAGTTCGACGGTCAGTTGTTCATATTCCCTTTTCTCCTTAAAGGATAGTTTTTTCTTAACTGCATTGGCATTGACCTGTGTGCCGGCAGTATTTGTTTTGTTTTTTTCGGGCAGTTCGCTTTGTTTCATTTCTGCGGCCTGTTTCTTTTGTGATGCACGATAATCACTGTAATTGCCCGGGAAATCATACACTTCTCCATTTCCTTCGAAAACGAAAGTATGGTCCACAATCTTGTCCATGAAGAACCGGTCGTGCGATACGATCAGCACGCATCCGGTAAAATTGATCAGGTATTCTTCCAGCACGTGAAGTGTAGCAATATCCAGATCATTGGTAGGTTCATCCAGTATTAAAAAGTTAGGGCTGCGCATCAGCACGGTCATGAGATAAAGCCTGCGTCGTTCACCGCCGCTGAGTTTTTCCACCTGGATGTGTTGCATCTCAGGTGTGAACAAGAACTGGTTCAAAAACTGCATGGCCGATATTTGCCGGCCATTTCCGAGATCTATGGATTCAGCAATATCCTGGATCACATCAATAACCCGCTGGCCCGGCGAGAATTCCAATCCCTGTTGCCGGTAATAGCCAAAGATCACCGTTTCGCCCTGCTCAATTGCGCCTGAATCGGCAGGTATCAGACCCGTGATGATATTCAGCAGGGTTGACTTCCCTGCCCCATTCTGACCGATGATGCCAATCCGTTCTCCGCGTGCAAATGAATAGGTAAAACCATCGAGGATTACCTGATTACCAAATTTCTTGTGTATGTTGTCGAGTGTCAGAATCTTCTTGCCCAGCCTGGCTCCTTTCACCTGAATGGTTACCTGCTGATCGTTTCGCCTGTATTCCGACCGGGTTTTCAGTTCGTAGAAAGCATCTATCCGGTATTTCGCTTTGGTTCCGCGGGCTTTCGGCATTCGCCGCATCCATTCCAGTTCCCTGCGCATCAGGTTTTGGGCTCTTTCAACCTGTACTTCTTTGTTAGTAATTCGTTCCGCTCGTTTCTGAATAAATTCGGAATAATTACCCGTATAAGTATAGGCAACGCCTCCATCGATTTCTATAATTTCATTGCAAACCCGGTCCAGAAAATAGCGATCGTGGGTTACCACAAGCAGGGTAATTCTTGATTTCAAAAGGTATTCCTCCAGCCATTCAATCATTTCCAGATCCAGGTGATTGGTGGGTTCATCAAGCATGATGAAATCAGGTTCGTTGATCAGGGCAACAACAAGGGCAAGGCGTTTAACCTGGCCGCCCGAAAGAGACCCCACAGGCATCGTTTCATCTTCCAGCTTGAAAACACTTAACATCTGCCTGATCTTGTTTTCGAGTGTCCATGCCTGATGAAAATCCATCATGGCTGTTGCATCATGCAGCCTGTTCTGGTTGTTTTCATGCAAGGCAATTTCATAATCACGTACTGTTTCCATCAGCTTTCCCGGTGCTCCATATACAGCATCAAACAAGGTGAACGCTGCGTTGAATACCGGATTCTGTTCGAGATACCCTAATTTTATGTCTTTATTAAGTTGAAAAGTACCTGAATCAAAGCTGTCCTTACCGGCAATGATATTCAGCAAGGTGGTTTTTCCGGTTCCGTTACGTGCCACAATGGCCACTTTATCGCCTTCGTTAATAGAAAAACTCAGGTTGCTGAACAACTTCACGTCGCCCCAATTCCTGGAGGCATTCTCAACCCTGAGATAGGTTATCATATAAGCTTGTGTAGAATATGTAACAAATAGACATCCTTTACCTGGCAGATGGTTTATGAAAACAGCCGGAGGAACTCAGTAGGTGCAGCCGACTCAAATCTCAGTGGTTCACGGGTTATCGGATGTGCAAAGGCCAGCACCATAGCATGCAGGCACAAGCGCCCAAGTGGATTGGTCTTGGCCCCATATTTCCGGTCACCTGCAACACTGTGCCCGATATCCTGCATGTGAACGCGGATCTGGTTTTTACGTCCGGTTTCGAGGTTGACGTGCAGCAGTGAGTACCTGCTGTTGGTTTTCACAGTTTTGTATCGGGTTATGGCATATTTGCCTTTCGAGGGATCCTGGCCGGAAATCATAACCAGAGCCTGGTTTTCTGACAGGTACGAACGAACCTGTCCTTCTGTTTTTTTCACCTGTCCCTCTACTATAGCTATATAGGTTCGCTCGGTTATGTATTTTTTCCAGTCATTTCTGAAAATATTCTGCACCTCTTCACTTTTGGCAAACATGAGCAAACCGGAGGTGTGCTGATCCAAGCGGTGCACCAAAAAGATCCTGTTTTGAGGATCTTCATGTTTCACCCATTCCGAAATAATTCCGAAAGCGGTAATATGGTCGTGTCCGTCAGATACCGAAAGCAATCCCGACTTTTTGTCGATTACAATTAAGTGTTCATCTTCATAAATTATTTTCAGCAGATGAGCCGGTGGTAAATCCGTTTTCCGAACCCGTCTGATCTCAACTTCATCACCGGGTAAAAGCAGATGATTGAACTGTGACACTGCTTTACCGTTAATCCACACCTGTTTGTTGCGCAACAGCGATTTTATATTGTCCCTGCTTTTATTCCTGAGGGTTTGCAGCAGGTACTGCATCAGTGGTGCATTGGCTTCAACCCGGTAACTCACATCTTTTTTCAGCATATCCTTATATTTCCGGGGCAAAATTGCATAAAAACCATTTGAATTTTAGCGATTATTGGAGTAATTTTAATAATAAATCTATTTCCTATTAGGTTAAGCCTTCGAACATAGAGCGTCATTGCGAGTGTAACGAAGCAATCTCTTTATGACAGCGAGATTGCCACGCTCGTACCTCGCTCGCAATGACAAAGAATCCTTAACTAAAGGACATTAATGAATAATTTGATATTAGCTGATGAGACCCGAAACTACCACATTGCTTTTTCTGATGCTGATTTTACCGGGAGCACAATGCAGCACCCGTCAACCGAATAACACCCTGCCCGAAGCAACAATTACGAACATGGAAAATGACAGCCTGATTAACCGGAAACCTGCCGTAGCCGGAACATTCTATCCTGGCAACCGGGTTGAATTGGAGCAGCAGATTAGCAAGCTTTTTTCGGAGGCCACCCCTTGCAAAAACCTGAAGCATGTTGTGGCTGTAATTTCTCCACACGCAGGCTATATTTACTCGGGAGTGGTTGCTGCTTCAGCATTTAATCAGCTTTCTGCAGAAACTCATTACGACAACGTTTTTCTCATCGGATCGAGTCACCGTGCCAGTTATGACGGAGCCGCATTATACACCCAGGGCCATTTCATCATGCCCTCAGGAATGGTGAAAGTTAATATTCCGTTATCTCAAAAACTGATAGCTGAAAATCCCGACGTGTTCCGATCGCTCCCTGAAGCCCATGCCCAGGAGCACAGTCTGGAAGTTCAACTTCCATTCCTGCAACATATTTTCAAAGACAACCTGCAAATCGTCCCCATCCTGATCGGGACACAAAGACTCGCCACCATTAAAAGAATAGCTGAAGCGCTGGATCCTTATTTAAACGGGCGGAACCTGTTTGTAATCAGTACCGATTTTTCTCATTATCCGGAATATGACGATGCCTGTAAGGTGGATGAAAATACAGCCAATGCCATTATAAAGAATTCCTCGGCTGAATTCAGGAATATACTCGGGTCCAACGAATCCAAATCCATTTCCAACCTGGCCACCAGCATTTGCGGATGGACCAGCATGCTCGCATTCCTGGAAATTACCGAGAAAAGACAGGGCATACAGTACCACAAAATCAGGTATATGAATTCAGGGGATTCCCGGGTGGGAGATAAAGACAGGGTGGTTGGCTATCATGCCCTGGCTGTTACCATGGAATTGTCAGCTGAAAAACAGGGTATGGCAGGCGATTCGGAATATAAACTTACTGACAGTGAAAAGAAGCAGCTGCTGCAACTGGCCCGAAACACCATCAAGGAATATCTTGATAACAATGAAATTCCCCCGGTGAAAACCGAAGGCTTTACCCAAAAGATGCTGGCACCTTCAGGAGCTTTTGTAACACTTACCATCGACGGCAAATTGCGGGGTTGCATCGGAAGATTCGATGCTGACCAGCCTTTGTATAAAATGGTTCAGGAGATGGCTGTTTCAGCAGCAACACGTGATTACCGGTTTTCGAGGCTTACAAAAAAAGAACTGGGACAAGCGCATATCGAAATATCAGTGCTCACCCCCATGAAAAAGATCCTTTCGCCTGATGAGATAGTATTGGGCAAACATGGCATATACGTCAAGAAAGGAAGCCGCGGAGGCACCTTTCTGCCTCAGGTGGCCAGTCAAACAAACTGGACCGTAGAGGAATTTCTCGGTCATTGCGCACGCGATAAAGCAGGCATAGGTTGGGACGGTTGGAAAGATGCTGATTTATACACTTACGAAGCGTATGTTTTCGGAGAATAAGCCACACCGGAAGATTGTTGCTGCTCTTTTCATTCTCGGTTATACTTCCATCCTGGTTCAGCTCATCCTGATCAGGGAATTGCTGAACCTGTTCCAGGGCAATGAACTTGTCATCGGGCTCATATTGTGCCTGTGGATGCTGCTGACCGCATCAGGAGCCGGATTTGCAAGGCGTTCTCCCCATCATGTCCACAATTGCCGTTTGATTTCAAGGCTGTTTTTCGTGGAAGCGATTGTTCCGGCAATTGCGGTGGGATTGCTCAGCGTAGCTGACAGCCTGTTGTTTACGCCCGGGACCACGCACGGGTTAATCATGGCCTTTGTATATTCACTGATTCTTTTATTACCGGGTTGCTTTATCACCGGTTGGTTATTCACTATGCTGGCTTCGCTCCTATCGGAGAGCAGGAACAGAAATTGCGTTTCCCATGCTTATGGATGGGAATCTGCCGGCAGCATGCTGGCCGGAATTCTTTTCAGTCTGTTGCTTTCTTTTTTGTTACGGACTTACCAGGTGCTTGCCATGGTTCTGATATTTAACTGTATTGCTGCCTGGTTGATCTATCCGCGACTTCAGGGTAAAATCAGAAAAGTTCTGGTCATTGCGACCAGCATACTTGCCACTGTATTGTTGTTTATAATGCCTGTTGATTTATGGATGAAATCGTTGCATTTCCGAAATGAGCGGATTCTGTTAAGCCGCGACACGCCGTTTCAGCATATCACCGTAACCAAATCCAACGGACAGGTGAATTTTTACGGGAACAACCTGTTGCTTTTTTCATCGAACAACCCATACCATGCCGAAGAGGCCGTTCACTGCGCCATGTTGCAGCATCAGGAACCAAAGAAGGTACTTATCGTTTCGGGGGGAATTGCTGACATGTCAGTTCAGGTTTTCAAATATAAAACGGTTGAGGAACTTCACTATCTGGAGAATGATCCGTGGCTTGTAAAGGTGGAAAAAGAATTCACTGACATACCCAAATTTCCGGGCCTGAAGATATATACTGAAGATGCCCGCAAATATGTCAGCCAATCCACAGACAAGTATGATGTCATCATCATCAATTCACCCGACCCTTCAAACGCGCAGATTAACCGTTATTACACATCGGATTTTTTTACTGCAGTGAAAAAGGCTCTTTTACAACATGGTGTATTTTCAATTGCACTGAGCTCAACGGCAAATTACATGAGCGATGAAGCTCGCGAGGTGAACCGGGTTGTCTTCCAGACACTGCAAAAAAGTTTTGCCCGTGTTGAAATCATTCCCGCGGGAAGAAATTATTACCTGGCTTCTGATGATTCTTTGAACCTGAATATTGCAGAGCGTTTGCAAAAAGCAACTTTTGAAAATGATTATCTAACACCCTACTCTGTTGACGATGACCTGCTGTTGCAAAAGAACCGGCAAATCCGTGCATTAATAACAGAGCTTGTTTCCTCGGCCAATACCGACCTGGCACCAGTTGCTTATCTTCACCAAATCAGGTACTGGCTATACATGGCTGAAGGCCAGAGATCAACACTGGTTTTGTGGGTCATGTTAGCTGCTGTTTCTTTGCTCGTTATTTTTGCAGCCCATAAGGCAGATCCTTTTTCTGCTGGCGTATTTACAACTGGTTTTGCAGGTGCATCGTCGGAATTTCTTGTGCTGATCGTATACCAGGCATTATTTGGCAACATTTACCAGATGACAGGATTGATCATTGCATTGTACATGTTTGGGTTGACATGCGGTGCCATGATTAGCTACAAAACGGGAAGCAATACAAAACGTTGTTATGCGCGGGTGCAACTGATAATGATGTTTCTGGTGGTTTCAATTCCGGTTGTATTTAAAGTGGCAACCAGTTCTGCCGGAGCGCCTTCATGGGCCATTCAGGGATCACTGTTCGCACTCATAACAGTAATTGCTTATTTGGCAGGACTGGCTTTTAACAAAGCTACTTTACTTACCCGCAGTTCAGTTGTTATTACGGCGTCAAATCTTTATGCCATTGACCTGGCCGGAGCAGCATCGGGCATTCTGTTGACCTCCATGCTGCTGACACCGCTACTGGGAATGTGGACCACCTGCATGTTGCTTTCGGGATTGGTCCTGGCCGGTTTGATAATTATGTACATTTTCGGTAAAAAGGCTAACTTTGTGCAGGGTTTGTGAGATGAAAGAAAAAATCAGCAAACGGACCTTTGTAAAAAGTGCCTTGATGACTGCTGCCGCTGCAGCATGTTTAAACAAAGCAGAAGGCATGGATACCTTCATGTTCCGGGATGATGCTGTGGAGCGCGACAAACTGTGGAAATGGAGCAAGGAATGCTTTTATTACGAGGTAACACCGCGGGGACTGAAGTGCCAGATATGCCCGAATGAATGTATATTAAAACCCGGAGATACAAGTTTTTGCAGAAACAGGGTCAATTACCGGGATAAGCTCTATTCTATTGCCTATGGAAATCCTTGCGCCATGCATGTGGATCCCATCGAAAAGAAACCTTTCTATCACTTTTTGCCAGGCTCCAGGTCTTTCTCCATTGCCACTGCCGGTTGTAATTTTGCCTGCCTGAACTGCCAGAACTGGTCGATCTCACAATCCAGTCCGAAAGATACCCGGAATTACGACCTGATGCCGCCACGGGTTACCGAGGAGGCAGTAAAAAACAGCTGTGTTTCTATAGCCTATACCTACTCGGAACCGGTTACCTTTTACGAATATGTATATGACTCATCGGTGATTGCCCGCAGTAAAGGCATCAAAAATGTCATTGTTTCAAACGGTTACATCAATGAAAAACCGCTCCGGAACTTGTGCAAGGTAATTGACGGCGCCACCATTGACTTGAAGTCATTCGACAATGCAACCTATCTGAGACTCAACGCCGGAGAATTGCAACCTGTCTTGAATGCGCTTAAAATATTCAGGGAAGAAGATGTGTGGCTTGAAATTTCAAACCTGGTGATACCAGGTTGGAGCGATAATTTGGATATGATCAAAAAAATGTGTGACTGGCTGGTTCAGAACGGATTGAAAGATACCCCGCTGCACTTCCTGCGTTTTCAACCCATGTATAAATTAAACCAGCTCCCTCCCACCCCGGTTCAGGTGCTGCACAAAGCCAAATCAATAGCTCAGCAGGCAGGGATCCGGTTTGCATATATCGGCAATATTGCCGGATCGGAAGAAATAAGTACGTATTGTCCGCGATGCAAAAAACTGATCATTGAAAGAAAAGGTCATACCGTTGCGGCAAATCATCTGAAAGGCGGGAATTGTGGATTCTGCGGCGAAAAGATACCCGGAGTCTGGAGTTAGTCCTTCCCTTTCTCATCCAAAAACACTATAATTGCAGAAAGGAATTTGGCATGATAACTGTTATGCCACTATGGTTTCATGTTTTTATTAAGTGGTGATAAAAAACCTGAAAATAATAGTAATAGCCTGTTTCATGGTGTTGCCAAGCCAAAGTGGAATAACGCAGGTATTAAAAGATACAGCTACATTTAATTTGGTATGCAAGGGTGTGGATTTTATTTACAATCTGCAGTTCACAGAAGCCAGGGAGGTTTACCGGAAGATCAGTTCGGCATATCCATCACACCCCATGAAATATGTTTACAGGGGATTGCTTACCTACTGGGAAAACTACCCATTGATATCCACATCGCCGGCGCGGCAAACATTTGAGAAAGACCTGCGATATGCCATTGAGCTTTGTGAGAAAAAACACAACCCGGATGATGAGGCGGAATATCTGGTATTGAACCTGGGTGCCCGGGGTTTGCTATTGCTCTTTTATGCCGATAATGAATTGAGTATGGATGTGATTCCGCTTGCTTCTGGCACATACCAATATCTTAAACAGTCATTTAATTACACCGGAACCTATGCCGATTTTTATTTTTTTACCGGGCTTTACAATTATTATCGTGAAGCTTATCCTGAGGCCCACCCGGTTTACAAACCTTTGGCTATATTGTTCCCAAAGGGGAACCGTGAAAAAGGGCTGAAAGAACTGCAAATTGCTTCAAAAAATGCCATTGTGTTAAAAGCCGAGGCCTATACTTTCCTTTCCGGGATATACATCAGTTTCGAAAGGAATTTTCTGCAGGCATCACAATACAGTAAAGCATTGTACAAGCTTTATCCCCAAAATTACAGTTACATGGCTGTTTACATAAAAAACCTTTTGCTTGCCAAACGCTATGACGAGGCCGAAAACATGATCAGGCAGAACCATATTCTCAGTGACAACGCATTTTATCAGTCGCAATTACTCATTTTAAGAGGCATACTTCAGGAAAAGAAATATAAGAATCACAAGCAGGCCCAGGCATTGTATGCGAAAGGACTGAAAGGCATCAAACCATTTGGCGAATTTGGAGAAGAATACGCGGCATATGCCTATTTCGGCCTCAGCCGGATCAGCGATGCCAATGGAGACAAGCATAACAAAAAAGTCTACCGCAAACAGGCGATGGACCTGGCTGATTTCAAGGATGTCAATTTTGATGACTGATCGGGTTAAACCAGATCAGTCAATGATTCGGAACACCTGATTACTTTCGCTTCACAAGCAACGTCAGAACAGAAAAAATCACCAGTATGGCAGTTGCTGCAAACGCCCAGTAATTCGGCTTTCGGGATGCAGCATGGAGCGTGTAATCGGTAAAGAAAAACCGGTATTGATCCAGCTTCCATTTAAGCGTATCCCCATTCGCAAACGGAGCATTCGTTTCCAACACTTTTCCCGGCAAGGTCAGCTGATAGTCCAATTCCATCCCAAAGCCTTTGGTATAATCAGGAAACTCAGCCTTGTATTTATCTTCCAGATCACCTTGTATGGGATTCGAATCGGTAAACTGACTTGTGTGAAAATGAACATTTAATACCGAGTCAAATTCATCCACAACATCCGGTAACAACGTATCTTGACCAAAACGAAGATAGACCGAATCCTTTGCCAGAGCGAAAGAGACTGAATCAACCGGCATGTTCTTTATTAAAGAATAATGTCTGAGCACGAAATTGTAGTCTTCTTCAAAAACCGATCTGTTTAGCCAGGCATTTGACCTGCTTTCCATATCATTGAGCATGTCCCGGATTTCAATACCGATCTTTCCCTTAAATAATTCCGAATTCTGACCATACAGGGTTTCTAACTCAACCGGTGAAAGGTAATTCTCAACCGGAACTCTGGAGAAAGGATTCTGCAACGGATATGTTTCTGAGAATTCAAAATAGGTATAAAACCATCTGAATTTCTTTTTCCATGAAAGTACCGGCGTTACTGAATCCCAATCGGAATTGTTAAACCGGAAAATTTCAGCCATGTTTTGTACCGAAGGATATTCTTTTTGTACAATGACGTAAGATAGAAAGGTTGAATCATGAATATGTCTGAAATAGTCTTGTTTATCTATCTTTCCCGGCATACTGTCGTTTGCATGTTTTCCATAAATACTCATTTTCCATGTTGAGTCGAGCTTTACAGGAAAACGGTTCTTTGATGTATCGCCTGCCACAAAAGCAGAATCCGCCTGTCCTCTGAATTCACGATAGCAGGAACCATCGGGACTAATTCGGGTATACATCTGATGATCCGCGGTATTGCAGCCATATAATAATGCAATGACCAATAGAAGCATAAATTCTATAATTGTCTTTTTCATAACCGTTATTTTTGAATGATTTGAGTTGAATCTGAATAGGTCTGCAGGAGCTTTGTCCGGTAGCTCAGGTTTTCTTTCTCCAGTTCCTGTATTTGGTTTAACAGGTAGTTCAGCGACTTGCGGTTAATCCGGATTACTTCACCGGGATCCGTTTCCTGATTGACTACCGCAGCATCTTCCGTAAATTCATACAGCACTTGTTGGATCTTTTCAACCCTGGTTGGGTATTTGTTGTGATGCTGGTACAGATCACCTGATACCAGTTCGTTTTCCAGAATGTTCAGTTTCCGGTTCATCTCCCATTGTTCGCTGATTAAGAACATGATTAAAAAAGCTGCCGCAACGGTTGTAATCACCCTGATGGCGCGATACAGATTCCATTGTCTTTCATTTGCCGCCAATGAAATGTAGGGCAGATTGCGACTACGGTCCTTCTGAACGGCCTGCATAATCTTATCTGTTAATCCTTCAGGTGACTGGGATGCTGGTTCTTTCCTCTTCAGAAAACCAATGAGTTCATCATATAAATCATTTTTCATGCGTCTTCCTCCTCTCCTCAATAATTTCCAGTTTTTTTTTCATGCTCTGTTTCGCACAATAGAGATTGCTTTTTATTTTATTCGGAGTCATCCCGGTTATTTGTGAAATTTCTTCACCCGATAATTCTTCAAGTTCTGACAAGCTGAAAACGATTCTCTGTTGCGGCGGGAGTGTATCTGTCAGATAGCGGATTATTCCTGCCTGTTCGGCATTTATGTATGATGCCTCAATATTCTCGCTTGATGGTGGATCCTGAAGTTTTATGTCTTCTATATTTATTAGCACGGTGTTTTTCCGGACTCTTCCTGACCGCATCCTGTCATAACACAGGTTCACTACAATTTTATAAACCCAGGTGGTGAAGCGCATATCCTGGTTAAACCGCGAAAGATTTCTCCACACCCTTACAAAAGTATCCTGAACAACCTCCTCCGTATCCGGTTCATTGCAAAGCAGTCTGAAAGCAGTAGCGTATACAAAGGACTGGTGCATTTCAACCA
>CAZLLD010000003.1:0-88749 GCA_964560225.1 uncultured Bacteroidales bacterium
TATGGTTAAATCAAACTTAGCAGTCTTTTTTTTCTCTGCAATATAGTAAGCTGGATGCATGTGTGTTGTGTTTTGGGTGTTGAGATTTGACTGCTGCTGCTGCTGCTGCTGCTGCTGCTACTGCTGCTGTGCCCTCTTCTCCTTCCAGCTTTTATACACCTGTTTTACAAAAGTATAAACCGGAGGTATAAATGAAATGAAGATAATGGCCAGCACAACAATTGAGAAGTTTTTCTTGACGAAGGGTATGTTGCCGAAGAAGTAACCTGCCCATAAGAAAATATTTACCCACAACAGGTTTCCGATAATACAAAACATCAGGAAACGTTTGTAGGTCATCTTACCCACCCCGGCTACAAAGGGAGCAAAAGTGCGGATGATGGGCATAAAACGGGCAATTACCAGGGTAACGCCTCCATATTTTTCGTAAAAAGCATGGGTTTCATCGAGGTATTTTCTTTTAATCAGTTTATAGTCCTTCTCATAAACCTTGTTACCAATAAACCCTCCAATGGTGTAATTGGTATTGTCACCAACAAAAGCGGCAATGAGCACCATGGGTACCAGGAAGCCAATGCTGAGCGGATGACCCTCCATGGCTGCAACTGCACCGGCTGCAAAGAGCAGCGAATCCCCAGGGAGAAACGGTGTCACCACCAGGCCGGTTTCGCAGAATATAATGAGAAACAGGATGGCATAGGTCCAGTTCTGATAGTTTGATACAATTTCAACCAGGTGTTTGTCGATGTGCAGGACAAAATCAATGAAAAAGCTGATGAGATCTCCCATGAATCAGGTCGTTATATGTGAAACAAGCTGCAAAAATAGGGAAATTTGTCAGGAAAGCAACAAGAACCAAGAGTCAAGAGTCAAGAACCAAGACAGTAGCAGTAGTAAGTCGCACTTAGACAGGCTCAGTATGACATGCATAGTCATACAGAGCCTGTCGAAGTATGACTTGTAACAAAAACAGCCAACCCTCCTCCGCTAAAGCTCCGGCGGGCAATGCAGCCAACAGTATGAACCTACAATTTATTGAGCATCCTCGGAATTAGTCTTCTTTTGAAGGGCGCTTACGCCGATAATGGAGCTGATGATCAGCAGACCGCCGAAAATAATCCTGGCCGACAGCGCTTCTGAAAAGAACAGCGAACCCATGAGAGCGGCAAAAATGATCCGTGAGGAAGAAACCATGGAGCCTGCTTTGGCATTTACATTCTTGTAACCCATCGTAAGCAGTATTTGTCCTGCCAAACCTGCTAATCCCGATGCAACCAGCAGGGGAAGGTTGCTGGTATCAGGCATCACAAAAACCGGTACCATCATGAAGGCATTTAAAATGGTTCCGATAAACATGAGGTAGAAGACGATCAGCACCGTGGAATCGAATTCACGAGCCATGGAAAGAGAAATAATGGCAAATGCGGCAAGAATGCCCGACAGCAACCCGATCAAATCGCCCTTGTTGATGTTGGAGAAATCAGGGAATACAACAAGGTAAATTCCAACCATGGTTAAAATGAGGAAAAGAAAAGCGGATTTGTGCAGACGTTCAAGCTTGAAGAGCGGTGCAACCAGGAATATGAATACCGGGTAGGTCATGTTCAGCATGTTGGCATTGGTAACGGATGAATGTTCAACAGCATAAAAGAAACCGATCAATGCTGAGAAACTGAATATGGCCCTGGAAATTACCAGTTTGACTTTTTGAGGTTTGAAGGAGGTGCCGGTTTTCAGCATGTAAACGGCAGCCACCACAGTGCCTATGGATACTCTGAAAAAGGTGATCTCAATGGCAGGAATATCTGAACTGTTGGTAACAAATTTGGCAAAAACAGTAGCCAGGGCAAAGAAGAACTCAGCTAGTATCAGTAAGAAAATCCCTCGTTTCATTTTACGTTATATGTAGCTTTTAGTGCTCATCAATGAAATTGCTAAAGGCTGCCCATCACCACCAGTGCCACGCCGGCCAGGATTCCGGCTAGAACAATAGCTCTTTTTCTCAGGCTGGTTTCTTTAAAATATAACGCTCCTGCTGCAAATACAATTACAGCCGACGCCCTTCTTACAATGATCAGGATGGAAACAAGTGATCCTTCATAAGACAAGGCTTTAAAGTAGAAAAAGTCGGCAATCACCAGGAAAACGCCGATCAGGCAAACCGACCAGCGCCAGGCAAACGGTGTGGTTCTGTTGCGGGCCGGATACCAGACGATTAAAACGATGACCAGGAAAATCGCTGCTGTATAAACCGAAAACCAGGCCTGCATGGCAATCCGGTCGTATTGCTGAACCAGGTATTTGTCGAACAGCGCACTGATGCTGTTGAAAATGATGCTCATAAAAGCAAAGAAAATCCACCTGGAATCACGGACTTCCGTTCCTCTTAGATTTCCCCCAAACGAGAGCGCGTAATAAAAGCCAAGAGATACGGCAACTCCTGACCATTGCAGCGCGTTCATCCGTTCACCATAAATGAGCATGGCACCCAGCATGGTCCATACCGGTCCCGATGCATTCAGCGGCGCCAGCAGGGTTACGGGCAAATGTTTCACAGAGAAATAACCAAACATCCAAGCTGTGGCTACAATAACCGATTTAAGCAAAAACATCAGGTGTGCCGTAAGGGTGCATTGGGGAATAAAAACACCCAGGGTGGCAGCAGCTTCTGGCGATACGCGTGAGATTGCTAAAAACGGAATGAATACCAGGGCTGCAGATGCCGAACCGAGAAACAATACCGGAATAACCGAATTGTGATTCAGTGCGGTTTTTTTGAATATCTCATGAAAACCAAGAAAGAAAGCCGAAAATATACCCAGAAGGATCCACATAAGCGGGTGCAAGTATACTAAAAATTAGCAATGAACAATTAACAATTAGCAATAATCAAGAACCAAGAAGCAAGAACCAAGAACCAAGAACCAGGAACCAAGAGTAAAGAGTCAAGTATGACGAGTAGCAATAGCAGTAGCAGTGGCAGCGGCAGTGGCAGTGGCAGCAGCAGTAGCAGTAGCAGTGGCAGTAAGGAAGTAGCCGTCATTGCGAGCGGAACGCAGTGAAGCGTGGCAATCTGGCGCGAAGCGGAGATCATAATCTGCTTAAGTCGTATATTTAAGAGATTGCTTCGGTCGTCGTACCTCCTTCCTCGCAATGACGCGTTTCGGTCTTAACTTCCTCGCAATGATCTGCTTCGGCAACAGAAGTCGTATCCCAACTCCGAACTCCGAACTCCGAACTCCGAACCTGCCTAGCCGGCAGGCAGGCTCCGAACTATACATTAGGCATAAATACCTATTCACTTTTGGTAGAACACCCGATAAGCAAAATAAGCCCTATTCCTACATTTGTTAACGATTTAACAATACCGTGAAAGTGGATTATTACAAGGAATTGACCCAAGATTTCCGGTTTACGGAAGGGCTTACCGGCTGCCTGAATTGCGGAACCTGCACCGCCATTTGCCCTGCCGCTGAATTTTATAACTACGATCCGCGTATTGTGGCTGAAACAGTTCAAACACGCGATAACGAAAAAATACATGAACTCCTCACGGGCGAAATGATTTGGTATTGCGGCGAATGCATGTCGTGCAAAACCCGTTGCCCCCGTAATAATGCCCCCGGTCTGCTGATTATGGCATTAAGGGCATTAAGTGTTCGTACCGGCTTGTTCACCGAATCGGAAAAAGGCAGGCAGCAACTGGTGCTTAAAAGAACCATGGGTGAGTGGATCCTGAAATACGGATATTGCCTGTATCGTGAAGAAATGACCATTGAAGACCATCCCGAACAGGGCCCCACATGGGCATGGCAGAACAACAACCTGGATAAGCTTTTTGAAAGGTTTGGTGTGAAATACAGAGGCGATGGTCCCGGTCCCCTGCGCAAAATTCCCCAGGAGGCCCTGGATGAATTGAAAAGGATATTCGATGTCACGGGCGCCACTGAACTGTTCGACTTTATCGAAGAGCAATCTGAAAAAAAAGCCGGGGAAATGGGACTGGAATTCAACAAAAAGCTTGACTGCGGATATGTCAACCAGATCTATAACCTCGACAGCGGGATACATACTAAGGAACAACATGCATGAAACAGGAAGGTAAAAAAAGACTTTGGCAGGAATACCAGAAAGAGATTGCAACTGATGGTTTCTTTTACGTTCGCAGCTGCGTAAGGCAAAATTTCTTCCCTGCTGCTGAGCAGGTTTTTCTGAAGGTGATGCGGGAAACATTGGGTAAGAAGGTCTATGAGAATCCCGGACATACTACCTGCACGGGAATCGGATACCATTGTGATGTAGTTCCCTTCAACACCACAATGACTGTGGTTGCCAGGCAGTTTGCACTGATGACCGAAGCCGGTTTGGAAAATCTTGCCGTTTCCTGCATTACCTCATTCGGTTTGTATACCGAAATATTGGAAACCTGGCATCATTTCCCCGAAACCGAAGAAAAAACCAGGGAATACCTGAGAAAAGCAACCGGAAGGGAATTCAAAAAACCTAAAAATCTCGCCCATGCCAGTGACGTTTTTTACAAATTGCGTCATGAAATTGCAGCCAAAGCCCCCTATAAGCTGGTAAATGCCGTTACCGGAAGACCCTTACGGGTGGTGGAGCATATCGGATGTCATTACTCCAAAATGTTCCCTCACAAAGGAGTAGGAGGTGCCGAATATCCTTATGTGCTGACCGGTTTAGTCGAAGCCCTGGGTGGAGAAATTGTGGATTATCCGGAAAGAAGGCATTGCTGCGGCTTTGGTTTCCGCCAATATGTGGTTAGAGCAAACCGGGGATATTCCCTTTCCTGCAGCAAGAAGAAATTTGATTCGATGGAACCTTACCATCCCGATCTCATTATTACCAACTGTCCGGGCTGTCCCTATTTCATGGATCGCTGGCAATATGTGGTTAGTGAAATGGTAGGTAAAACATACGGAGAAAACGGGCATGGCATACCCGTACTGACTTATGAAGAATTAGCCGGACTGGCCCTGGGTTATGATCCCTGGGAATTAGGACTACAAACTCACCAGGTTTCTGCCGAACCGCTTATGGTTAAAATGGGAATTCCTTTTGACCCGGAAAAGAAATATTTGGGAGGGAAGTTTGGTGAGGATATCGGAAAGCCGGAAAAACCAAATTATTTGAAGATAGATATGGACGGACTTGAAAAACCCGAGAGCATCTTAATGATGTAAGCGGGCAATTAACCAACAAGTCATAGGAACCAAAAGAGAGGCTCAGATAAAGAAAATTTTGAATTCGGAACATTGAATATGGTGATCATGAAAAGTGTAGCAATAATAGGTGGTGGAGTTGCCGGAATGGAAGCAGCGGCAAAGCTTTCAAAGTATGGTCACGCGGTGACCATTATTGAACGCAATGAGCAGTTGGGAGGACGTCTGAATCAATGGCATGCACTGTTCCCTGCCCGAAAACCTGCTTTACCACTATTAATGAGTTTGAAACAGGGTGTTTCCGACGGGGTGAATGTGATCAATAATGCCAACATAACCGGTGTTGAAAAAAATGAGGATGGCTTTGCCATCATGATCAATAAAAACAGGGTGGTCACTGCCCATACACTCTTGCTGACTACCGGTTTCGAAATTTTCGAGGCCGAAAGAAAGGAAGAATATGGTTATGGCATTTACGATAATGTGATTACTTCTGTTGACATGGAACAGGTTTTCCGTTCAGGCAAACCCATTCAAACAGCCGGAGGGAAAACTCCCAAACGAATCGGCTTTGTGCATTGTGTGGGTTCACGCGATGAAAAAGCCGGGAATCTTCACTGTTCGAAGGTTTGTTGTGTTACTGCCGTTAAGCAAGCCATTGAAGTTAAGGAAATGCTCCCCTCATCAGAGGTATTCCTTTTTTACATGGACCTGAGAATGTTTGGCCGTCATTTCGAAGAACTATACAAGGAAGCACAGTTTAAGCACGGCATTCAGTTTATCCGGGCCAGGCTTTCCGAGGCTTTTGAAAATCCCGACGGTTCGCTCCAGATCCGCATAGAAGATACCCTTTTGGCCAAACCGCTAAAAATGAGTTTGGACATGCTGGTCCTGATGGTAGGCATTCAACCCCCAAGAAAAGCCGGCAATTTATTGGATATGCTGAAACTCGAAAGGGACGCAGACGGTTTTATCCGGCAGGAGGACCCCTATGTTTCGCCATATAAGACCAGGATTTCCGGGTTATATTGTGCAGGCGGGGTTACAGGTCCCAAAACAATTGAAGAAACTCTTGCCGAGGCCAGGGCAGTCGCCGCTGAGATTAACGGATTCCTTGGTCATCAACGGCGGATCAATTATGCCGGTCAGGAACAATATATAATGGAACTATGATCAATTTCGGATATAAAATACAAGCAGACAGACAGATTGATTATGATGCCGGTAACCGCCGGATTTTTGATTTTGTCAGAAAGCATGAACCTTCAATTGACTGGTGCATGAGTTGCGGAACCTGTGCCTCCGCATGCACGGCATCGGCATCAACTGAATACAGTTTATGCAGGCTCATTCTGAATGCCCGAAGGGGAATGGAGCATGAAATCTCGAAGTCGGTTTACCGTTGCAGGTTTTGCGGCAAATGCATCAATGCCTGTCCGCGCGGAGTCAATACACGAAACATCATATATCTGATGCAATTAGCAGTCACTAAAATTTCCAACAATGAAATTTGACCTTTTTGTTTTGCCATTTACCCTGGGTGTAATATTCCTGCTGGGATACCTGGGGTACAAATACGCAACCTGGTTCAGGGGGCTTCAGAAATCAGACCGGTCGAAAGTAGTAGGCGGGTTTTTTAGCATGCGGATTTTCCGGGCCTTGTATGAAATCGTTATGGAGAGTTTGCTCCACCGTAGCATTTTCAGGAAAAACCGGCTGCTTGGCTTTATGCACATGAGTCTGGCGTTTGGCTGGTTTCTGCTGATTGCAATAGGCAACCTCGAAAGCAGGGTTTATGAACCAACAGCTATGAATCCGCCTTATGTACCTATATTCTTTAAATTTTTCAATGCCAACCCTGAAACCTTTCCGCTGCATCAAGTTTTTTCATTTACAATGGACCTGCTGTTGCTGCTTGTACTTGGCGGAGTAGCCCTGGCCTTTCTAAAACGGTTTTTCTCGAAGGCCTACGGAATGAAACGCACCACCAAACTCATGTGGGGCGACAGGCTTGCGTTAACCACACTCTGGCTGATTTTTCCGTTGCGACTTTTTGCCGAGAGCTTTACTTCTGCAGTATATGGTGGCGGTGATTTTCTGACAGGCACCTTCGGAAGTTTCCTGGGATCGTTTTTGCCGGCAGACGATTTATACTATCCTGCATGGTGGGGATATTCTCTTTCATTGGGTTTCTTTTTTCTTGCGCTCCCTTTCTCACGCTACATGCACATACCTACTGAGGTAGTGTTAATCTTTTCTCGTCATTTCGGATTGGCTGAAACTTCAAAACGGACTTCTTTTACTGAAATTGAAATCAATTCCTGTTCACGCTGCGGCGTTTGCCTGGATGCCTGCCAGCTTTCTTTTGCCGGGGGCGTGCAAAATATCCAGTCGACTTACCAGTTGAAATCAATCAGGTACGACAGTATCCAGCCCAAAGAATCATTCGGTTGCATGATGTGTGGCAGGTGCGACAGTGTTTGTCCGGTTGGAATTGACATTTCCGGCATCCGGATGATTACACGCAACGAACTCAACGGCAAAGCTCCGGATTTATCATTTGTTCAGCAAAGCATGCCCCATGCCCACAAATCTGATGTGATATACTTTGCCGGATGCATGACCCACCAAACTCCTTCCATCAAGAAAGCGATGGTTTCTTTGTTGGAGACAGCAGGAGTTATTTACTGGTTTATGGACGAGTGGGGCGGTTTGTGTTGCGGCCGCCCGATGATGCTGGCAGGCCACAAGGAGCAGGCCGATATTATGATTGAGAAGAACAGGAAACTGATCGTTGATTCCGGAGCCAAAACACTGGTGACATCATGCCCCATATGTTATAAGGTGTTTGCCAAAGAATACAACCTGAACATCCGGGTATTGCATCATACCCAATACCTGCTTGAACTTGCAGAGAGTCACAAAATCAACCCCGGTCACTTGGCTGGCAATGCTGTATACCATGACCCTTGCGAACTCAGCCGTGATATCAAGGTGTACGAAGAACCCAGGAAATTGCTGGGTAAAATGGTGCAGGTCAAAACCAATGATTTTGAAAAAGACAATGCACTTTGTTGTGGCAACAGCCTGGCAAACTTTTCCGCTGACAACGATATTCGTAAAAAGGTAACTGCCGATGCATACAATAAACTGAATGTATCCGGATCGCAATACCTGGTTACCTCTTGTCCGATGTGCAAAAAAGCCTTTGAAAAAGTTGCTGATGTTGAGGTAAGGGATATAGCTGAACTCGTTGTGCGCTCCATCCATAAGAGCAGGCAACCGGTTAAGGCTAGCGGTTTGATGATGGCACGGCCTGTTGAAGTAATTGCCGGTTGATTCTTTCAATCCGTTTGCAGTACTCAACTGAATCTTGCAAGCACTTGCCTTTAACAAAAAACTGACCACAGTCCGTGCCAGCGCCCAAAAACCCTGGAAGTCGGGCAGTAGTATTTTTGTTTCTGGCTGAAACGACCCTGGACGCTGGCTTTTTATCCGTGTTTTCAGAAATATCACTCATAAATTCCCTTAGCCCGGAACCTGACATCAATGCATGGGCAAGCAAGGTTTCCGCGCTGGATACGCCGGTATAATTCAGGGACCGGTTTTTATTAACTGCAGCAAATGCTTCGGTGAAGGCGCAAATATCAGTCTTCTGCTGGTTCATAGTTGCCATTACCAGCAAATAATCGGGAGAAATGTACCATACACTGGCCCCGGGAAATACTTGACTGCACGATTTGATGGCAGACAATGCATTTTCTTTTAACGGCAATACCTGGCAAAATATGCCCTGTGCGGTTAGTTTTCCTGCACTAAGCCTGTAAAACTCGGTTGTATACAAGAAAGGCATCAGGACCGACAAATCTATAGGTATTGTTATCAGTTCAAATTTAATTTTTGAATGATCCAGAAAAGCCCTGGCATCTTCAGAAGACAAATTCACCCGGCTGCTGGTCAGAATGTCGTTGTTGACATCGGCAAAAACATCGGATGACAAGCGAATTGCTTCGGGGTATTTATCGGAAATGAAAACCTGATCGACTCCGTTGGCTTCAAGAATGGATGCAGCAATACCCGACCCAAAACCAATAACAAGCGATGATTGCATTTCGGGATAAACAAGCAGGGGCAGGTATGCCGAAAGGCTTTGTGCTTTGAAATTACTGCTGTCGGTTCCGAAGAAGTAATTCCCGTTGCACAGGATTGTCATCATGCCATTGGAGTGTGATTGCGCAGAGAAAGTGGCTGATTTGCCTTCAATGGTCCTGACGGTGGTATCGGACAACTGACTTTTTTCGGTTAACCTGAAAGAAACCGCCAGTGCAAGAAACAAAAAAACCGCAGCAACCGCATAACTCAGCCTGAAAAGCCGAATCAGTCTTGAATCTCTGAATATCAGATAGATGCCTGATAGCAACATAGCAAAAGCAAATAGCAGGTAGGTAAGCTGTATGCCGAGAAGCGGGGTCAGAATATAGGTTGTTATCAGGATTCCAAATACAGCCGAAAGGCTAAAGGAAGCTCCAAGCTGGCCAAAGGCAGTGGTAACCTGTTGCAGACGTTTTGGAAATAACTTACCGGCAAGGGGCAGTGAGAGTCCATAAAGAAAAGCGGGAAAGAAAAGCAGGGATGCTGATTGCAGGAACATTACCGGCACACTGTCGTCAGAACCGGTTTGCATTATTGAGGATTCAGTCTGATAAGATGCGGAAATAACTCGCATAATAATATAGGAGAGGACCAGAACGAAACCTGTGGTAATCTGCAGTGTGGCAAGTGTCATGTATTTGTTGACCGGTTTTTCAGCAACCTTTTTGTAGAGCAATCCTCCCGAGATGATTCCGGTCATGATGATGATGCCATTAACAACAAGGGTTTGTGACGGCATTTTACAGCAATTCATTGATGATATCCGGAAAGTAAGAAAAACAAGAGAAACTATGCTAAAGCCCTGCAGGTAAAAGACCCTGAGCATGGCCCTGGTGAGTTTTACACCCATTTCCAGTACCGGTTTTTTCTTCCTGAACCTCAACGTGGTTTTTTCAACCTGTTCCCTTTTTGGCAAAATGCTGATTTTTATTGTTTTCGAAAGACTGCCAAATGAAAACAGGTATGCCACGAGGGCGGCCGCTGTTAAATTAAGAAATGCGGCCAGGTGAACTGCTTTATATCCATATATTGGAAGTATCAGGTATGACAGGGAAAGCAATGTGGTTAACAGGCCAAATGATCCGGCGAGGATCGCTGCGTTCATGTATCTTCCCGACTGGCCTATATGTTTGATGAAATGCCTGATAAGCAAAGGAAATGAACCTGCAAACAGTGACAATGGAATGAAAAGCAGAACAAAGGCCAGCATGAACCTCAGCATCTCGATGCCAAAAGAGCCCGGATCCAGCACGCGAAGCGTTTGATGATACAGGCTTTTGGCTGCCTGCAGCATATCGGTTTGAAAAAGCAACAGGAGACCGGTAGCCGCCTGATAAATGATGAAAAGTAGCATGGGACGCAGTGATTTTCCTGCAAGCCACCCCGATATCAGAGAGCCGAATGAAATGCTGAACAATGCGGCTGTTATAAAGGCTACTGTTGAAACCAGGTGAGAACCGGAAAACAAGATATAAGAATGTAACAATCCTGCAAAACCAATGGTAATTCCATGCGTTGTCAGCGCTGTTAGGATATAGAAAATTATAGGTATGCTCCGGCGGGGTGACGTCATGAAATCAACAGGGTTTAAAGGTGCTAAAAATACTAAAAGTTATGGAAGTACTATGATGTTTGGTTGAAGTATGGTATGTTGTGGCTTTGGAAGGCATGCCTTGAGAAAGATCAGGATTTGTGCGTGGAATGCTTTTATAATCAATGGTTAGGAATGTGTTTTTGATGAACGTGATCTTTTTTCGGATTAATGCCAAAACTCATGTTATGAAATCACCAAAAATGATATATTTGATAGGGAAGTAACGGTAGAATGTCGATTATCAGTAGGTTTTGTATATTTATAATAGAGAATATTAAATTTATGCGACCTAACTAACTGATTAATAACAAAATATACTTTTTTTGCACATTTTAATATTTTTTATTTTTTTTTTAGTTTTGGTAGAGCTGATCTTAACCATCAGATATTTTAATAACCTATTATAAACCTAAAATTTAATCTATGAAAAGAATTACCAGTTTGCTTGTATGTATGCTCTTATTTGGCTTCAGTGCCTTGTTCGGGCAGAACATACAAATTAAAGGAACGGTTACCAGCGCGGACGATGGTAACTCGCTTCCGGGGGTATATGTGAAGATTAAAGGTACCAATACCGGTACCGCAACCGATGTAGATGGCAAATACCAGATTTCCACAGAAAATGGCGCTACTCTGGTGTTTACTTCCATTGGTTATAGAGAATATGAGGTTCTGGTTGCCGGACAATCGGTTCTTGATGTTGTTTTGGAACAGGATGTTACTCAAATGGATGAGGTAGTTGTTACAGCGCTCGGAATTCAGAGAAACCAAAAATCCCTGGGCTATTCCGTATCCAACGTGAGTGGCGACAAAGCAAATGTAAAAGCTGAACCCGATATGCTGAAAGCATTGCAGGGCAAAGTTCCGGGCGTGAATATCAACGTGTCACAGGGAGCTCCGGGTTCTGCAACGCGTATCAATATCCGTGGCAACTCATCGTTTTATGGTGATAACCAGGCATTGATCATTGTAGACGGCATTCCGTACAGCAATGATCAGGTGACCACCTCCAACCAGGCATCCGGTAACGGAGGAGCTTATGCAAACGGATTGAGCACACTTGACCCGAATAATATTGAATCGATTAATGTTCTTAAGGGATCAGCTGCTGCTGCCTTGTATGGATCGCGTGCCTCGAACGGAGTTCTTGTGGTAACCACAAAATCAGGCACTGGCGGAAAATCAAGAAAGGGTATGGAGGTAACGCTGACCTCTTCTTATTCTTGGGAAAAAATTGCCAACCTGCCGGAGTACCAGAATACTTATGGCGCAGGTTCAGATTTTACCTATTCCAATGCCAATGGTTCCTGGGGAGCAAAATTTGGCACAATTGATTCTGTTCAGGCATGGCCGGCTTATTATGATGCCTTCCCTGAGCTGTTTTCTTCAACTGGTCAAATGGCTTACAAAGCACAACCTGACAATGTTGAGAGCCTGTTCAGAACCGGAAGTATCTTTGAGAATTCAATCAACATAGCCGGTGGTGACGGAAAAAATTCATTCAGTGCCACTGCTTCTTCATTGAATCAGGACGGCTATATTCCCAATTCAGGTTTCGATCGTTACAGCATCAGTGTGGGTGGTAACAGCAAATTAAACAACGGCATCAATGTGGGAGGCAATCTTTCCTACTCCAAAACCGAACAGCTTGGTTCATTTTTCGGTGAGAACCAATTTGATGGAGCCGCTTCCTCATTTGCAAGAGCTCTTTTTCTTGCCAGAAACTGGGATATGACCTTGCCCTATGAAAATCCTGCAAACGGATATCCGGTTTCATCCAATCCTTCACAGTATGACCACCCGTTATGGTCGTTCAAGCACAATACAATCACAACGGTTACCGACAGAATTGTTGGCGGATTAAATGTGGATTATACCATAGCTCCCTGGTTGAATGCTGCTTATAAAATAGGCTACAACAGTCTTTCCATGAACAGAATGGAGGTTACCGACATCGGTTCAAGGGCTGCTGCAGGAAACGGTGAAATAATTGATGACAATTACAGCAAGCGTGAACTTGAATCGAACTTCATGCTTACTTTCACCAAAATGATCGGTCAGGATTTCAGTTTGAAGGCTATTCTGGGACACAATGTTAACTCACAGAAGACCCTCAGACAAGCCTATGATGGTAAAATTATTGTTTCACCCGGAATATATGATATCGACAACACACAAACGGTTCAGGCAATTGGCGGAGGCCGTTCTGAAAGAAGACTCTGGGCTTTGTACGGTGACTTCTCTCTTGGGTACAAAACATGGTTGTTTTTGAATGTGACCGGAAGAAACGATTTCTCTTCCACATTGCCTGAGGATAGCAGGAGCTATTTCTATCCGGCATTTAGCGGAGCCTTTATTTTTACTGATGCCTTTGGAATCAACGACAACATCTTGAATTTTGGTAAAGTACGTGCCGGTTTTGCTCAGGTTGGTAATGATGCAAGTCCTTACATGCTGGAAGATGTTTATGTCGTTGGTAGTACTTTCCTTGACAAACCTACCATGTATACTCCCAATGGGGCAAGTAATCCGAATCTGAAACCCGAGATGTCAAAGGAAATTGAGCTTGGTACTGAATTGCATTTCCTGGATTCAAGAGTTACATTCGATTTTACCTGGTACAACAAGAAGTCAGAAGATATGATCGCAAGTGTTCCCATTCCTGCTGCCAGTGGTTTCACATCATCGGCCATGAATTTCGGATCAATGCGGAACAGGGGCGTTGAAATTGGAATCAACCTGATTCCCGTGAAGCTTCAGAATGGTTTGCAATGGAGCATATTTACATCATATACCAAAAACAACAACGAAGTGCTGGAACTGACCAGCGGAGTTGACTGGATTCCTGTTGAATCACTTGGCATTGATGTTACGCCTACCATTACGCCCGGATATGCTTTTGGATCTTTCAGGGGTACTTATGCCCTGCGTGATGATGCCAACCGGCTGATCATCGACCCCATTACCGGTTTCCCGTTCCTGGCCAGTGATGAGAAAATCGTTGGTGATCCCAATCCCGATTACAACCTTGGTGTTACCAATACCATTACCTTTAAAGGTATTACACTGAGCGCTTTGTGGGATTTCAAAAAAGGTGGTGATGTTTACAGTGTTACCTTAAGTTCATTGTTGGGTAGGGGTGTTACCAAGGATACTGAAGACCGTGAGCATGTCTGGATCATTCCGGGTGTTTACGGAAACAGTGAGGGTACAGTATATAAAGATGCCAGTGGCCGTGCAATACCTAATAAAACTCAAATTACTACCAATGACCTCTATTTCTACGGTGGTGGAAATGAAACCACTTTTGCCATCAACGGTTCAGCAGAATATCAGGTTTACGACGGAACAGTTTACCGGCTCAGGGAGGTATCTTTAGGTTATGACCTGCCCAGGAAGCTTGTCGAAAAAGTTAAGCTTGGTGCTGTTAACATAAGTCTTGTAGGAAGAAATCTTTGGTATTTTGCTCCCAACGTTCCGGAGTATTCTAACTTTGACCCGGATATCAATGGCTTTGGAAGTACAACCACCCAAGGTATTGATCTTTCCTGTGCACCTACTTCGAAAAGAATCAGTGTTAACCTGATGATCAAATTCTAATTGCTGTTTCCGTAAATATTAAAAAATTACAATATGAAAAATATCATCAAAATACTATTAGTGTTCATGATATTGATAGCCGGATGTACAAAAGACTATCTGGATATCAACAAGGACCCGAATAATCCGCTTGAACCTCAGCTTGCTCTTCTTCTCACTAACAGTGAGTGGGGACTGGGAGATGCTTTATCAATCAACGGAGGCCTGTCGAATTTTGCTGCTGTATATATGCATCAGATCAGCATGCGCGAAGATCCTGATCAGTATGGTGTTAACGGTACCTCTTTTTATGCCAATGGCGGTTGGTCTAATTTGTATGCAGGTCCGTTACAGGACCTTGAATTGGTCATTAGTAAAGGTGAAGAAAGTGAGAACCTAATTTATGCTGGAATTGCCAAAATATTAAAGGCATATGCTTTCAGTCTGTTGGTTGATGTCTATGCAGATGTTCCTTTTACTGAAGCCAACAAAGTTCCTGAAATTCTTTATCCTGTATATGATCAGGGTGAACAAATCTATCCCCAGTTGCTCAGTATGCTGGATGACGCAATCGCCGACCTGAATAATGCAGATGCCAGGAATCTCCTTGTACCCTCTGATGATGATGTGATCTACGGCGGAGATACTGATAAATGGGTTCGTACAGCTAAAACAATAAAACTGAAATTGCTGACTCAGACACGTCTTGTCGATGATGTTGCAACCAGTGTAAATGCGCTGCTTTCCGGTGATCAGCTGATCAATGGTTTCAATTTTGAGCTTCCTTATGGACTGTCGAAAAGCCCTGATAACAGAAATCCAGGTAGTGGTGAATATGAGGCAACACAGAGAAGCTTTTATATCAGCCCCTGGTTTTACAGAATCATGAATGGACAGAATCCCGACATTTTCACGGATATTATCGATCCCCGTATTCCTTATTATTTTTACAATCAGCTGCAACCTGGCGATGCCAGCAGAGAGGGTAATCCAACAGAATATCGTGATGGAGGTTTCGTAAGTATTTACTTTGGTTCTATCGGAAGAAACCGTGACCATTCTACCGATGGATCTATGACAGTTATGGGGCTTTTTCCTGTAGGCGGCAGGTATGATGACGAAGGAGGCGCTAAAGTAACAGGAGATCATTGCACTGGCGCTGCACCCTTCCGATTCATCACTTATGCTGACAGGCTGTACCTGGAAGCTGAGCTGGTAAATGCCAATGTGGTGACCGGTGACGAAAAGGCATTGCTGGAAAAGGCCATGCAAGAATCGTTTAAGTTGGTTGATCATGTCGTTAGTCTTACTCAGCCTGAAAAAGCTGTGAAGGCACAGACAAGTGTTCCTAAATTTTCTGTAACCCGGGAAGATACAACCTATATTAAAGAAATTCTTGTGGAATTTGATGCGGCAGATGAGGACAAAAAATTGGAGATCATAATGACCCAGAAATGGATTGCCAGCTTTGGTAACAGTCTTGATCAATGGACAGACTATCGCCGAACAGGTTACCCGGTCATTTTCAATCCCAATGATCCGACTCAGGCACCGGATGGATTCGTTTCATCGCCTGATGGGCCGAATGTAGGTGAAGATCCGGAATTAATACCCGTGCAGTTGATAAATGCATATCCCTTGTCGCTTCCGTGGGGGCAGGATGATCTGGGTAAAAACCCCAATGCCCCGGCTCAAAAAGTTCCTTCGACTTACCCTGTTTTTTGGGATGTTAATGAATAACTGATCTTGAAAACAGGAAAAAGTATAGTAAAAAACTAAAAATCATATTCGAATGAAAAACAAAATCAAAATATTACTGATTCTGGCAGTTGGTGCGATGGTGTTGCCGATGTGTCAGAAGGATCCGGATTTGAGAATTCCCGATCTCCAATTAGGGGTGGTTCCTCAAATATTGAAAAACACAGATCTCGATCAAACTATTGACATTTTTAACCCGGAAGTTTTCGAAGGTGGCGTGGATGTTGATCTCCTTTTTGATGACATGCCACAAAAAATGGATATAATGGTGGCCTACAATGATTCCAATAGAGCATTGTTAAGAGGAAATGTAACTTCTTTCCCGGTTTCCGTTGATTTCTCTATGAATGACCTGCTTGACCTTATTCCGGAATTAGACAGTGTTGAACAGCTGAATCCGGGCGATTTCTTCAGGGTTTACGCAGTTACTACGCTTAAGGATGGGACGGTGATTGATGGTCTTGATTCATTGTATGCTGCATATAATTCAAGTATTTCAAATCAACCTGGAAGCAACGTGGATGTTAAATATACGGTTGTATGTCCTTTTGATCCCGATTTTGCGATCGGAAGCTACCGTTGTGTTTCTTCACCTGCTGATTGGAATGTTGATGGCGATGTTACCATCACCCAGGATGCTACTGATCCTACAAAATTCTATATTGCCGGCATGGCTGAACTGGATGGGGCAACTGAAGATTTGGGGCCATTGGTAATGCATATTGATCCGGTGACTTATGCGGTAACTGTTGATAAAACAATCCTTGCTAGCGATTTCTACGGAATGCACAATTTCTCATATGCAGGCAAAGGTACTTATAATTCCTGCGATGGTTCTTATGAAATGTCGCTTGCACCAACTGTTACTGAAGGTGGTTGGGGCACTTTCCCATATACATTCACCAGAAATGATTAAGAGTAAATAGCGATTGCAAAAAAGCCGCTCTGAGGACAGAGCGGCTTTTTTGTATTTTAGAACTAAGCTTGCCGGAGGTAGGCAGGGTATGTTGGAGCCAGGACAGTGGCAGTAGCAGTGGCAGTAGCAGTAGTAGTAGCAGTGGCAAGTGGCAGTGAGAAGCTGAACAGTAATATCAGACTCGTATGGTTGTTTCAGGATCTTCAACTAAAAAAGAAAGGCGCGATCACTCGCGCCTTTATTTCTATGGGTACTGTTGGCCTGTTAACTTCTCAGACAACAGTTGTTTGTCACATAAGGTTATTCACCACCCTTACCGCCAAAATAGAAGTTCAGCGATATCTTGGAATAGGTGGGAGCCAGACCAACTTTAATGTCGTTCTCTTCGTAACTGTCGTGACCATCGTCATATTCATCCTTATTGTTAAATTTACCTCTTAAGTATCTGATTCCAAACTCACCACCGATACTGAAATTGTCATCAAAGAAATACTCGCAGCCAAAACCGAATTCACCGCCAAAAAGCTTAATCTCTTTGAGCAAATCGCTGAATTCTTCATTTTCGGTACCATTTGATTCAAGCTTACCTCTAATCATGGGTTTAGTCAAATTCAGATTAAGATATGCTTTCAGGTTATTTTTTTCAATCGCAAAAAACTTTACTCCAATTTCAGGTATCAATAAATTTCCTGAGATTTTCATTTCTGAATCATAATCGTCATAATCAGTACCGTTCCAATCATGCTCAAAATATTCGTTTGTAAACGAAACATTTGCATACTGAAAGCCAACGTAAGGAACAACTTTACCTGCTTTGAAACCAAAATTAGCGGTATTGGTAGATAAACCAGGGGCAACGCCAAAATAGAACTGACTGTAACCTTTCAGGCCAAAAAGAAGACAAACGACAAGCAATAATACCAGTTTTTTCATAATTAATTTAGTTTTAGAAATTTACAATAAAAAATAATTACTATTCAATACTTAATTACTAGTTTACTAATGTTTTATTACGATGAATACTTTATAAAAGTTATTCATGAGGCGAAAATATTTTATTTTTAAGCTGCATTATGACCGGGAAACAAAAAGTTATCAACCGATTTGTCCTGTAAACACTGTCGAAATAGAAATTATGTTCGGGAATTGACATAAAATTAGGCGTAGATATTCTTATTACTTATCAGTGAATTGGTTTTACATAGGGTTATTCAATCAGCTCAATGAACATGAACAAAGATTTGTTGTTTATTGATTGTGAAAGGATTATTTTTATTAATTTGTTGGCAATAATTGAGAAAACAGGTTCTTATTAACACACAAAATTCTGTGTCTATTCAATATGAGGAGACTACTGCAACATATCCGTAATAATATTCGCACCATTCTGATCCTTCTGGCATTTGTAAGCACTTCTATGCTGATCATCTACTTCCTGCCAAAAGAAGGAAAATTTATGTATGAATACCAGAAGGGAGGTTTCTGGAAACATGAGGATCTGACTGCGCCTTTCACTTTTCCGGTTTACAAATCACAAGCAGAGATCAATCATGAACGTGACTCTGTGCTTCATGGATTCCGTCCAATTTATATTTATGATCCGCAGATTACTGCCCGGCGCACAGAAGAACTGGCTGCAGACTTCAGTGCCAGGTGGGTGGATTTTTCCATTTCGAAATTTAAGATCGCATCTCAGGATGTCTACAGGAATGACAGGAAATTTCAGATTAACCGTCAGTTGGAACATGAATACCGCACATTTATAGTAAATATTGTCCGGGACATTTATCGCAAAGGAATTGTGGATCTTGCACCGGTGGAAGTAAACGGAAAGATTCCTTTTGATGAAGTAACCGTTATCAGAGGTAATGTTGCCGGCAACATACCTGTTGCAGAACTTTATACCCCTAAATCGGCATACGAACATGCCATTGAGCGGTTGAATAACAACATCCCAAAAAAGAGCAACCTTCTGGTTCGGAAATATGACCGCTTTTTTGAGACTTTTGAGTTAAATAACTATTTGTCAATCAATGTGATATACGATGAAGTGAAATCTGTTAATGTCAGAAAGAGTCTGATAAACAGCATTTCACTTACCAGAGGGTTGATACAGGAAGGACAAGGGATTATTTCCAAAGGTGAATACATCAGCAATGATAAATACATGGTGCTGGAATCTCTCAGAAGCGAGTATGAAAGAAATCTGGGTTCTGCTGAACGGTTTGTCGTAATCATTGGTAAATTCGTTCTGGTACTTACCTCAATGCTGCTTATATACATGTTTCTGAGAAGTTTTCGCAGAGAAATACTGGAAAGTAATGTACGTGTGCTGTTCATTCTGCTTATTGTGGTACTGATGATCCTGATTGCAAGTACTTCCATTAAATTCAACCTGGTTAGCGTATACCTGCTTCCTTTTGCTATTTTGCCCATTGTGTTAAAAACCTTCTATGATTCGCGGCTCGCTTTGTTTGTTCATGTTATTACTGTGTTGCTGGTTGGCTTTTTTGTACCCAATGGGTTTGAATTTGTCTTTCTGAATGTTGTAGCAGGTATGGTGGCCATAATTAGCCTTACGGATGCATACCGACGCTCCAAGCTCATTGTGACTGCTCTGTCGGTTATCCTGGCGTATTCAATAATATATATAGGTATTGGCATGGTGCAGGAAGGAAGTCTTACGCAAATCGATTTCCGATATTTCAGTTGGTTTGGGATCAATGGCTTGCTGATACTCATGTCGTATCCGCTTATTTATATGTTTGAGAAAGTATTTGGATTTATATCCGATGCTACGCTGATGGAACTGTCGAATACCAACCAGCCGCTGTTAAGAATGCTGGCCGAGCTGGCTCCCGGAACTTTCCAGCACTCCCTTCAGGTGGCCAACCTGGCTGAAGATGCCGTGTTTCATGTTGGGGGAAATCCTTTACTGGTAAGAGCCGGATCTTTATATCATGATATAGGCAAGATGGAAGAACCCATGTATTTCATAGAAAACCAAACCAACACCGTTAATCCTCATGATGATCTGGAGTTTGAACAAAGCGCTAGCATCATTATCAACCATGTAGTAAAGGGAATTGAACTGGCCCGCAAAAACAAACTTCCCGAAGCTGTTGTGGATTTCATCCGGACGCACCATGGAACCACAATGGTACAGTACTTTTATAAGTCATTCTTAAGCAAATATCCCGAAGCAGACGTGGATATGAAGAAGTTCTCCTATCCGGGACCCAAACCCATGTCGAAGGAAACGGCGATTGTGATGATGGCAGATTCAGTTGAAGCAGCTTCCAGAAGTCTGAAAACAATAACTGAAGAAACAATTGACAAACTGGTTGATACGGTTATTACATTCCAGATGACTGATGAACAGTATAACGATGCACAAATTACCTATAAGGATTTAACTACCATACGTAACGTTTTTAAGAAGAGGTTACAGAATATATATCACGTACGCATTTCTTACCCATAAAAAAACACCCTTCAGGTTGTAGTTAATACCTGAAGGGTGCTTACTTTTCTTTAATTTCTTCCCCTTTGAAATTGGTAATCAGTAGGATTACTCAATAACAGCAGCAGCTGAGTCAACAATAGCAGCAGCTGAGTCAACAACAGGAGCAATAACTTCTTCAACTACAGTTTCTTCAACTGCAGGCTCAGTAGTTTTGGATTTGCATGAACTAAGGGCAATAACACCAAAGAAAGCAAAAGCAACAAACAAATAAGCTATTTTTTTCATTTTCTTAATAATTTGATGTAAATGATAAATTTGTTGAACGGCACAAAAATAGTAAATAAATTAATTCTATTATCATATTTTTTCAATATTTTGGGTTGTATGTAACTAAATCCTTGTCGATTGACAGAAAATGCTTCGGAGCTGCTTTAAGATTCATTTATTAATAAGCAGATAATCAATATAATAGGAGTTTGTTCTCTCATGATTTGATGTGTAAAAAGCCTGTTGATAAAAGTCGGGTATGTTAATAACTTATTTTATTGACTGTGAAACAGAAATACAAATTTCGTTCCCATAAATTGGGATAACTTCCTATTTTTGCCGGTCAGTAAATTAAAATTCATGAATTATACCTGGAAAATCGTTCGGAAAATTTGTTTTAAGAAATGGAGCAGGAAAAAATTCTCCATCTTCACAAGCCTTTCCAGGGTAGTAAAAATTGGGGTATTGTGCCTGGCTTATTCCCTCGTAAACAAAGCACCGCTGATGATGGGGCAGGTGGATACATCAGCCGTCAAAATTGATCTTCACGAGATTGAGGAAGTTGAGGTAACCGGCAGGAGAAGTCAGGCTGTTTTTTCTGAAGTATCACGCATGGTTACCACTATTCAGCGCGAGGAGATTGAGAAATCGGGAATTCAGAACCTTGCAGGATTACTCAGGTTTGCATCAAATGTTGACATTCGTCAGCGGGGTGCAGCCGGTGTGCAGGCTGATGTGAACATTCGTGGCGGTTCATATGATCACGCCCTTATACTGATTAATGGAGTCAGTATGAACGATCCGCAAACCGGACATTTTGGAATGGATATTCCTGTTGATCCCGGAACTGTTGAAAAAATTGAAATTCTTGAGGGTTCGGCTGCGCGTGTGTTGGGAACAGGTGCATTTACCGGGGCCATTAACATCATCACGCGACTTGGAAATTCTGTCAGCGTTAATGCATCCCGGACCATGGGAAAGTATGGCTATAAACGGCAATATATGCATGCAGGTATTCCTGCAGGCCCATGGAACAATTACCTGGCATTAGGCAGTTCTGAATCTGAAGGATATGATTACAACACCGACTACCGAATAGAGAATGTGTATTACAGAGGTGGTCTCCAGCAAGAATCAAAGTCGCTTGACATCCAGGGTGGGATGCAACTGAAATCATTTGGCGCAGGCGGGTTTTATTCTCCCAGGTTTCCGGATCAGTATGAAAAAACAGATTTGTTTTTCGGCAGTGTGAAGTACTCTGCCGGTGAAACTTGGAAAATTACTCCTTTGGTCCAATGGCGCAGAAAGAGAGATCATTTTATGCTATACCGAAATAATCCTGCATACTACGAGAATTTCCACCTCACCGATGCCGTTGGAGGCCAGATCACTGTTACTTACAGTAAAAAGAACCATGCTGTATGGACCGGACTTGACGTCCGGTATGAGCAAATATACAGCAACAATATCGGTAAAGAGGTTATCCGGCCAAAAAGGGTAAGGGGAACCGACAGTGCCTGGTATACCCGGTATTACGATCGCATCAATTACAGACTTTTTCATGAGGAAGACATTCAGCTTGGGAAATTCGGTATTTCTGCCGGTCTTATGATGAACTGGAATTCCGGTTTCGATGGTCCCCCGGCCATCATTCCCGGAATGGATATCAGTTACTGTGCCTCTGAAAAACTGACCCTTTTTTCGGGCATCAACAGGGCACTTCATTTGCCTACCTTTACCGACCTGTTTTATGTTGATCCGGTTAACCAGGGCAACCTTGATCTTGATCCCAATACTTTGGTATCGGTTGAAGGTGGCGTGAAGTTAAACCATGAAGATATACGGTTTACACTAACCGGATTTTATAATTCGGGCAAGGGAATGACTGATTGGTTGTGGTCATACAGCAACAACAAATATGGGCCTGTCAATCTTGCCCGGCACGATACATGGGGTATTACTTCCCATCTGACTGCCTTCACCGACGGATGGCTTTGCAATGCAGGTATTGCAATGCTTTCTGTGCATTATGCTTACCTTGATACCCGAAAAGCGCTTCCCGATTCGGTTTCGAAATATTATAATCTGAAGCACAAGTTTTCAATGGTAATCAGACAAAATCTTTCCAGAACACTTTCATGGTCATGGAACATTTGTTACCAGGACCGTCAGGGTGAAACAATAGGTTATCAATCCGATGCGGGATACTTTTCAATGGACAACAAGCCTTTCTGGCTTATTGATGGTACAATAACCTGCAATATCCTGAAACTTCAAGTGCTTTTTGGAATATCAAATGTTCTCAATGCCCGGTATGTTGATGCCGGATCAGTCATACAACCAGGCCGTTGCTGGGAAGCAGGACTGGTTGTAAAGTTTGAGTAATTAGTAAGTTTTCCGCCGTATGGTGTCAAAATGCTTGTTGAATGCACAATGCATTATAAGCACTTACGGCTGGTTAATCAGCCTTCCACCTCTTCTTTGATCTTTTTGGTGGAGTGCGCTTTAATAACCCGCAGATTCCTGCCGGCTACATCTTTGCCATCAAGGGCATTAATAGCTTCCATTGCCTCTTTTCTGTCAGGCATTTCAACAAAACAATAGCCCTTTGATTTACCGGTTCGCTTGTCGCGAATGAGTTTAACCGAGTCAACACTTCCCATAACTTCGAAGATGTTCCTGATGTCATCTTCACCTAAGGTGTAACTGATGTTACCTACATAGATAGTCATAAAATGTTGGAATTTAGGTAAGTCTATACAAGGTACGAATAAAAAACAGGAAAAGCAATTTTTTTAAAGTCCAGGTTGCTGTGCCGAAGTGTTTTTCTATATGTCTTTCCAGTTTTCGCCGTGCTTGATACGGCTAATTTGCATTTCAGAAACCTTAAAGGTTTTCGCCAAAACGGAGCCTGGGATTCCCATTTTTAATTGATGTTTGATGATACGGACATCTGAAACCTTAAGTTTTGTATAGTGCCGTGGATCTGGTTCTTTGTAACTAGTTCCCAGGAAATCTTTCCATCCTTTCCATTCCTTGTAAAAGTACTCCGGACGTGAAGGAAGGTTTGACGGGCGGTCCTTCCAACCAATATATTCTTTGGAGTTTCTTATTTCTGCTTCACGTGCTGCCCGTGAAGCATCACGGAAATTGAGGTAAAAGCGCAATCTTTTTTGTTCGGGATAACCAAGAAAGTCCCTCCAGCCTTTCCACGAACCTTTTCTGGTGAAGTACTCATCCGGAATTCTTGGGAATTTTCGAGGCAATGGCTTTTTCGCCTGCTTATAGGCATCAAATTTTCTAGCAGAAGTCACTCCAACGGGCACCAGATTTTCAATAGCGTATTGGCTGGCAAGGCTATATGACCATTTCAGCACAGCATCCCAATCTCCAAATTCAATTTTTTTCATAGTTGAAGATGGTTCTTCCTATGCTAAATATACAAAATTTAATTCAGAATAGAAATGTTCCTGATCAGTCCTGGTCCTCCTCCTCATCATTCACAAAGGACACTTTTACAAGTACCGGATAACCGGCAGGCATTCCATGTCCTGATGCTGATTTGTGTTCCTTCAGGATAATTTCCCATAGTTTGACATCGGGGTAACGAACTGAAAGCAGCATGGACATCATCGAAAAGGTTTTGGGACCCTGGGGAACAATTACCACTTCCGAGGCAATTCTTTGATCAAGACAATAGGAAGTCAGCAGAGAATTGATTTCTTCAGGTGAATCGGCATTATAATTGATAATACTGTTGCTGTCAAGACGTTCCAGCAACGTTCTGTTGTTTTCCATTACCAGTTGGGTATACCCGGGATCGTGTGTGCAATGTGGAACAAAGGCCAGAATTTTCTGCGGGTTTACTGCATGAATTGCTTCCATCATGGAGGAATTACTGTTATCAAGCGAAGCAATCAGGGAAACCGGTTTTCTTTCATTAGGAACATCCCTGTTGAGCAGAATAGGTCCTAAATAATCAATGACATGCTTGCCTTCTTTTCTTTCAAAAATTTTAGGCGTATAGGAGAAAAAAAGATTAATTCTTTCAGCTGCAAAAGAATGTCGAGTGATGCAGTCGATGATCATGGCATACCATCGTTTGGGCATGCAGGAATAATCGATCAGAATATTCAGGTGTGACTTATTTATCTGGCAAACCTTCTTCAAGATGCTTTCGATTGCAAAAGGTTCGTTATCCTGTGTTGATAGATTTCTGAAACCAAAAGCAATGAAGTTTTCATAAAACCTGCTGTTGCACGACTTATTATCGGTCAGTAGAATTTTATTGGAAATTACCGGATACAGTTTTTCGGCAAGGTCACAGCACCTGGGTTGAGTTCCGCAGGCAGCGATCATACAGTCTATCTTCTCGAACCGGAGTTCATTGAAGTTTATTTGATTCAGGTGTGAAAGTTCCATTAAAGCTATTATGCCATCCCTCAGGCAAGTTAAGGGGTTTGTCAGACACACATAATACGTATACATGCACCTGACGTTTCAGGTTTTTTATAAACAACGTGAATTCAGGTACGAACGACCGGAAAGGGGTGGTAAAACTTGTCAGAGTTTGTTGATCAGGTTAATCATCAGCTCATTGGGCAAAATTCCAAATTTGTCAGCAGAAAGCTCAGGTTTTATGCGGTTCACAAAATACATGTCTATTTTTCCCAGGTTCTTGGTTTCAATTTTTCCCCGGTTGTCACATTCAAAGAAGTCCTTAATGTATTCATAGGTCACCCCGGAAACATTCACCATACCTACATGGCCACTCTGTTCCATGCGACTGGCAACATTTACCGTATCTCCCCAGATATCATAGGCAAAACGTTTTTTACCCACTACACCGGCAACAACCGGTCCCGTATGGATGCCTATTCTCAATTCCCATACCTGGAGATTATTCAATACCTTGGTATCGTTGAGGGTGTTCAGGTAATGTTGAATTTCAAGACCAGCAAGCACGGCATCAATGGGGTTACTTTTGTTGCTCAGAGGCAAACCTCCTGCACACATATAAGCATCGCCAATTGTTTTTATCTTTTCGATATAGTGTTTGCTGGTAATTTCGTCAAATGTGGCGAAATAGGAGTCAAGTATGTTAACAAGATCTTTGGGATCCAAAGTTTTGCTGATTTTGGAAAATCCTTTGAAATCGGCAAAAAGCACACTGACCAGTTTATATGATCGGGTTCCGGCACGTCCTTTCGATTTCAATTGTTTGGCTACTTCAAAGGGAAGTATGTTGAGCAGCAGGGTTTCTGACTTTTCCTGTTCCTTTTCGATGGTTCGCTTTTGTTCATTGATTTCCTGTTTCTGCTCTTCTAGCTGGGCATTGGCTTTTTCCAGTACCCGGGCAATTTCTTTTATCTTCACATTTTGTGCGTGAAGTTCTTCTTCTTTATTTTTAAATGTGGTGATGTCGATTTCAACTGCGATCAACTCCTCAATTTTTCCGTCTTTATTCATATGAGGTGTAATAAAGATCTGAAGCCAGTGAAATGAACCTTTTTTTGATTTCACCTTGCAGATGCCTTCGCAAGGTTTGCATTCCTTGAGGCATTTGTTGAACAGGTTGGAGATTTCACTGGAAGGATCCAGTGAAAATATGGTATTACCGTAAGTGTCACGGTAATCACTGAGTTTATAACCATGAATTCTTTCAAAAGTATCATTAACCCATTCCAACTCCCCTGTAGGTTTAATAACGATAAAAACAAATGGAGTATGGGATGAATTGGCCAGGAGTTTGATCAGTACTTCATGATCTTCTTTTATTTTTCCGATAATACGGTCCAGCTCATTGGAAGAATCAAGCATTTCAGCCGATTTTTTCAACCATTCCACAAATTCCGGCACTGAAGCAGTTTCGGGCATGTGTTCGAACATACCGGCATTATCGGAACACTTGTGTATTTCCGCTATGAATTCCTTGTTGACTTTTTTGTCGTCAAATACAACTACCTTGTATGCCATAAATAAGCATCTATAAGCCTTAACTATGATTCCCTCAAACCAGAGGACGCGCTGTTCATGTGAGCGAGTGAAAAAACACCGTGCTGGTTATCAGGTTGTATAGTTTAACGATAATTTTGCTAGAAGGTTATAAAAAGAAAAGGCGGCTTTTTCGGCCGCCTGTTTTTTATTATTTAAAATTGTTGAGTGTATCTTTGATGATGTCAACAGCTTCCATAATCTGGTCTTCAGTAATAACCAGGGGAGGAGCAAACCGGATAATGTGGTCGTGTGTAGGTTTTGCCAAAAGTCCGTTATTCATTAAAGCAACACACACATCCCATGCTGTTTTGCCATTCTTTGGTTTGATCACCACGGCATTGAGCAATCCTTTTCCTCTAACGACCTCAACCATATCATGGTTTCTTTCATAGGTCTTGAGTTCTTCGCGGAATAGGGCTCCAAGCTTATCAGCATGATCAGCCAGTTTTTCCTCAACAAGCACTTTCAAAGATGCTATGGCAACCTTGCAGGCTAAAGGATTACCGCCGAAGGTAGAGCCGTGTTCGCCCGGTTTAATGCAGAGCATGATGTCGTTATCAGCCAAAATGGCGCTAACCGGCAAAACACCACCTGATAATGCTTTACCCAGAATCAGAATATCCGGTCTTACATTTTCATGATCACAGGCCAGCATCTTTCCCGTTCTGGCAAGTCCGGTTTGCACTTCATCAGCAATGAAGAGTATGTTTTTCTTTTTACAGAGTTCCCATGCATTCTTCAGGTAGCCAGGGTCGGGAACAAAAACTCCGGCTTCACCCTGGATGGGTTCAACCAGGAAACCGGCAACATTTGGTTCTTCCAGGGCTTTCTTCAGTGCTTCACTATCATTATAAGGAACCACAATGAATCCGGGTGTGAAAGGTCCAAATCCCTTGAAAGAAGAAGGGTCTGTGGACATGGAAACAATGGTGATGGTTCTGCCATGGAAATTTCCGTCGCATACAATTATTTTGGCTTCATTCTCGGGAATGCCTTTTTTCTCATAGGCCCATCTGCGGCATAATTTCAGGGCAGATTCGACGCCCTCGGCACCTGAGTTCATGGGCAAAACCTTATCGTATCCCAGTAACTCGGTAATGTATTTTTCATATTTGCCCAAACAATCGTTATAAAAGGCCCTTGATGTCAGAGTGAGTTTCTTGGCTTGTTTGCGCAGTGCTTTTATAATCTTGGGGTGACAATGTCCTTGGTTAACAGCAGAATAAGCTGAAAGAAAATCATAATATTTCTTTCCTTCCACGTCCCATACAAAAACTCCCTTTCCTTTTTTAAGCACTACCGGCAGCGGGTGATAGTTGTGTGCTCCGAATTCATGCTCCAGTTGGATGTAATCCTGGCTCGTAAGTGTTGTCATGTCTATAATTTTATTTCGTTATCTATGTGTGAATTTTATTACGCAAGATTTGAATTATTATTCAACAATAAAATGATAAATAGCAGGGTTGCGGATGCAAAATTACAATATCAATTATATACGGGAATAAAAAATTTGAATATTTCTTTCATTATTTCTTGAATTTTCAAAATCGCTGGTTATTTTTGAATATTTATTACATAAAAATTAACTAATATATTTTACAATGGATCAGAATGGAATGCCGGTGGTGAAATTTTTCAGCGGAAAACAAATACCTGTTGAATTGCACAAAGTAAGGATTGTACAGAAACTGCACCTGAAAAAAATAGATGAGCGGTACACGGCTATTAATGAAGCCGGTTACAATACGTTTCTGCTGAACACCAAGGATGTGTTTTTGGACATGCTTACCGACTCAGGTACAAATGCAATGAGTGACAACCAGCTTGCTTCCATGATGCAGGCCGATGATGCCTATGCCGGATCACAAAGTTTTTATAAAATGGAGGCAGCTCTTCGTGAGGTATTCGGTAAACATTACGTATTACCTGCCCATCAGGGACGTGCAGCTGAAAATATTATTTCTCAGGCATTTATCAAAGAAGGTGATGTAATCCCCATGAATTATCACTTCACCACCACCAAGGCGCACATGGAACTTAACGGTGGCACCATTTTCGAAATATATACCGACGAGGCACTGAAAATAAAAAGCACTGTTCCGTTCAAGGGAAATATAGACATAGAAAAGCTGAAGAACCTGATTGCACAATACGGACCGGAGCACATTCCTTTTATCAGGATGGAAGCCTCTACCAACCTGATCGGTGGTCAGCCATTCTCAATCCAGAATATGCGTGAAGTTAAAGCCGTTGCAGACCAGCACGGCATTATCATGGTTCTTGACGCAAGTCTCATAGGTGAAAATGCCTATTTTATAAAAATGCGTGAGCCCGGATTCAGCAACACCCCGGTTAAGGATATCCTGAAGGAGATGTGCGGACTGGCTGACATCGTTTATTTTTCAAGCCGTAAGGTTAGTTCAACTCGCGGCGGAGGTATTTGCACCGATAACAAGGACCTGTATATGAAAATGAGAGACCTTGTTCCCTTGTACGAAGGTTTCCTTACTTATGGAGGTATGTCGGTAAGAGAAATTGAAGCCATGGCCGTGGGCTTGTATGAAACCACAGACGACACTGTTATCAGTCAGTCTCCTTCATTCATTGCGTATGCTGTTAATGAACTTGACAAACTGGGTATCCCGGTTGTGACCCCTGCCGGTGCCCTGGGCTGCCACATTGATGCCATGGGATTTCTGCCTCATGTTCCCCAATCGGAATATCCTGCAGGTGCGCTGGCTGCTGCACTGTTTATTGCATCGGGATGTCGTGGCATGGAGCGCGGAACCATATCCAGTGTCAGGGATGAAAATGGCAATGATGTTCTGGCTGATGTGGAATTGCTGCGACTGGCCTTCCCGCGAAGGGTGTTTACCCTGTCGCAAACCATGTTCCTGATTGACCGGGTCAATTGGCTTTACCAAAATCGTAACCTGATTGGTGGTTTGAGATTTGTTGAAGAACCTCCCGTACTGAGATTTTTCCTGGGACGGCTTGAACCGGTTGGTGACTGGACTGCAAAACTGATCAAAAAGTATAAGGAAGACTTCGGTAATTCCTTGTAAATAGAATCATTTTCGCCTTGCCTTTGGAATGGGTCTGTATGGGATCAAATCATTACTCAGCATGAACAATCACTTGCCTGGTTTGGTGCTGAAATAAATGACAAGTTCAGGCCTGAAGAGTGTGATTTACCGCATCAAGAAAACGTTGCCGTTCCAAAGGCTTGGTGTAAATACCTTGAATTCCAAGCTTTTTCGCAAGCGTTAAATAAAAGGGTTTACCGCCGCTGATGGCGATAATCTTCAAATCAGGGCAGCTGCGCCTGGCCTGCATGATCATTTCTATTCCCTCCATTCCAGGCATGACAATATCCGTGATAATCAGGTCGTATTGTTTCTTTTTGATCTTTTCAAGTCCCTGCCTTCCGTCGCAAGCTTCATCAAAAACAACCTGCGTTTTATCGAACAAATTGATGATGAGTTTTCTCATCATGATGTTATCATCAACTAATAAAATTCGCTTCATAGTGTACAATCTAAGATCTGAGTTTCAGAAAGATTTTTGACTGGTAACCCGATAAACGCAGAAACTGTGCAGCATGTTTGCAATAGTTAAGGAATCTCAATCTTTTATTGATTAACAGATGAAAATGAATGACGAAAAAAAAGCCGGCAGTTTTGCCGGCTCAACTCATTTTAAAACGAATCTGAAACTCATCCGTGATTCAGAATCTCTTCAACCCGGCTGACCAGATATTGAATGTCAATAGGCTTTCTTAAGAAGTCAACGGTTTCCAGGTCATTTATTTTACGCGTGTTTTCGTCATCTGTAGTAATTGCAGAAATAACAATCACAGGGGTTTTTTTAGTTTTTTCATCTTTCCGAAGCTGTTCCAAAAAATCAAAACCACTCACCTTAGGCATCAGCAAATCCAGCAAAATCAGATCGGGAACCTGCTTTTCAATTCGAGCAAATGCTTCTTTTGCGTTTAACGCTGTTTCAATTGTGTATCCTTTTTCAGCCAGGATTGCCTCAAGCAATACAATATTGGTGGTGGAATCATCAATCACCAATATCCTTGATTGTTTCATATCATAAAAATCTGTTAAAATTAAAAACTAAGATAGTACATTTATGATAAAGCGCCATATACAACATCAGGAAAGATATAAATAATTATAACCAGCATGTATTCCTGATGAAATCATATGATATACAAAGGGAAGCATCCTTTCACAGATTCCTTGTCGGTTCTTCAAGCAAAAAAGTTAATACAAAAGGCTTTTGTCCATGATCTAAGGATATTTTATCAAGATATTTTTTTAAGTTTTAATTATTTGCATTTTTGCAAAAAAAATCATTAATCGTAAATATATCCAAAGAATGAGAAAATGGCGAATCGAAGACTCAGCTGAGTTATACAACATACAAGGCTGGGGTGTCAATTACTTTTCCATTAATAATAAAGGTCACATTGTAGTTTCGCCCAAAAAAGACAGTGTTCAAATTGACCTTCGCGACCTGGTTGATGAATTGCTTCTGAGAGATGTTTCAACGCCCATGTTGATCCGGTTCCCGGACATCCTTGATAATAGGATTGAGAAAATGGCAAAATGCTTTGAAGTTGCCGCGAAAGAGTATGATTACAAGGCACAGAACTTCATCATTTATCCCATTAAGGTGAATCAGATGCGGCCGGTTGTGGAGGAAATAGTAAGCCATGGAAAGAAATTCAATATCGGACTTGAAGCCGGTTCCAAACCCGAATTGCATGCTGTTATAGCCATCAATGCCGACAGCGATTCACTGATCATTTGCAATGGATATAAAGATGAGGATTATATTGAACTTGCCCTTTTAGCCCAGAAGATGGGAAAAAGAATTTACCTGGTCGTCGAAAAACTGAATGAGCTCAAACTGATTGCGAATGTTTCCAGAAGGCTGAAAATCAAACCCAATATCGGTATTCGCATCAAGCTGGCCAGTGCCGGTAGCGGTAAATGGGAAGATTCGGGCGGAGATGTGAGTAAATTCGGCCTGACTTCCAGTGAAGTGCTTGAAGCCATGGACTTTCTGGAAAGAAACAGGATGAAGGAATGTCTGCGCCTGGTACATTTTCATATTGGCAGTCAGGTTACCAAAATCCGCCGGATCAAGATCGCGTTGCGTGAAGCTTCGGAATTCTATGTGCAGCTTCATAAAAATGGGTATCATATTGAATTTGTTGATATCGGCGGAGGCCTGGGAGTAGATTATGACGGCACGCGTTCACCAAATAGTGAGAGCAGTGTGAATTACAGCCTCCAGGAATATGTGAACGACTCAATTGCTACTCTGGTTGATGCCAGCGACCGAAATAACATACCGCATCCGAACATCATCACCGAATCAGGCCGGTCGCTTACAGCACATCATTCTGTGCTTATTTTCGAAGTGCTGGAAACCACTACGCTTCCGGAGTGGCACGAAGAGGATGAGCTTGAAGAGAAGGATCATGAACTGGTTCAGGAATTATATTCCCTCTGGGAACGGTTAAATCAGCCCGGTATGCTTGAAACATGGCACGATGCCCAGCAAATCAGGGAAGAAGCTCTCGACAGGTTCAGCCTGGGTTTGCTCGATCTCAAAACAAGAGCCCAGATTGAAAGACTCTTTTGGTCGATAGCCCGTGAGCTTTACCAGATGACCAATGAAACCAAACATACACCGGAAGAATTGCGTCACCTGCCCAAAATACTATCGGATAAGTATTTCTGCAATTTCTCCCTGTTTCAGTCAATGCCTGATTCCTGGGCAATTGATCAGATATTCCCTATTGTGCCACTGCAGAGGCTTGATGAAAAACCGGTAAGGGCAGCTACCCTGCAGGATATAACCTGTGACTCTGACGGCAAGATTGATAATTTCATTTCTACCCGGAATTTCTCGTATTACTTGCCTGTACATCCTATAAAACCCAAAGAATCATATTACGTTGGCGTTTTTCTGGTAGGTGCCTATCAGGAGATTTTGGGCGATCTCCACAACCTGTTTGGTGATACCAACGCAGTTCACGTTTCGGTTAATGATGACGGTTATGAAATTGATCAGGTGATCGATGGAGAAACGGTTGCGGAAGTGCTGGAATATGTTCAGTACAACCCTAAAAAGCTGGTTCGCACCGTGGAAACATGGGTGACATCTGCTGTTAAAGGCGGTATCATTACAGCCGAAGAAGGAAAAGAATTCCTTTCAACCTACAGGTCGGGATTGTATGGATATACTTATTTGGAATAATTAGCAATTAACAATTAACAATGATCAATAAGGAAATTACTGAACTGATTTCACTTATTGTTAATTGCTAATTGCTAATTATTAATTGAAAATTATTCTCCAATAATTTTCACAAGCACTCTTTTGTTTCTTTTTCCGTCGAATTCGCCGTAGAAAATTTGCTCCCAGGGTCCAAAATCCATTTTTCCGCCGGTAATGGCAACGACTACCTCGCGACCCATGATGGTACGCTTCAGATGTGCATCGGCATTATCTTCAAATGAATTGTGCCGGTATTGATCATAGGGTTTTTCAGGAGCAAGCTTTTCAAGCCATACCTCAAAATCGTGATGCAAACCCGATTCATCGTCGTTGATGAAAACACTGCTTGAAATATGCATGGAATTGCAAAGAAGAAGCCCTTCCCTGATACCGCTTTCATCGATGCATTGCTGAACCTGCTGAGTAATATTCACCAGTTTTCTCCGTGTTTCAATATGAAACCACAACTCTTTCCGGAAGGACTTCATTTCAGTTGATTTTAAGTTCTTTAATGATGTCTTCAATTTTCTTATCCAATGACTCATTTACCTTTTGGTAATCTGCCGGATTATTTAAGGTACTCTTTACCCCGAAGTAAAACTTGATTTTGGGTTCAGTACCGGAAGGCCTGATTGAAATTTTTGTACCGTCGGCTGTAAAGAACTGCAACACATCTGATCTGGGTATCATGATCCCGCCGTTTTTCAGGTTGGCCTTCTCGAGGCATTTCGGATCCAGGTAATCAATTACTTCAGTGAGTGGTGATCCGTTAATTGATGCTGGCGGATGCTGCCTGAACTGCTTCATCATTTCCTGAATTTCCTCAGCCCCCGACTTGCCTTTCTTGGTAACCGAAATCAGCTTCTCTTTGTAGAAACCGAATTCTCTGTATATTTCAAGTAATTGTTCAAACATGGTCATCCCCTGATCTTTTGCATAGGCAGCAGCTTCTGAGAGCAAAGCGCATGAAATGATGGCATCTTTATCACGCACAAAATCGCCTGCCAGGTAGCCGTAACTCTCTTCACCTCCGCCGATGAAGGTCCCCTTGCCTTCGAATTGCTTAATCACATCAGCAATGTATTTGAAGCCGGTTAATACATCATAGCAGGCAACTTTCCATTTCTTTGCCATCTCAGCAAGAAGTTCGGTGGTTACTATTGTTTTTACGATGTATTCCCGTCCCCTGATCTTCCCGTTGGCAGCCCATTGGGTAAGCAGGTAATTAATCAGCAGGGTGGCCGACTGGTTCCCGTTAAGTATGACAAACCGGCCGTCCTTATTCTTAACAACAACGCCAACGCGGTCGGCATCGGGGTCAGTAGCCAGTACAATATCAGCATTCGTTTCTTCCGCTTTTTTTATGGCCATTTCAAGGGCGCTGCTTTCCTCAGGGTTAGGCGAATAAACGGTAGGAAAATTACCATCGGACACATCCTGCTGGTCAACGTGAATCACGTTGGTGAAACCAAACTTCCGGAGTACCTGAGGGACCAATTTTACACCCGATCCGTGCAGCGGGGTGTAAACGATCTTCATATCGCTTTGCCTCCTGATCACCTCATGTGACAGGGAGAGACCGGTAATCTGATTGGTGTAAACATCATCAAACTCTTCTCCTATAATTTCAATATTCTCAGGTTTGGCTTTGAAGTTCACCTTGTCAATCGATTGAATCGACTGAACCTCCTGGATAATCAGCTTGTCATGAGGTGAAATGATTTGTCCGCCGTCATCCCAATAGGCCTTATAACCATTATATTCTTTTGGATTGTGAGAAGCAGTAATAACCACCCCGCTCTGGCAATTGAAATACCTGATGGCAAAAGACAGTTCAGGAGTTGGACGGAGATCTTCAAAAAGATATACTTTAAATCCGTTTGCCGAGAATATGTTGGCGGCTGTTTCGGCAAAGAGCCTGCTGTTGTTCCTGGAATCGTGTGCTATGGCTACTTTGATCTGGGGAATATTTCTGAATTCCTTCATCAGATAATTGCTTAAGCCCTGGGTTGCCATAGCTACCGTATAAATATTCATCCGGTTGGTACCCACACCCATGATACCGCGCAATCCTCCGGTTCCGAATTCCAGATCCCGGTAGAAGCATTCAATCAGTTCATCTTCATTGTGATCCATTAAATACTTTACCGCGTTGCGGGTTTCTGCATCATATTTATTGCTCAGCCAAATGCCGGCTCTTGTTCTGACATGCTCAAACAACTCTTTACTATTCATATTTTTTTATTTTAACAGTCCAAATTACTTGTTCATTGCAATTTCCTGTATGGCTTTTTGCATGCTGTTCTTCCAATAAGGTATTGTCAGGCCGAAAACAGATTTAATTTTTTTCTTATCCAATACACTGTATTCGGGACGGTAAGCAGGTAGCGGATATTCCGTTGTTCTGATGGGGTTTATCCTGCAATTGCTTCCCGTATGCTGCATAATTTCAACGGCAAAATCATACCAGCTGCAAACACCCTCATTGGAATAATTGTATATTCCAGGAATGAATCCATTATTTTCTGAAAAATCGATAATTTTTAATATGGCAAAAGCCAGGTCACCAGCAAAAGTTGGTGTTCCGGTCTGATCCATTACCACACCAATTTCCTTTTTTTCAGCAGACAGTCGGATCATGGTTCGCAGGAAGTTATTCCCGGATTTATAATAAAGCCATGAAGTTCTGATGATCAATGCATAGGTATTGTTCATTAAGGCCATCTCGCCTTCCGCTTTACTTTTTGCATAAACAGATACCGGATCCAGGGTTTCGTCTTCGGTATGAGGTATCCAGCACTTCCCTTTGTAAACATAATCGGTCGAAATGTGGATGAGCCGGGTACCTTTTTCATTACAGATTTTACCCAGTAATTGCGGAATCCCTGAATTCACCGCATAGGCCTTGTCGGGTTGACTTTCTGCCGGATCGACAGCTGTGTATGCAGCACAGTTGACGATGTAGGAGAAATCATGTTGTTCAAGAAACTGCCTGACAAGAGTATCATTGGTAAGGTCCAGATCATCAATGTCAATTCCCGTGAAACTGAATTGTGGATAATCAGCAGCCAGATCTAGAATTGCTGAGCCTAGCTGACCTTTTGAGCCGGTAATCAGAATCTTTGTCATGGCATTAAAGAATAAAGTTGGTTTCAGCCTCATCTAAACGGGGCAACCGGCGGTCCTTTTCAGATACAATTATCCCGGCCTGGTCCAGTTTCCAGTCAATTTTCAGAATGGGATCATCAAACCTGATACCTCTTTCCGCTTCTTTCTTATAAAAATCATCGGTTTTGTAAAGTACAACCGCTTTTTCCGACAGTACAGAGAAACCATGTGCAAATCCCTGTGGAATGAACAATTGTAACATATTCTCAGAAGACAATTCGACACCATACCATTTGCCGTAAGTTGGAGAACCGCCTCTTAAATCGACTGCTACATCGAATATTGTACCGCTCAGTACACGGATGAGTTTAGATTGGGCAAAGGGCATCAACTGGTAATGCAACCCTCGTATAACTCCCCTGATAGAGGAAGACTGGTTATCCTGAACAAAGTTGCAATTAATACCGGCCTTTTTTAAAGCTGTTTTGTTGTAACTTTCATAGAAGTATCCCCTGCTGTCTTCAAATACCGCAGGTTTAATTAAAATCAAATCCTGAAAACCCGTGTCGATCAGTTCCATTCGTTATCTTCAATTTCAAAGTTATAGGCTTTTTCTGATGCTATTTTAACAAGATATTTACCATACTGGTTTTTGCTCAGCGGTGATGCCAAAGCCAAAAGCTGATCGGAGCTGATATATCCTTTCTTGTATGCAATTTCTTCAATGCATGAAACCTTGAGTCCTTGTCGTTCTTCGATAGTCTGGATGTATATCGAAGCCTGAAGAAGTGTCTCATGTGTGCCCGTATCCAACCATGCAATGCCCCGACCCAGGATTTTTACATTGAGTTTGTTTTCCTCCAGGTATAGCCGGTTCAGATCGGTGATCTCAAGTTCACCACGGGCAGATGGTTTTAAGTTTTTGGCTTTTTCTACCACATCATTTCCATAAAAGTACAAACCGGTAATCGCATAATTGGATTTGGGTTTTGCCGGCTTTTCTTCAATACTGATCACCCGGCCATTATTGTCAAATTCCACCACGCCATATCTGTCGGGGTCGTTAACATAATAGCCGAATACCACGGCGCCGTCTTTCAGTTGTGATGTTTTGGCCAGCGTGTTTCCAAATCCGTGTCCGTAAAAGATATTGTCTCCCAGAACCATGCATACGGGCTCATTTCCGATAAATTTTTCACCAATCAGAAATGCCTGGGCGAGTCCGTCAGGCGAAGGCTGAACGGCATAGGACAGTGAAAGTCCCAGCTGATTGCCGTTGCCAAGAAGATCTTCGTATAGATGGATGTCTTTGGGTGTTGAAATGATCAGAATTTCCCTGATACCGGCCAGCATCAGAACCGATAAAGGGTAATAAATCATTGGCTTATCGTATATGGGAATGATTTGCTTAGAAATGCTCTTGGTAATGGGGTAGAGTCGTGTACCGGAGCCACCGGCAAGAATAATTCCTTTCATGATCTGAGGTTAAGGTTTACAGCAAAGTTACAATTTAAGAAGACTTTTATAATAGGCAATTGTCATGTTTAATCCCTCATCCAAAGTAATCCGGGGATGCCAGTAATCGAGCGATTTCATTGCCAAGGTTATATCCGGTCTTCTCTGCATGGGATCATCATCCTTTTTCTGATGATGAATAATCTTGGATCCGGATCGGGTTAATTGGATAATTTTTTCGGCCAGACTAAGTATCGAGATTTCTTCGGGATTGCCAATATTAACCGGACCGGTGAAATCATCAGCGGTTCCCATAAGTCTTATTAAGCCTTCAACCAAATCGTCAACATACTGAAAACTTCTCGACTGTTTCCCGTTTCCGTAAATAACCAGATCCTTGTTAGTCAATGCGCTGGTGATGAAGCTCGATATGACCCTTCCGTCAAACTGACTCATTCTGGGACCATATGTATTGAAAATCCTGGCAATCTTGACCCTTACCTTGTTCTGAAAGTGGTAGTCCATGCACAGTGTTTCGGCACATCTTTTTCCCTCGTCATAATTGGAACGACGTCCCACCGGATTCACATTCCCCCAATAGCTTTCCGGTTGCGGGTGCACCATGGGATCTCCATACACCTCGCTGGTGGATGCCTGCATGATTTTAGCCCTGACTCTTTTGGCCAGTCCGAGCATGTTGATGGCTCCCATCACTGAGGTTTTAATAGTCTTAATGGGATTGTACTGGTAGTGTATGGGTGATGCCGGACATGCCAGGTTGTAAATTTCATCTACCTCGCAGAAATAGGGCATGATCACATCATGTCTTACCAGCTCAAAGTAGGGATGATTCAGTAAATGCACAATATTGCTTTTACACCCGGTAAAATAGTTATCCAGGCAGATCACTTCATTCCCTTCATTGAGAAGGCGTTCACAAAGATGAGAGCCAATGAATCCGGCACCTCCTGTAATTAGGATCCTTTTCACGAATTTCTGTTGTATGTCCGGCCAATGCCGTAATATGTAAAGCCGTTCTCTTCAATTTCCGACGGATCATAAATATTGCGACCGTCGAAAATGACCTTTTCCTTCATGATTCTTGTCAATACTTTGTAATTGGGCACACGAAACTCTGACCATTCTGTGGCCAGTATCATTGCGTTTGCATCTATTAGCACGTCATACATGTCATTGCCATAGGTAATCTTGTCACCTAAGATTTTCCGTGCTTCATGAATGGCCACCGGATCATAGGCCCTGACTTTGGCTCCGGCATCAGTCAGTTGCTCAATGATTTTTAATGAAGGTGATTCGCGCATATCATCGGTATTGGGTTTGAAAGTCAAGCCCCACACTCCGAAAACCTTGTCCTTAATATCATTCTTAAAATGCTTCAATATTTTGCTGAACAAAACAGCCTTTTGCCGGGAATTAACATTTTCAACTGCCTTAACCAGCTCCAGTGAATAACCATTGTCGTCCGCAGTCTTAATGAGGGCTTTCACATCCTTGGGGAAGCATGATCCTCCATAGCCTATACCGGCATATATGAATTTGTTACCTATTCTGGGATCGCTACCGATTCCTTTCCTCACCATGCTAATATCGGCACCAACCAGATCACAAAGATTGGCAAGGTCGTTCATGAAACTGATTTTGGTTGCCAGCATGCAGTTTGCTGCATATTTGGTCATTTCGGCAGAAGCAATATCCATATAAATTACTGGATGTCCGTTTAGCAGAAATGGGTGGTACAGCCGATTCAGTATTTTCTTGGCATTATCAGATTCCACTCCGAGAATGATCCGGTCGGGCTTTAAAAAGTCATCAACTGCAGCACCTTCTTTCAGGAATTCCGGGTTAGATGCTACATCAAAGCTGATGTGAACGCCACGGGCATCCAGTTCCTCCTGCACTGCCTGCTTAACCTTTCTGGATGTTCCGATGGGAACAGTGCTTTTTGTAACAATGACCAGGGAAGAATCCATATGTCTGCCGATCTCCCTGGCGGCGCTGATCACATGGCTCAGGTCGGCACTGCCATCTTCACCCGGAGGTGTCCCTACAGCAATGAACACGGCTTCAATTTCTTTGAGATGTTCCTGAATGCTTGTTGAGAAATTCAGCCGGTTTTTTTCGATATTTCGCTTGACAATCTGATCAAGGCCGGGTTCAAAAATGGGGATGATGCCCTGTTTGAGCTTTTCTATTTTTTCTGTGTTGATGTCCACGCATACAACATCCACTCCGGTTTCAGCAAAACATGCACCCGTGACCAGTCCGACATATCCTGTACCTATAATCAATGTCTTCATAAGTTATTTATTGGTTTCAGGCACTAAAATAGTATTTTCTGCGATGAGCTCAGCTAATTTCGCAGTTAAATAAACAGAAACGTGCCGGCCAGCTGTATACATCAAAGGTGCCGGTCAACAAAACAGTTGAGTTTCAATAACAAATTTGGGCAACACTTTTTTAATTTTTTTTGTATCTTTAGTTTTTTACGGGGGAAAATTATACTTTTGCTGCTCGATTTTAACAACATAATGTCTAATTTACTAATTTATAATTTATTAATTAATGGTTGATCATTTGGAAAACAATCTTGAACAGCCTGTTGAAAAGGCTAAAGAGCAGGTTAAGGATGCCGGTAATTCGGTTTTAATTGAATCAGACCCGCAGTTTGACTGGGATAAGTATGAAGAAGGCGATTACCAGTCAGAATTAAAAAAATCAGATCTGGAAAAAATGTACAATGATACCCTCAGTGCCATCAAGGTAAATGAGGTGGTTGACGGTACCGTTATTTCCATGAACAAGCGTGAAGTGGTAGTGAATATCGGATACAAATCCGAAGGTGTTGTAAGTCTGAATGAATTCAGATATGATCCCGATCTGAAAATTGGCGACAAGGTAGAAGTGTACATTGAAAGCCAGGAGGATAAAAAAGGACAGCTGGTTCTGTCGCATAAGAAGGCAAGAGCCCTCAAATCATGGGACAGAGTCAATGAGTCTTTGGAAAAAGACGAAATCATCAAGGGTTATATCAAGTGCCGTACCAAGGGAGGTATGATTGTGGATGTATTTGGCATAGAAGCCTTCCTTCCCGGTTCGCAAATTGATGTTAAACCGATCAGGGATTACGATATTTATGTAGGTAAAACAATGGAATTCAAGGTTGTAAAAATCAACCATGAATTCAAAAACGTTGTTGTATCGCATAAGGCACTTATTGAAGCTGAACTCGAACAGCAGAAAAAGGAAATCATTGCCAAACTTGAGAAAGGCCAGATCCTTGAAGGAACTGTAAAGAACATCACATCTTACGGTGTATTTATTGACCTGGGTGGTGTTGACGGATTGATTCACATCACCGACCTTTCATGGGGAAGAATCAACCATCCCGAAGAAATTGTTCAGCTCGACCAGAAGCTTCAGGTGGTTATTCTTGATTTTGATGATGAGAAAAAGCGCATCGCATTGGGTCTTAAACAACTTACACCCCATCCCTGGGATTCACTCGACGCCAATCTGAAGGTGGGAGACCAGGTTAAAGGTAAAGTGGTTGTTATGGCTGACTACGGCGCCTTTATTGAAATTGCAACCGGCGTAGAAGGATTGATCCATGTTTCCGAAATGTCATGGTCGCAGCACCTTCGCAGCGCACAGGAATTCCTGAAAGTGGGCGATGAAGTTGAAGCTGTTATTCTCACACTCGACCGCGATGAGCGGAAGATGTCGCTGGGTATGAAGCAACTTAAGACCGATCCATGGGAAAATATTGAAGAAAAGTATCCTCTGGGCAGCCGACATACCTCAAAAGTTCGTAACTTTACAAACTTCGGTGTTTTTGTTGAAATCGAAGAAGGCGTGGATGGGTTGATCCATATTTCTGACCTTTCATGGACCAGAAAAATCAAGCATCCTGCTGAATTCACAAGCATTGGAGAGAATATCGAAGTAGTAGTCCTTGAAATAGATAAAGAAAACAGAAGGCTCAGTTTAGGTCATAAGCAACTTGAAGAAAATCCATGGGATGTATTTGAAACCCTGTTTACTGTGGATTCGGTTCATGAAGGAACCATTGTTGAAATGACGGATAAAGGAGCAGTTGTTGCATTGCCTTATGGCGTTGAGGGATTTGTTACCCCGAAGCACCTGATTAAAGAAGATGGCACAGCAGCTAAAATGGATGAGAAGCTTCCTTTTAAGGTGATTGAGTTTTCCAAGGGGTCGAAGAAAATTATTGTTTCACACAGCAGAATTCATGAGGATGCTAAGAGAGCATCATCTGATTCGGAACATAAATCGACTTCTGAAGCTGTTCATAAAGCAACCAAGAAACTGAAAACCAGCATGGAAAAAACCACGCTTGGCGACATCACCGATCTGGCTGCCATAAAAACAGAAATGGAAAAGAAAGAATCACGTAAAAAGAAAACTGAAAAGAAGGCTGTTGAGAAGGATGAAAACCAGGCTGAAAACGACTAAACGAAAAATAATTTAATATTTTCATCATGGAATTCAAAATCGAAAAGCTCCAGAATTATACATTAATTCAGGTATTAGAGGAGAAACTTGACACACACATTGCGCCGACTCTTAAATCGGAACTTGTACTGGTGTCAGGTAACGGTGAAAAAAACATTGTCCTTGACTTGAGTAAATGCCGGTATTGTGATTCTTCGGGGCTTAGTGCGATTTTGGTAGCCAACAGGTTATGCAAAAACGCCAATGGCACATTTGTGCTTACCGGATTAAACGATGCTGTTGAAAGGTTAATTACAATTTCACAGCTGGATACTGTGCTGAATATCGTCGATTCTCTTGATGAAGCGACCAAGCTTTTTGTTGAATCAGCTAATTAGTATGACATTAACGGATGGCTTTTGAGTTAACCGTGTTGGGAAGCAGTTCTGCTATTCCTACAGTTTCAAGATTTCCTACCGCTCAGGTACTTAATGTACGTGGGCGGTTTTTTTTGCTGGATTGCGGTGAAGGAACGCAAATCCAGCTCAGGCGGTTTTCAATCAATATGTCGAAAATAGGCCATATTTTCATCAGTCACCTCCATGGTGATCATGTTTTTGGTTTGTTTGGCCTCTTATCTTCCTACAATCTGATGGGCAGAAAAGCGGACATGCATATTTATGCACATCGCGATTTTGAACCGACACTGGAGCATTACAGAAAACATTTCGGTGTGGAACTATCATTTGATATCGTATTCCATCCTTTCACTGCTGTGAAACAGATGGAAATATTTAACGATAAACATCTGACAGTTGAGATTATTCCTCTAAGGCACAGTGTCCCCGTGGTTGGCTTTCTTTTCAGAGAAAAGAAGAAACTGCTTAACATACGCAAAGACGCTATTGATCAGTATGCGCTGGGCATTAAGGATATTCGGAATATTAAAACCGGAATGGATCATGTAACGGAAGACGGCCGTGTTATACCGAATGCCGAGCTGACACTTCCTCCATTCAAGACACGATCTTTTGCTTTTTGCACAGATACATTGTGTTTCTCAAAGTTGAAAACAGTTTTGAAAGATATAGACCTGCTCTATTTTGAAGCCACATTTTCAGCAAAGGAAAAAAAGCTGGCCAGGCTGACCGGTCACTCTACTTCTGAACAGGCTGCCCAATTGGCAAAGCAGGCAAACGTTGGCAAATTACTAATGGGGCATTTTTCAACCCGATACAAAAGCATCACACCGCTACTGAAAGAGGCAAGAGCTGTGTTCCCCAACACCGAAGCGGTAGCAGATGGTGACAAATTTTCCATAGATCCTGAACGTATTGAATCAGGAAAGTAAAAAGCATATATTTGATGATTAATTTACGCAACAACATGTCAGTTTCAGAAGAAAAAGTGATTATTTTGGATTTCGGTTCCCAGTATACACAATTAATCGCACGCCGTGTCAGAGAACTCAACGTTTATTGCGAAATTCAGCCTTTCAACAAACCCATTGAATTATCTCCCGGTTTGAAAGGGGTAATTTTGTCGGGCAGTCCTTCATCCGTACGCGATGATCAAGCTCCCGTTCCTGATATAAGCAGCATAAAAGGCAAATTTCCTGTTCTCGGAATCTGTTATGGAGCGCAATATCTCGCTCATTTCTTTGGCGGAGAGGTAGCCCCTTCCAACAGCCGTGAATATGGTCGTGCTTCCTTTGAGATCTCAGGAACAGAAAGCCGGTTATTTTCCGGAATCAAGAATGGTTCACAGGTTTGGATGTCGCATGGAGATACCATTGTCAGGTTACCCGCGGGATACTTCATTACCGGAACAACTAAGGATGTGTCAGTCGGGGCTTTTGAGGTTAAGGGCGAAGATACCTTCGGAATCCAGTTTCATCCTGAAGTATACCATTCAACAGAAGGTCTGAATATTTTGAGGAATTTTTTGGTTGACATTTGCGGATGCAGTCAGAATTGGACACCAGAATCATTTATTAATGAGACCATTAATAATCTGAAGGAAACTCTGGGGAACGACAAGGTTGTTCTGGGCCTGTCGGGAGGCGTTGATTCCTCGGTTGCTGCGGTTTTGCTCAACCGGGCCATTGGAAGCAACCTGACCTGCATTTTTGTAGACAACGGATTACTTCGCAAGGATGAATACCGGAAGGTTCTCGCCTCATATCAGCATATGGGCCTTAATGTTCATGGTGTTGATGCAGGTGCACTTTTTTTGGGTGACCTCAGGAACATCACCGATCCGGAAGCCAAAAGAAAAAGCATCGGCCGTAATTTCATTCAGGTATTTGAATCCGAAGCACATAAGGTAAAAGATGTCAAATGGCTGGCTCAGGGAACCATTTACCCTGATGTCATTGAATCGGTATCAGTTAACGGACCTTCAGCCACAATCAAATCACATCATAATGTGGGCGGACTTCCTGAAAAAATGCATCTTAAGGTCGTGGAACCACTCAAACTCCTGTTCAAGGATGAAGTCAGGCGGGTGGGCAAAGCCCTTGACATTGATCCGGCAATTCTGAACCGGCACCCTTTTCCAGGGCCCGGCCTGGCCATTAGAATACTGGGTGATGTAACTGATGAGAAAGTGAGACTGTTGCAGGAAGTGGACGATATTTTCATCCAGGGGTTAAAGGATCACAACCTGTACGATTCTGTTTGGCAGGCAGCAGCCATCCTGTTGCCCATACAATCGGTGGGCGTAATGGGTGATGAAAGGACTTACGAAAACGTGGTTGCATTGCGCGCAGTCACATCAACCGATGGTATGACTGCTGACTGGTCACACCTCCCGTATGATTTTCTGGGGTATATTTCAAACCAGATCATCAACAAGGTAAAAGGGGTAAACAGGGTAGTATATGATATTAGTTCAAAGCCACCTGCAACAATTGAATGGGAATAATCGTATGATTACTAATGAAATTTTGTACGCATTAACGGGATGGATATGAGAAGCTGCTTCAGATTTTTGTTTTTGTTTACCTGCCTTGCCTGCATGGCAATGGGTATTCATGCGCAAACCCTTTATGAACAGGCGTTTAAATTCGGAAAGGTACTTGAATGGATTGATAAATACTACGTGGACTCAGTCAATGAGGAACTGCTGGTTGAACATGCTATCGCAGAATTGCTGAAAGAACTGGACCCCCATTCGTCATATCTGACCAAGGATGAAGTGGCCAAATTAAACGAGCCGCTTCAGGGTAACTTTGAAGGTATTGGTGTGTCATTCAATGTGCTGAATGATACAGTTTATGTTATCTCACCAATTGAATACGGACCTTCGGATAAGGCTGGAATTAAACGGGGCGATCGGATTGTGAAGGTTGACGGAACAAACATAGCCGGCATCGGAATTGATTCTGACAAGGTGTATGGCATGCTCAGGGGAAAGAAAGGTTCAAGGGTAAATGTTTCTATACTCCGGCGCGATATACCAGAACTGATTGATATTGAAATAATCAGGGATAAAATACCGATCAAAAGCATTGATGCCAGTTATATGGTAACCAATGATATCGGCTATGTAAAAATTAACCGTTTTTCAATGACCACCCTCGATGAGTTTAAGGAAACTATAGCCAGATTCAAAAAACAACATGTCAAAGACCTGATTGTTGATCTCACCGGCAATGGTGGCGGGTATCTTGAAGTTGCCATCAAGCTGGCTGATGAATTTCTTGATAATAACAAACTGATTCTCTATACTCAAGGCACAAACAGTCCCAAGAAAGAATACTATGCAACCAGGGAAGGTAACTTTGAAAAAGGGAATGTTGTATTCCTGATAGATGAAGGTTCTGCTTCAGCCAGTGAGATTCTTGCAGGGGCTATTCAGGACTGGGACCGGGGAATAATAGTTGGTCGTCGATCCTATGGCAAGGGTCTTGTTCAAAAACCCTTGTTGTTGCCCGATCAATCGATGATACGGCTTACCATAGCAAAATATTATACTCCTACAGGACGACTCATTCAGAAACCTTATGACATGAGCAGGGATGATTATGATAAGGAATTGTTGAACCGGTATAGTAATGGAGAGTTGTCTCACAAAGACAGCATACATTTTCCTGATTCACTAAAATACTACACGCTAAAAAACACCAGGACTGTATTTGGCGGGGGCGGTATCATGCCTGATTATTTTGTGTCCATTGATACCAGTTATTATTCCACTTACTACAGGAGGCTCATCAGCCGGAGGATACTGGATCAGTTCGTGCTGGAATATGTCGATAAAAACCGTAAAATGCTCATGACCAGGTATGAAAATATCATAAATTTCAGAGATAATTTTCCGGTTGATCAGGAGTTAATGCGCTCTTTGATTGAATATGCAGATAAAAAAGGGGTGCCGGTTGTTGAAAAGGATTTCTCGGTTTCCAAAGAACAGATTGAAACGGTTTTGAAAGCGTATATTGCCAGAGATTTATGGTCGAATAGTGAATTTTACTATATCAGCAATGAAAAAGATCCCAAATTCGAAACAGCAATGACCATTTTGAAAAACTGGGACAAATATGAGGCAATGCTGCTAAATACCAAATAAGCCTCATGAGTGATTTGTTGAAAGCATTATCCTGGTTACAGCAGAATTACGTCGAAAACCTGGCAGTGGCAGCAGGATTGTTATATGTTTACTTCACAATTAAAGAGAGAATTCTGCTTTGGCTTTTTGGAATCATTTCATCCGGACTTTATGTTTTCGTCTTTTTCAAATCAGGAATTTATGCCTATTCGGTTCTTTATGTGTATTATGTGGTAATCGGCTTCTATGGGTGGTACAATTGGGCCCGCAAGCCTGAAGAGACATTGAAAAGAGATTCAATGCTGAAAATTCATAAGGCATCATCAGGTCTCCTGTGGATTTGCGTAACGGTCACTTTAGTTCTGACGATTCCTGTTTATTTTATCTTAAAACACTATGCCGGCTCTGATATGGCACTTGCTGATGCACTGATGACTTCAGGCGGCATGATCGCCACCTGGATGCTGACGCAGAAAATAATCGAGCAATGGATATTTTGGATCGTCATCGATTTGTTGTCCATGTCGGTAATGATATATAAGGGTCTTTATCCCAGTGCCGGATTGTTCTTAATTTACACGGTACTTGCTGTAATTGGGTATATGAAATGGAAAGTCGAACTGCAGAAAGCAACAATTCAATGATCCGTGTGGTGATAACCGGACCTGAATGTACCGGGAAAACAACACTTACTGATCAGCTTTCTCAATATTATCATACCAAAGGTATAACTGAATATGCCAGGGAGTATGTTACGCAACTTAACAGACAATACACATATCAGGATGTTGAACATATTGCCATAGTTCAGCGTGAGCAGATAAGTGATCGGGCGAATCGAGGAATACGACTGCTTTTTATAGATACCTACCTGATTGTAACTAAAATATGGTTTGAGGTTGTTTACCGTCAGGTTCCGCCATGGATTATGGAAGAATTGCAGCGGAAACAGGTTGATCTATTCCTGCTTTGCACTCCGGATATTCCTTGGACACCAGACCCGGTACGGGAGAATGGGGGTGAAATGCGGGAGAAACTTTTCTTCATGTACCAGGATGAAATGGAAAAGCTGGGATTCCGCTATGTTATAATCAACGGTAATGAAGAGCAGCGCTTGACTAATGCTGTAAAAGCCATCAATGCATTTTTTAAAGAAACCGGACGGGAAGAATTAATAAAATAGGAAATTATGCCTGAGTATATTGCCAAAACGCTATATGGACTTGAACGGGTTCTGGCTGATGAATTGCAGGAACTGGGTGCCGGCGGAATTCAAATATTGAATCGCGCTGTCAGCTTTTCTGGCGATAAAAAACTTTTGTACCGTGCAAATTATAACCTGAGAACAGCCCTAAAGATTCTGATTCCCATCAAAGAAGGTCAAATCAGCAATGAACAGGAGCTTTATGAGTTTGTCAGAACAATCAACTGGTCAAAGTTTCTCAAAGTAGAAGACACCCTGGCTGTTGAGGTGTCGCTGAGCACCAACCTGTTTCGGCATACGCAATATATTGCACAGAAAATAAAGGATGCAGTGGTTGACCAGTTTCGTGAGAGATTTGGCAGTCGTCCCTCTGTGAATTTGGATAATCCTACGTTGCGGATCAATGCTTTTATCAATAACAATACCGTCAGTTTATCACGTGACAGCAGTGGCGAGTCACTTCACAGAAGGGGATACAGGGTAAAACAAGGTCCGGCTCCTATGAATGAGGTTCTGGCTGCCGGTCTGATTAAATTGTCGGGTTGGGATTGCGCCATGCCGCTGGTTGATTTCATGTGCGGCTCAGGAACCATAGCAATTGAAGCTGCCCTGTTGTCGTTGCACATTCCGCCCGGTGATCTCAGGATGGAATATGGCTTTCAACGATGGAGGGATTATGAACCCGAACTGTTCAATGAAATATCGAAAGATCGAAAACCGGCAGCAGACGAGAAAATAAGTGTTTATGCGTCTGACATAAGCGCAGATGTCGTGCGACTGGCTCAAAGACACGCCCAAAATGCCGGTGTGCTCAAGAAGATCCGATTTACCACATGCCATTTCAATGATCTGTTGCCACCACCCCCTCCGGGATTGGTAATCATCAACCCACCGTATGGGGAAAGAATTGAACAACAGAACCTGAACGGATTGTACCAGCAGATTGGAGACAGGCTGAAAAATAATTATCCCGGTTATGATGCCTGGATTATCAGTTCAAATGCGGAAGCAGTTAAACATATTGGTTTGAAACCCTCACCCAGGATTATTGTATATAACGGTCAGCTCGAATGCCGCTTTAACCGATATTCCTTATATGCAGGTTCAAAAAAAACAACAAAAACCACTTGTTGATAACCTGTTTTCATGATTCTGTCAAAGAATGCGTATTGTGATAGACAATTCAGCATGTGTTTCTGTAACATAGATCAATAAAATTCGTTCTTAATTATGTTAATTATTATAAAATAGCTATCTTTCAAGAGGATTAACCCGGAGCGAAAGGGGTTGGCCATGCTATTATTATTTAACGTCGCTTTTTTCAAGTGTTTTTTTTTATATATTTGTTGATTGATCAATATACGGTTTATAAGCAACCAAGCCTTTTATGAGTTTTAACTTAAACGAATACTACTCCAATTTGAGCAAGGGTGATGTTATTCTGGCGTACAAGGGCAGTATAACTTCAGAACTCATCAACGATATTTTGGAGACCGTTGAAAAGAAACTCGAAGAGGCAGATGCAGACAGCAAATTGAGGAAAAAAATCTACAATGTCCTTGTTGAAAGCCTTCAGAACCTTTTTCATCATATTGAAATGTCTCATGAGGGTATTCAGGAGGAGTTGGATCCTAAATTCGGAGTCCTGTTTATTGTTAAAGATGGCGAATTCTACAAAGTTACCACAGGCAATTTTGTTAATGCCAAAAGGATCAAATTACTCAAGGAAAAAATCGACAAAATCAACACGCTTACTAAAGATGAGTTAAAGGATATGTATAAGTTTATCCTGAATCATCAGAAGCTTTCAGCTAAAGGTGGCGGAGGTCTTGGTTTGGTTGATATAGCCAGAAAATCCGGTAAGAAACTGGAATACGACTTTTATCAATATAATGACGATTACTTCTTTTTCAATTTAACTATTAGTGTGTAAATAAGGTTTTTCGAAATTAAATTCATATGGAACCAATTAACATTGAAAGCACCCCAAAAACTCCCTCAATCAAATTCATACAGGAGGAAAGTGTAATTGAGATTAAGGGAAGATCAATTCCTGAAAACTCCATTGAGTTTTATAAACCTTTGGTGGACTGGCTTGAGGAATACGCGAAGAGCCCGTTGAAAAAGACCATCGTCAATATCCAACTGGAGTACTTCAATACGAGTTCTTCCAAGTGCATACTTGATGTCTTCAAAAAACTTGAGGCCATTCATAAAGCAAAACACGATATTTCCATCAATTGGTATTATGAGGAAGATGATGAGGATATGCTGGAAGCCGGAGAAGATTATGAATCCATTATCCGAATCCCCTTTAAGATGATTGAAATTGTAGACTGATCGGAGATTTGTCTTCTTTAATAAAAAAAGGAAAAAGTCGCCCGAAATGGCGGCTTTTTTTATGCCTGTTTGTTGCGCGAAATCAATTGTTCCAGGAAATCGAGAGAACGTTTCAGAACCCTGAAATAAAGCATTACATATAGCAGAATTGAATAAGCCCAAATTACTGCTATATTAACCCAGAAGGTGTCGTAATAATGACCAAACAGCATTTTTCTCGGGGCATAAAAATGGGCTTTGATAAAAGGGTGCGCCGGATCAAGATAGATGGGGTCGGATTTCTGAATCAACCTTCCTTTATATTCAATGATTCTTATTAGTTCTGTGTTGTTTTCAACAAATTCGGCTAGTTTCTCATTGTAATACCTTCTTTTTAGCTCTATGAATTTGAATTTTTCTGCCGGGGTCTTTTCCTGTTCCCTGATCAGATTATCCTTGGCCTCATTGGCATTATTGTAAATTCTAATGTAGATTTTATTGATGGTTTTCAGAAATTTCCGGGTTGAATCAATCACCTGCTGATTTACCTGATCGGGTGTCAACTGCTCAATATAAGGGAAATCTATTTGCTTAACATTCTGGATTGGAATTTTCCTGATGTTGGGCAGCTCGTTTGAGAGTTCATTTCTGAGCAACCTCAGGTAAACGGCAGATTTATCATGTTCACCCTGCCTCTTGATGTCTCGTTCCACATAGTCAATCTTGTTCTCAAGGTTCTTCACCCAATAGTTCTTCTTATACTCGGCAATGCTCATTGCCTTGTTGATAGAATAGAAAGGTTCATTATACTTGTTATTCATGAATTGTTCAACAGCTAACGCCTCATATCCCCAGCGAGCTGTCATCATCTCCCCATAAAATGGTATCTTGCTGGGTGAGCTGATTTTCGGATTGAGTTTTTCGTATTTGACAATTACTCCGCTGAGTACAATTTGAGGAATTACCAGAAACGGGATCAGGATGTAAATGGTGACCACTGTTTTGAAGCTGTCTGAAATCAATAATCCCATAATGTTTGAGGCAGTCCATGCGCTGAACAATACAAGCCAGTATTTCAGGAACATCCCCTTGATTTCAAGAATGCTGTTCCCGATCAGTACAAATGTAAGTGCTTGAATGGCAGATATTGCCATCATCACAGTAAGCTTGGAAAGGAGATATCCAGACCAGCTGAGGTTCAGGAATGCCTCACGCTTCAGTATCTTTCTGTCCTTGATGATTTCTTCGGCACTTACCGTCAGCCCCATGAATGTGGCAACAATAACCGACATGAACAGGTATACCGGGAGATTGCTGTTTTCCAGCAGGGTATATCCGCTTTCATTGGTTTCGCTCACATTGAAGAACTTGATGATGAAGGCCAGAATGAAGGCCAGAACAGGAGCTTCCAATAGCGTTATGATCAGATACTGGGTGTTTACGATCTTTGAAATCAGGTCTCGTGTAATGAAAACACCCAGCTGCTTGAAAATATTAGGAACTTTAAATGCAACCGCCGGAAGCGGGTTGTCAATTACCGGTTTTTTCTTTACCGGCATCCCCGAATTCTTGTACACATTGTACCATTCGTGGGGCGATATTTTCCGGGTTCTTGTTTCTTTGCCATACTCATCAATAACCAATGACTCAACAATATTGAAAATCTGTTCGGGATTTACATTACCACAAACATGACATTCGCTGTCAGCCCAGTTGGCCTGGTGAACCTTGGATTTGAAATACATGATGGAGTCGACCGGGTTTCCGTTATAAATCAGGTATCCGCCGGTATCCAATATCAACAGATTGTCGAACATTTTAAATATGTCCGATGAGGGTTGGTGAATCACTACAAACACGAGCTTTCCCTTCAACGTCAGGTCTTTCAAAAGGTCCATTATGTTTTCGGAGTCTTTTGAAGAGAGACCCGATGTGGGCTCGTCAAGAAACAAAATGGCAGGTTCACGTATCAACTCAAGCGCAATGTTCAACCGCTTTCTTTGTCCGCCGCTTATTTTCTTGTTCAGTGGTGTTCCAACCTGAATGTCCTTGATATCATGCAATCCGAGGTTCTGCAGCATGCAGTTTACCGACTGAACAATCTGGTCTTCGTTATAGTGATCAAAGCACAGCTTGGTGTTGTAATACAGATTCTGATATACGGTCAGTTCTTCAATGAGCAGGTCATCCTGCGATACATGCCCGATCAACCCGTTTGCCTTGACCTTGTCTTTATAGATATCAATGCCGTTGATCAGTACGCGGCCTTCCATGGGCTCCATGGAGCCATTCAGAATGTTCAGGAGCGTTGATTTGCCGGCACCGCTTGATCCCATAATTCCTACCAATCTTCCCGAATCTTCGCAGAAGTTGATGTCATGTACACCGGCATTTCCGCCCGTGAAGCGGTAACTAACCCCTTCTGCTTCAAAAACAATACGCTGCAATTCCAGGTCTTCCTTGAAAACGCTGACTACATCACTGAAATAGAGCGGCTTTACATGATGGTTCCGGATGGATGTTCCGGTATTCAGCACAAATACTTTGTCTTGTTGTATAATCTGGCCATTCAGGTACAATTCATTAACCCCAATGTACCTTAGAAAATACATGCCGGCAGACGGAATGATGATGATCCAGATCTGTCCGGTCAGGTATTCTGAATACAGGTGCTTGTATTTATCGGAATCACTGTCCTTTTTGTTGTCTACCACAAGAAGATTTCTGTCTTCCGGAACCTTATCAAACGAATTGAGTGTGAATTCCATGATCAGTTTATACTCCTCATTCGGAATATAGAACGAATCGGCAACTGCCCTGATAAATGCAAATTCCTGTTCGCTGATCTCTCCGTCGTTTGACTTGACAAATTCAAACAGTTGAACCAGTACAATGATCTTCTGCTTCTGAGCAAGTTCTTTGTTGATCTCATGACAGATTCTCAATACCTTCACGGAATCGGCGCCAATTCTCTTGTTTCCTCTTTCAACATTTAACGCCTGGTGTTTTTCGTAATAGGCATCAAATATCCGGATGTAATCCTTGACCAATTCCTGGTTGAGCTGACGGCTGAGAAAGGAAAGCACAACTGACCGCCTGTCCTTATCGTTACCTTCGGGACTGGCGATAATCGCAAATAACTCCATCAAGGCTTTGAGAATCTTTTCGCTCATTGCTTATAGTCGGTTTTGCATATCCTTAGTCAGCAGCATAATTTTTTTACGTAAATCATCCCTATTGGTTTCAGCAAGTAAATTCAATATTTTTTTGTCAGCCTGCCCGGCAGGTGGCGCAGCCAATATGTCACTTATATACTGAATATAGTGTCAATTTGGCATAAGGTAGTCCGGCAAAGAGGATGGTTTAAAAATTGCAGTAATGAAGCAAAACCATTATTATATATGACCTTTGATAATTTTACCATAAAATCTCAGGAAACCATTCAACAGGCTTTCCTGTTAGCCCGTGATTCACGCAACCAGGCAGTTGAAACAGGTCACCTGTTCAAGGCCCTGCTCGGAGAAAGTGACAGCATTGCCCAACACCTGCTTGCCAAATCAGGTGTTGCAGTAGATGATTTGGAACGCGTACTTGACCGAATCATTGAATCTTATGCAAAAGTTACAGGTGGTGAGCAATACCTTTCTTCTGACGCTTCACGGGTGCTGCAAAACTCATTGGATCTGGCAAAAAAAATGCAGGACCAGTTCGTTTCAGTCGAACACATATTGCTTGCTTTGGTTAGCCATAGTGATGCGGTGGCAAAAATGCTGAAGGATTTTGGTGTTAATTCAAAGGACTTAACTGCCGCCATTCAGTATCTGAGAAAGGGATCTGCTGTTAACAGCCAGACAGCTGAAGATACCTATGATGCACTCAACAAATATGCAGTTAACCTGAACGAACAGGCACGCAATGGCAAATCGGACCCGGTAATAGGCCGTGAGGATGAAATAAGAAGGGTATTGCAAATCCTGTCACGACGCACTAAAAACAATCCTATTCTAATCGGAGAGCCCGGTGTTGGAAAAACAGCCATTGCCGAGGGCATTGCCCACCGGATTATTTCGGGTGACGTGCCCGATAACCTGAAAACTCGACAGATCTTTTCATTGGATATGGGAGCTCTGATAGCTGGTGCAAAATACAAGGGTGAGTTCGAAGAACGTTTAAAAGCTGTTGTAAAAGAAGTGATCGCCGCGGAAGGCGAAATCATCCTGTTTATCGACGAGATTCACACGCTTGTAGGTGCCGGTAAAAGCGAAGGGGCCATGGATGCCGCAAATATACTGAAGCCTGCTCTTGCAAAAGGAGATTTGAGAGCCATCGGAGCTACCACCCTGGATGAATACCAGAAGTTTTTCGAGAAAGATAAAGCACTGCAGCGCAGGTTCCAGGTTGTTACTGTGAGTGAACCCGATATCCCCAGCACCGTTTCCATACTGAGAGGACTTCGCGAACGATATGAGAACCACCACAAAGTAAGAATAAAAGATGAGGCTATTGTTGCTGCTGTTGAATTGTCACACCGCTATATCACGGAAAGATTCCTTCCTGACAAGGCCATTGACCTCATTGACGAAGCTGCATCCAAACTGCGGCTCGAAATGAATTCCGTGCCCCGGGAAATTGACAGCCTGGAACGCCGTATCAAACAGCTTGAAATAGAAAGAGAGGCATTGAAGCGTGAAAATGACCAGGAGAAGGTAAGCGACCTGAGCCGCGAGATCAGTGAACTGGATGAAGAAAGGGTCAAATACAGGGCCAAATGGCAGGCTGAAAAGAAAATCATTGACGATATTCAGTTTAATAAGCAACAGATTGAAAATCTTAAGGTTGAAGCAGATCAGGCAGAACGCCAGGGCGATTACGGAAAAGTGGCGGAAATCAGGTATGGGAAAGTTAAGGAAGCTGAAAAAAACATACATGATCTTAATGAAAAACTGATTGATCTCCAGGGAAGTTCAGCCATGATCAACGAGGAAGTTGATGCAGAGGAAATTGCTGAAGTGGTTTCGAGTTGGACTGGCATACCGGTTACCCGGATGCTTCAGGGCGAACGTGAGAAACTTCTGAACCTTGAATTGGAGCTTCATAAACGTGTTGTTGGACAGGATGAGGCCATCTGTGCCGTGTCTGATGCTGTGAGAAGGAGCCGGGCAGGCCTCCAGGACCCGAAACGACCCATTGGATCATTTTTGTTCCTGGGTACCACCGGTGTTGGTAAAACCGAACTTGCCAAATCCCTCGCGGAATTTCTCTTCAACGATGAAAATCTGATGACCCGCATTGATATGTCGGAATACCAGGAAAGACATACCGTATCACGGCTCGTTGGCGCACCTCCCGGTTATATCGGCTATGAAGAAGGTGGTCAGCTGACTGAGGCGGTACGTCGAAAACCATATTCCGTACTGCTTCTTGATGAGATTGAAAAGGCACACCCCGATGTTTTCAATGTACTGCTGCAGGTTTTGGATGACGGACGTCTGACTGATAATAAAGGCCGGGTGGTTAATTTTAAAAACACCATCATTGTCATGACCTCCAATATTGGATCACACATCATCCAGCAAAACCTGGAAAACCTAAAGGAAGAAAACAGGCAGGGCATTCTTGAAAAAACAAAGGACGAAGTCTTTGATCTGTTAAAAAAAACCATCAGGCCCGAATTTCTGAACCGGATTGACGAATTGATCATGTTTACTCCATTAACAAAAAAAGAAATTCATGATATAGTCCGGTTGCAGTTCAATCAGGTCATTAACAAGCTTGCAGATCAGGATATCCGGATTGAAATTACAGATCAGGCAATTGACTTTATAGCCGACCTGGGGTTTGATCCGCAATACGGAGCAAGACCTGTTAAGCGGATCATTCAGAAAGGAATTCTGAATGATTTATCCAGAAAGATATTGGAAGGTTCTGTTAAAAGAGATGCAACCGTTGTCATTGATAAAGACAGCCAGGGTATTTTTTTCAGGAATAAATAGAAATCATTATGAACACAGGGCTAGAAACTCTCCAGACATTCGTCAAGTGTACTATACAAGGTAAATACATTGTGCAGTTGCAGGAGTTTGAACAATTCAATAACTTCCGGACTGAAGCAGCACATTCTGAAAGAACCCTTGTTGTTGGTTGCTGCCTTAAGAATTGAAAGAAAAACACCGAATCCTGAACTGTCAATATACCTGATTCCTTCAAGATTGAGAATTAATCTTGTCCCGGGCGTATTGAAGAAACTTTTCAGGTCTTCTTTAACAGGTTCCGAAATCAATGCGTTCAACCTGTCAATGTTATCAAAACGAACAACGGTTATATTGTTAATTTTCTCAACCTTTAGCATATCTGTTGTATTTAGAAATAAAGTTCAATGTTTTGAGTTACCAAATCCAGCTCTTTTACTGCCTCATGTGTTTCCTGCTTGAACAAATCAACAATCCCCTTGTAGGAACCCATGTTTTTCCCGGCGCAGGCAGAATTTTCAAGTTCCTTTAACTGAACGGCAAGATCATTTAAGCCCATAATGGATACGGAAGATTTGGCCTTATGTGCGAGCTTGCCAAGCAAGTCATGCTTTTTGTCGGCCAGAAGCTGATCCATATCACGCCCGAATTCATCAACCTGGGTTTTAAAGATGGAAATCATCTCAAGCACCAGCTCTTTATTCCCTCCGGACATTTCCCTAAGGTATGACAGATCAACTTTCATAAAACGACATTTTCAAATAAGGGTTGAAAATTAAGAATTATTTTTTAAAGATAATCCATTTTTTATTTCATCCGTATAGCTTTATCCGTACTCTGGTAAAAGTCATGGAATATTTATAGGTTTTTGTATTACTTTTGAGAAAAAAGTCGCCTGAAATATGAACAAAACCGTTTTTAATGCAAGACATCATCAGCTTGGAGCTCGTTTAGTTGAATTTGCAGGCTATGAAATGCCGCTTGAATACTCTGGTATCAACGTTGAGCATCTGTCAGTAAGAGAATCAGCCGGACTCTTCGATGTCTCCCATATGGGAGAAATATGGGTTAAGGGGCCCAATGCCCGGAAGTTGCTTGACTATGTTTGTTCCAACGATCCGGGAGTGCTCACTGTCGGTAAAGCTCAATATACTTGTTTCCCGAATGGGAAGGGCGGAATTATTGACGATTTGATCGTTCACCAGTTCGATGAAGAGAAATACATGCTCGTGGTGAATGCTTCCAACATTCAGAAAGACTGGAACTGGCTCAACTCACAAAACCAATTCGGGGCAATTCTGGAAAATGCTTCTCCACGAATATCCCAATTGGCTTTACAGGGGCCAAATGCCATTAACATTCTCAAAAAGCTTACCTCTCATGACCTGGATAATCTGAAATATTTCACTTTTATTACCGGTGAGGTTGCCGGGATCAAAAACGTGATTATTGCTGCCACAGGTTACACCGGTTCCGGCGGATTTGAATTATACATTGACGATCCGGAGCCATTACGGCTATGGGATGGCATTATGGAAGCAGGCCGGGACTATGATCTGAAACCTGTTGGTTTGGCTGCGCGCGATACGCTCAGGCTCGAGATGGGTTACTGTTTATACGGCAACGACATCAACGATGAAACCTCACCAATTGAAGCCGGATTAGGCTGGATTACAAAATTTAGCCCGGACAGGAATTTTATTGACCGGGATTTGCTGCTGGAACAGAAAAACAAGGGTACCACCAGGAGGCTGGTTGGTTTTGAAATGACCGAAAGGGGGATTCCCAGGCAGCATTATAAGCTCTTTAATACGCAAGGAAACGAAATAGGCGAGGTTACATCAGGCACCATGTCGCCTTCACTCAAAACCGGTATCGGAATGGCTTATGTTCAGAGCGCGTATGCAGCTCCGGGTACTGAAATCAAAGTCGCAATCAGGGATAAAATGATTACCGCCAAAGTGGTGAAGATGCCTTTTTACAAAGCAGGAGTTTAAGTAACATTAGGAAACTTCATCATCCTTCAACTATCGGGCTTTCATTCACTACGTCAGACTCAATCTGTCCGTCAAGCAGCCTGATGATCCTGTGGGCATGCCTGGCAATGCTTTCTTCATGCGTTACCAAAATAATGGTGTTTCCCTTGCTGTGAATATCCCTGAAAAGTGCCATAATATCCACTGAGGTCTTCGAATCCAGATTTCCGGTAGGTTCGTCTGCCAAAATGATGGCCGGATTATTCACCATGGCCCTGGCAACAGCCACACGTTGCCTTTGTCCGCCTGAAAGCTCATTCGGCTTGTGCTCTATCCGGTCGCCCAAGCCAACACTTACCATTGCTGCCTTAGCTCTTTCCAGACGTTCAATTTTGGGAATCCCTGCATATACCAACGGCAACATTACATTTTCAAGTGAAGAATAGCGGGGAAGCAGGTTAAAGGTCTGGAAAACGAAACCGATTTCCTTGTTTCTTATCTCAGCCAGCTGGTTGTCTCCCATTTTGCTGGCATCTCTTCCATTAAGCACATAAGTACCTGAAGTAGGCGTGTCCAGGCATCCAATGATGTTCATCAGGGTGGATTTTCCGGATCCGGAAGGTCCCATGATGGCTACATATTCGTTCTTTCGGATGTCAAGCGATACCGATCTTAATGCGTGAACTACCTCAGAACCAAGGAAGTAATTCTTAACTATCGAATCGAAGTGAATAACGTTGGCCATATCCTATAAATCTTGAGATAAAAATAGTAATTATTACGGGTTGCCAATCATTATTTGATGATTAACAGATATAATGAATACACATATTGTTAGTCGCACTTCGACAAGCCTGCCTGCCGGCCAGGCAGGCTCAGTGGGACCGGCGTTGTCATGCTGAGCTTGTCGAAGTATGACTTGAAGCGCATTGTATTAGTCGTACTTCAACTGGCCTGCTTGCCTGGCAAGCAGGCACCGTGTGACGGGCAATGACATGCTATTCAGACTGCAGGACTGCAGGACCGCACGACTTTTTCAGTATCTCACCCTATATTCCTTTTTCTCCATTCCGGTTCCATAAAAAACAATGCCCAAATGAAACAGGTCGATGATGACACCCTGGCGGATGCTGTTACGGATGTGATTCCAGGCATCCATCATGCCTTCTGACCAATTGATGTCATCAAATACCAGGATCATGTTGGTGCTTGCATCTGCCGTGAATGCCCGGTAATACCTCAGCGTGGCTTCGTAAGTATGGTTGCCGTCAATATATATCAGCGTGCCTGCGCCTGCTTCCTCAGCCAGCTGGTCAATCACTTCATCAAAGGGCTTATTTACCAGGCGAATTTTTTCGGAATTGTGAATCCTGAAATTTTCCATGGCCAGTGAGGCCAGTTGCGGATTCCCTTCCACTGTAACAATAGCTGCCTCCGGATTACCGGCTGCCAGATACAGCGTGCTGATTCCCATGGCAGTCCCGAGTTCAATAATTTTTGCAGGCTTGTAATGTTTCGCCATCCGGTAGAGTAGCGCCCCATGACGAAAGGGAATAGATACAGTTCTGGCCATTGCACCAACTGTCTGGCTTTTTCTTCCCTGCCTGGAACCTGCACCGAAACTGTTTACTCTTAAGAGGTTTTTATTGTTGTAAAGATTGATTCGTGCTGCCTCAATCCACCCGGGAGGCTGTGTGCCATTTTTTAATACGTGGTAGTGAAAACCGGCATAAAAACTTTCTTCTTCGGGCTTTTCTGTGCCTGAAATCTGTTGCAGGATGTATTTTACAAGGTATCTGAAAAGAAACATAGGGATGAAAGATCGGAACAATTCGACCGGTGTGCAAATTTTTTTGTCATTATGAACAAACTTTTCCGATATTTACGAAACTCTCGTTAATCATGACGCGGCTTGCTGACCAGGAAATAAAGTATCTGAAAGGTGTTGGGCCTAAAAAAGCCGAACTGCTCGAGAAGGAACTGGGCATCCGGACGTGCGGTGATCTGCTGTATTTTTTTCCGTATAAATACATTGACCGTTCCAGAATATATCCGATCAGGGAAATTGATACCACGCAGACTTTTATTCAAATCAAAGGAAGAATTACAACCTTCAGGGTTGAAGGTCAGCGATATAAACAAAGGCTGGTGGCATTGTTCACGGATGGTAGCGGAACAATTGAACTTGTATGGTTTCAGGGTGTTCAATGGGTTACGCGGAACTACCAGGTGAATACCGAATATATTGTATTTGGCCGGCCTGCTGTATACAATCACAAACTCTCCATAGCCCATCCCGAAATTGAAATTCCGGGCAAAGAAGAAACACCTTTGTATACCCCTTTGCAACCCCAATACAGCACTACTGAAAAGTTAAAAAGCAGCTTTTTGTCATCAAAAGCCATACATAAAATGATCGGACAGATTCTTATCCAGATAGAACATCTGGAGGAAACGCTTCCGGCCGGTCTGGTAGAAAAGCTGAAGCTGCTCGACCTTGATGGAGCCATACGCAATATGCATTATCCCGAAAGCAACGAGAAGCTCAAAAGATCGACTTATCGTTTGAAGTTTGAGGAGCTCTTCTACATCCAGCTGAATATTCTCAGCCAGAAATTCAGGCAGCAGACCGTTAACCGGGGACTGGTCTTTTCAAAAGTGGGGGACTTTCTGAATACCTTTTACCGGAACAACCTCAGGTTTGAGCTGACGGAAGCCCAGAAACGTGTAATTAAAGAGATCAGAAAAGATCTGGGATCGGGCAAACAGATGAACCGGCTGCTGCAGGGCGACGTGGGAAGCGGGAAAACCCTGGTTGCTTTAATGGCCATGCTGATTGCACTCGATAATGGATACCAGGCCTGCCTGATGGCTCCCACAGAGATATTGGCAAACCAGCATTTCAATACCATTTCGAGGTTTCTTGAAAAAATGGATGTGGGAGTTCTTTTATTGACAGGATCCACCAAAAAAAGCGAAAGGGAGCTGTTGCATGAGCAACTCCGGTCGGGTGAATTGCACATTCTTGTCGGAACCCATGCCTTGCTCGAAGACACGGTGCAGTTTAACAACCTGGGCCTGGTTATCATTGATGAGCAACACCGGTTTGGAGTGGCCCAACGCGCACAGCTGTGGAAAAAAACCGACCGGTATCCTCATGTACTGGTCATGACAGCAACACCGATACCGCGTACGCTGGCCATGACACTTTACGGAGATCTTGATGTTTCTGTGATCGATGAGTTACCCCCGGGTCGCAAGCCGGTTCAAACCATTCATTATTACGAATCAAAGCGCCTGGTGCTGTTCGGGTTTTTGCGAAAACAGATCGAGATGGGCCGGCAGATTTACATTGTTTACCCGCTCATTAAAGAATCCGAGAAACTCGATTACGTGGCGCTGGAAGAAGGTTACGAGGCGATTGTGAGAGCTTTTCCGCCTCCGCAATACACTGTGGTTTGCGTACACGGCCAGATGAAACCCGAGGATAAGGAGCAGGGAATGCGGCTTTTTATTCAGGGTAAGGTCCAGATCATGATGGCTACCACTGTTATTGAGGTGGGTGTGGATGTTCCCAACGCCAGTGTAATGGTTATTGAAAATGCCGAACGTTTTGGCCTTTCGCAGCTGCACCAATTGCGGGGCCGGGTAGGACGTGGTGCCGACCAGAGCTATTGCATTCTGATGAGCTCCTATAAACTGAGCAGGGAAGCGCGCAAGCGCCTTGAAACCATGGTGCAGACCAATGATGGATTTGAGATTGCCGAAACTGACCTGAAGTTGCGGGGACCCGGCGATATAGAAGGAACGCAGCAAAGCGGCATACCTTTCGATCTCAAAATTGCCAATCTGGGTCAGGACGGCCAGCTTTTGCAATATGCACGTGATGTTGCCGGTGAACTGCTGGAGCAGGATATGAGGCTGGAAAAACCGGAAAACCAGGTTTTGCGAAAACAACTGGCCAGACTGTCCAAATCACAGGTCGACTGGAGCTCGATCAGTTAGTTCGAAAAGATCCTGAATTTAAACAAGCCTGTTTTCTGAAGCATATAAGATATGGATACGCCCAATACACCAAGCCCGTATTTGATGCTTCGTCTTACGTTAATGGATGAGGCATCATCAAAGTACCGGGTGGGACAGGTAACCTCTGCTATTTCATATCCGGCGTAAAATATCTGGGCCAGCATCTGGTTATCAAAAACGAAATCATCCGAATTGATACGATAGTTCACATGCCTGAGCACTCTGGCCGAAAATGCCCTGTACCCGGTGTGGTATTCCGACAATTTCTGATTCATCAGTATGTTCTGTGACAAAGTGAGAAAGCGGTTGGCTACATATTTATATAATGGCATACCGCCCTTTAAAGCACCTTTACCCAAAATTCTCGAACCCAGCACTACTTCATAAACGCCGTTGGCGATCAGATAACACATGGAATGGATCAGACGCGGTGAATACTGGTAATCGGGGTGCAACATCACCACAATATCCGAATTCAGTTCAAGGGCCTGGTCATAACAGGTTTTCTGGTTCCCTCCATATCCCTTGTTTTCCTCATGCAGGATGACATGCTTAATTCCCAGATCTTTGGCGAGCTGAACCGTGTTGTCGCGACTGCGGTCATCAACCAGAATCACATGGTCCACAATGTCAAAAGGAATTTCTTTATAGGTTTGTTCCAGCGTTTTCTCGGCATTATAAGCCGGCAATACCACAGTTATTGTTTTGTTGTTAATCATAGAAAGTGAATAATCCGTTACACGTTATTGGCCCAGATCGGTATTTATCACAGGATCCCGCCTGAAGAATGCAAATCCGTTCTTCTCGTACATATATTCAATGTGGGGATAGTCCTGCATGAATTTTTCCTTTCGGGTAATCTTTATTGAAAAATAAGCTCGTTTATCGGTATCTCCTGTTAACAGCCATTGCTCATCCCGTGCTTTTTCATGAGTATGGTTCCTGATGTTGCCGTAGAACAGGTGCGCATAGCTTTTGTAGCCTATTGTTTCGAGGTATGCGTCTTCACGGCTTACCGATTTGAAAAACTCAACGGCTGCCCTTTGCGAATAGGCTTCGATACGTGGCACAATAAGCATCATCGAAAGAAACAAAAACATGGGCACAGTAGCAGTCAGGATCATCAAAGCCTGTTCCGGCCTGTTGCGTCTCCACTGCTTGAAAAATGCCATCAGCCCGGCAAGAAGAATCAGCCCGGCAACGAATTCATAACCTTTCCATCCGGCATCAGCATCCAGGCATGCAACTGCAAAGGGATCACCGATCCAGCCAAGGCTGATAATCCGGTCCTTAAAGTGATCAATGGCGGTTAATCCCATAAATACAAGCGACAGCAGGATGCCAATACTCATAATTAGCGCCAATAGAATCTTTTTCCATCGCCCGGAGATTTCCGTATTGCAGAACGCCCAGGTTGCAGCGAAGGTAAGCGGAAAATAACAGAGTGAGGAGTAGTGAACGATCTTGGTCCGGACAATGGTGAACAAAATGAGCACAACCCAAAACAGGATCAGCATCCATTTCATGAAGCCCGCATTTTTCTCATCCTCTTTGGGGATTTTGAAAAGAGCGGGAAGCGCATAGACCGATGCAGGAAAAACACCAAAGAACAGGATTACGAAATGGTACAGGAGGAATCCGCCATGCCCTGCATCCTGAGTTTTGAACAACCTGATCTGGTAAATGATAAAATCGGCAATAATGCTGAAATTTCCGTTCAATATCTGAAGAATGAACCAGAATCCGCCGGTGAATGCGAGTAAAACGGCAAATGCAAACACATCGGCTATCCTGACCGAAACCCTGAACTTTTTGATCAGCAGGTAAATAAAGGTGGTCAGGGCAACAATCAACAGGGCCACGGGGCCCTTTGTCAGAATAGCCAGTCCGGTAAACAACCCCGCAAAAGCAGCATGGCCTATCCTGCCTGTATTTTCGTTGAAATACCGAAACAACTGGTAAACTCCCAGAAAAATAAAAAGGTTGAACCAGGGATCAATGATCCCCGATTTAAAATAAATGAAAGGAAGAATGGAGCCTGCATAAAGAAGTGTCCAGATCAGTCCGAAACGGAGGTTAAACATCTTGCTGCCTATGGTGAACAGCACAACCAGCGTAACAATACCACAGACGGCATTCGGTAAACGGGCCGCAAATTCGTTGATGCCAAAGATCTTCATGGAAAGAACCTGCATCCAGATGAACAACGGCGGTTTTTCCCAAAAAGGGAGGAAGTTGATTCTCACCGTGAGATAATCACTGCTTTGGATCATTTCACGTGCCGATTCGGCAAAGTTGATCTCATCCCAGTCGAACAGGTGAACCCTGCCCAGGAACGGTATGAAGAACAAGGCTGCCAATATGGCAATCAATGCCTGGTAGTTCCGGAGTTTACCCTCATGCACTGTATTCATCTTTCCTGATTAACTTGTTTACTGACCAGGCATGCCATTCCCGGTCATGTTTATAGAACAGGTAATAAAATCCAATTGCAGACAGCGTACCAATGAGTGATCCCGCGTAAATGTCCATAATAAAGTGCTGCGAAAGATAAACCCGTGAAAAGGCCGTCAGGCAAGCCAATACGAAGCAGACTATCTTTAAGGTCTTATTTTTTGAAATCAGGGCAAGGCATAGAAACAGTGCGAATGCGCTGGTTGAATGACCTGAGGGAAAGCTTCTTCCGCTGAGCATGTCAACACCGTCAACAAGGTGCAGCCGGGCTTCGGACAAGTATCTGCTGGGTCGGGCCATATCTTCAAAGAAAACTCTTTTCAGTATTTGGGTAATCAATCCGCTTCCCAGGTAAGCGCTAGCCAGAAAAACGAAATGCCGGAGCGAGAAAAACAGCAGGATGACCGCCGGAATGATAACAAAAAGCCCATCACCCAGAAAAGTCGCATGCCTGAAGAACCAATCAAAGAAAGATGAATGGTACTGGTTGATCTGAAGGTGCATTTCACCTTTGGTGTATAAAAAAAAGAAAGGGATCAGCGACAGCAGGATAATGAAATAGGGAATCAGAAACAAGCGGTTATCTTTCAGAATTTTATGCAGCATGACCTTATTTTATGTGCCAAAAATAAGGGAATTTCGATCAAAATCAAAACATGAGCAACGGCCAGCCTGCTGCTACTTTACAATTCCCGCAAAACCCATAAAGGCCAGTGACAGCAAACCAGCAGTCACGAGTGAAAGGGGAAAACCCTTCATGCCTTTGGGCGTTTCGGTCAGCGCAAGCTGTTCTCTGATACCGGCCATCAGAATCAGTGCCAGGGTGAAACCAACCGCAATGCTTGCAGCATATACCACGCTCATAACCAGGTTCAGATCTTTCTGCATAGCCAGGATGGCAGTTCCCAGTACAGCGCAATTGGTGGTGATTAAAGGAAGGTATATTCCGAGTGCCTGGTAAAGGGAAGGGGCAACTTTCTTGAGTATGATTTCCACTACCTGAACCAGAAAGGCGATTACAAAGATAAAGGTAATGGTTTGCATGAATTCGATGTGCAGGGGTATAAGTACAAATGTTTGTATCAGGTAGGTTACCAGGTTGGCAAGCGACATAACAAAAATTACCGCAGCGCCCATGCCAATTGAAGTATCAATTTTCCCGGAAACACCAAGAAAGGGACATATCCCCAGAAACTGCACCAGTACTACATTATTAACAAGTACAGCTGATATGATGATCAGTATATATTCCATGGGGCAAACAATTACAGGTTTAACTTTATTTTGATCTTGTTCATAATGGCAATCAGAAGACCATATGTTACAAATGCACCCGGAGGCAAAACAAAGAGCAGGATGGTGGAAGCATTTTCGTTCAGCAATCTGATGTTGAAGATGGAACCATTCCCAAGAATTTCACGAATTGACCCCATGATGGTGAGTGCCAGGGTAAATCCCAGCCCCATACCGAGTCCGTCCAGCAAAGCCGGCCAGACGCTGTTCTTTTGTGCAAAAGCCTCGGCGCGTCCCAGAATTATGCAGTTTACCACGATCAACGGGATGAATATACCCAGTGCTTTGTATAAGTCGGGTGTGTAGGCTTTCATAACCAGGTCCACAATGGTTACAAAAGTTGCAATCACTACAATAAATGCAGCAATCCGAACCTTATCAGGGATCAGATTCTTCAGCAGTGAAATGATGGTATTTGAACAGAGCAGTACAAAGGTGGTTGCTGCACCCATTCCCAGTCCGTTGATGCCTGAGGTGGTAACGGCAAGCGCAGGGCACGTGCCCAAAACAAGCACAAATGAAGGATTTTCCCTAATCAATCCGTTGGTTAAGAATTTCAAATTACCCATTGGTTTTCCTTTCATTAAATAATCTATTTTCCGGCAATAGAATCGTTAAGTTGTTTCATTGTATCGTAAGCCCGTTGCACTGCATCGCAATAGGCCCTGGAGCTGATGGTAGCTGCCGTAATGGCATCCACCTGGCCGCCGTCTTTTTTAACTTTAAGCATAAAATCACCGGGGTTTTTACCCGGAAACTGGCCGCTGAATTTGGGTTCTGACATTTTTGTTCCGAGACCGGGCGTTTCCTTATGTTGTAGCACGGCAACCTTGTATATGGATCCATCAGGCAGAAAGCCCGCCATTATTTCAATGTGGCCTCCAAATCCCTTTTCCGTGGAAGATTTCACGGCATAACCCACCGGTTCATCCTGCTTATACATATTGTATATGACCACTCCATCCTTTTCAATCTTGCCTAAAGCAGGATCGCTGTCAAATTCAGGTAAAACCTGCTTTATAGCTTCTGCTTCCTTTTGCAGGGCGGCATTTTCTATCGGGCCCCTGGTTTTCAGGTAAACAAATGCAAGAGCTGCTGACATCACCATGGAAATGATCACCAGTGAAAGGATCATGTTAGGCAAGGTAGATTCGATTTTCTTAGCCATGTTTCACCTCCTTTCCGAAGAGTTTTGGCTTGATATACCTGTTAATCAAAGGCACAAAAGCATTCATGATCAATATGGCAAAGGAAACACCTTCGGGGTAAGAGCCGAAAACCCGGATTACCACGGTGATAATTCCGATACCTGCTGCATATACGACCATACCGGTTTTGGTCATGGGTGAAGTAACCAGGTCGGTGGCCATATAAATGGCGCCCAATAATACGCCGCCTGTGAGAATATGAAACAGGGGATTTGCGTTTTTTGTGGGGTCGATCATCCAGAGCAAGCCGGTGAAAATAGAGATGGTGCCTACCATAACAACGGGTATGTGCCAGGTGATGATCTTCTTGTAAAGCATCCACAGGAAACCCATGATCAGGGCGATGGCAGAAATTTCACCGAGAGATCCGCCCATTTGTCCCAGGAACAACTGCATGTGACTTGGAAGTTGGGCCATCACATCGGAAACGGCTTCCCCGTTTCTGACGGCTTCCTTAAACAGGCCCAACGGAGTGGCACCCGTTGCTGCATCAATATAGTGCATCCTGGATGCTATAGGAAGCGGCCAGGTGGTCATTTGCACCGGAAAAGAGATCAGCAGAAACACGCGGCCAACCAGAGCCGGGTTGAACGGGTTGTTCCCCAGTCCGCCATACGTCATTTTACCAACTCCGATGGCGAAGACAGATCCCAGCACGACCATCCACCAGGGCAGGTTGGAAGGAAGATTAAAAGCAAGCAGCAGACCTGTAACAATGGCCGAACCGTCGCGAATCCTGACTTCGGTTTGAAGCAGGTATTTCTGTATGATCATCTCGGTAAGCATACACGAGGAAATTGAAATTGCCGTGGTAATCAGTGCGCCGATGCCAAAAAAATACAGTGATGCCAGGAACGCGGGCGCCAGTGAAATCACCACACCAAACATCAGCTTTTCCACTGACTGGTTGCTGCTAATATGCGGTGATGGTGATACGGTTAATAGCTTGCTCATTATTTTTTTCTTGATCTGATTATTTTTCCAACACTTGATTTTCCCTGCCTGATATAGTCGAGCAATGGGCGGCTTGCCGGACAGGTATAACTGCACGATCCGCATTCAATGCAATCCATCACATGAGCTATTTCCAGCATGTCGAACTTGTTTTGCTGTGCCAGCGGCATCAACAGATAGGGCTCGAGGCACATGGGACAAACAGAAACACATTTGGCACAGCGGATACATGGCTGAATGGCTGATCTGGCAGATTCCGTGTCGCTGAGAATCAGAATTCCCGAGGTACCCTTTACTACAGGTATTTCGGAATTACCTAATGCCTTGCCCATCATGGGCCCGCCCATGATGATCTTTCCTGTATTTTCAGGCAAACCTCCGGCAGCTTCAATGAGCACTGATATGGGTGTTCCGATTCTCACCCTGAAATTAGAAGGTTGTTTGACGTCTTTACCGGTAATAGTGACAATGCGTTCAACCAGCGGTTTATTTTTTTGAACTGCTTCGTAAACTGCATAAACAGTACCTATGTTGAATACAACCACGCCTACATCAACAGGTAATCCACCCGAAGGTACTTCGCGGCCTGTAATTGCCTTGATCAGCTGTTTTTCACCTCCCTGAGGATACTTCACTTTAAGCGCATGTACTTTGATACCATCCTGTTTTGCGGAAAGCTCGCTTAACAGTTTAACAGCATCGGGCTTGTTGTTCTCAATACCAATGTGTGCCACGTTCACATTGAGTGCTTTCTTGAGCAGCTGAACGCCCACCATGATTTCTTCACCCTTCTCCAGCATCAGTGCATGATCCGAGGTCAGGTAAGGTTCACATTCAACCCCGTTGACTAAAAGAAATTCTGCCTTCTTTCCCCTGGGAACGTTTAATTTTACATGAGACGGAAATGTGGCACCGCCTAAGCCAACAATCCCTGCTTCGGTAATGCGCTTAATAATCTCCGGCCCGTCAAGAGAAAGATCTTTTTCAAGTGTGTCGTTAGTTTTTATGTCTTCGAACCATTCGTCACCTGCCGTTTCAATAAAAACAGCCTGCCGTTTGTAACCGCTGGCGTCTTGAATTTCGTCAATCCGGCTTACTTTTCCGGATACCGAAGCATGCACGTTACCCGATAGAAATCCTTCGCCCCTGGCAATGAGCTGGCCGGCTTTTACAAGGTCTCCTTTTTCAACAACAGGCTTTGCAGGCGCGCCCATGTGCTGCGACAAAAGAATGGTCACGCCTGGAGGCAGGGGAATTTGCCTGATGGGCATGTGAGCCGAGAGTTTGTTTTCAGGAGGATGTACACCTCCATTAGGAAATGTTTTTAACACGGTATGCTACTTTTTTGCAATTCAGTTACTTACAGAAGATTTTTCTTCAGCTGTTTTTTCTTTTCTGGGCGGAAAACCGATTTCAATGATGGAACCCGTAGGACATTCTGCCACGCATTTGCGGCAAAGCTTGCATTTGTCGGAATCAATAAAAGCCAGGTTATTTTTCATGACAATGGCTTCATGCGGACATACCTTGAAGCACTTGCTGCAGCCGATGCAGGCAACGGAACAATTCTTTCGGGCAACCCCTCCTTTGTCTTCATTGCTGCAGGCCACATAGATCTTTTTATTCCCTTTCCAGCGCTTTCTGAGTTCGAAAAGATTCCTTGGACAGGCTTTCACGCACGCACCGCAGGCAGTACACTTCTCCTCATCCACAACAGGCAGCCCGGTCTTTTCATCCATATGAAGTGCATCAAAGGTGCAGGCAGCTACACAGTCTCCGAAACCATGACACCCGTATGTGCATCCTGTTTCTCCACTGTAAAGGGCCGATGCTATAGTACACGATTTCGTTCCATCATATACATTGGTTCGTGGCCTGAACTCACAGGTGCCATTACAGCGTAAAACGGCAACCCGGGCTTCTTTGGCAACGGCTTCACGGCCAAGTACTGCGGCAATCCTTGCCATGGTATCATTACCGCCCACCGGGCAAAACAAACCCTCAAAAGAATCTGATTTGACGAGCGTTTCAGCCAGGTTGCGGCAACCGGCATAACCGCATCCACCACAATTGGCTGCAGGCAATTCAGCTTCAACAAGATCGATCCGCGGATCCTCAAAGACTTTAAAACGCTGCGCAACAACGTACAACACTGCAGCGGCCACTGCTCCCAACAGGCTGAGCGTAAGAACAGTATATAAGATGGTAATGCTCATTGTATTTCTTTTTTTCGGACAGAAAAATGGAATGAATTCTTCAGTCTCTCACGTAATAAGTATATTAGCAGGTAATAGGGAATCAGAACAGCAACAGAAACCAGGCCGGAAAACAGTTCAGAATAACCCAGTGAGTTCAGTGCGATCAGCACGGAAAGCAACAACAAAAAAGGAACGAGATAGCCAAGAAAGACAGCTTTATTTCCCATGTTTCGGGAAATGGCCACTCCGACAACATCTCCTGTTTTCAGATTCAGCGTATCATCTGTGCTTTCAATGATCCGTTCAGAAATATCTGACAAATTACAGAGTGTATGTGCGCTGCATTGACCACATGCCGAATCTCGGCGAAGCTTTACCCTGATCCTGTGGTCATTTATTTCTTCAACAATGCCTTCCTGCTCAATGCATACGGATGCTTCCATGAACAAGTTTCCTTTATAAGAGGTAAAAATAACAAGGTTCGTTTTACGTTACACCCGATAAATATCATTTTGAGGTAATTTAGGATGATTATAAATAAGGTTGGCAGGCCTGCGTGATTGCAACAATTTATTATTGTGAATAACATTTTGTTCTTCCTGTGAGTTTGTAATATCTACTTCCTTATTTTAGCACCAATTTGCATGAATTTCCTACGATGGCTAAAAAGAATAATTCCGGAACGGGCAAAAGCAGCAAAACGAGGTCTTCCTTCTTTACCGACGAACGGATGAAGGTTACGCTTGGGGTTATAGTTTCAAGTTTTGCCGTATTACTATTCATTTCATTTGTATCCTACCTGTTTACCTGGAAAACCGATCAGAGTTTTTCCTGGTCAAGAGTGTTTTCGGAACCCGAATACCGGGTAGATAACTGGTCTGGCAAGGTTGGGGCTTATTTTTCCAACCTGTTTATTAACCGGTGGTTTGGTGTGGCATCTTTTGCAGTGCCCTTCATCTTCCTATTATTTGGTTTAACGCTGATGAAGGTAAAGGTGAAAAGACTCTGGTTTATTTTCAGGGCGGTTACCGTGGGTGTGATCTTACTCTCTGTTTGGCTTGGTTTTATATCAGGTAACCTGCAGGGAATCCTTGGGAGCGGACTGGGTGGAAAACATGGCTTGTATCTCAGTCAATGGCTCAAATCATTTGCGGGTGCTTTCGGAACAGCACTGATTCTGATTGCATCCACGCTGATCTGGATGGTATTTTCGCATCCCGGTACACTCGGCTGGCTGGCAAAACTGCTTAATATGTCGGTCGGCCTGCCATCCCGGTTTTCAGCCAAAACCACTCCGGATAATGCAAGGCTGGCAGAAAACAGGAAAGAAGAAGCGGCACCCGATGACAATGACCTGGTGTTTGAAACCGAATTCAACCGCCATGAGCGTGAAATGTTCTCAAAGCCTGAGGTGGTTGCACCTGTTATTGAGAGTGACGTGGAACTTGAGCTGGAAACCGAAGTGCCTGCTGACATACCCGATGATCCCCGGGATAAGTATGAATTGCTCGAAGACTATGATCCCACACTCGACTTATCTCATTATCAAATGCCATCGGTGGAGCTTCTTGAGAAACACGATGCAGTAAATTCTACAGTTACCAATGAGGAACTGATCAGTAATAAGAATAAGATTGTAGAAACGCTTTCTAATTATAAAATCCAGATAGATAAGATAAAAGCCACCATCGGGCCTACCGTTACCTTGTATGAGATTGTGCCGGCACCCGGTGTCCGGATATCCAAAATCAAGAGTCTCGAAGATGATATTGCCCTGAGCCTGGCTGCTCTCGGAATACGTATCATTGCACCCATGCCGGGAAAGGGAACCATCGGTATTGAAGTGCCCAATCAGAACCCGGAGATTGTTTCCATGCGCTCTGTGCTGAGTTCAAGAAAATTCCAGGAAAGTTCGTTTGAGTTGCCCATTGCCATGGGTAAGACCATCTCCAATGAAACCTATGTATTCGATCTGGCAAAAATGCCGCATCTTTTGCTGGCTGGTGCCACGGGTCAGGGAAAATCAGTGGGACTGAACTGCATCATCAGCTCGCTGTTATACAAGAAGCATCCTTCACAGCTCAAGTTCGTGCTGATCGACCCCAAGCGTGTTGAACTCACTGCCTATACCAGTCTTGAAAAACATTACCTGGCCAAGATACCGGATGCCGAAGAGGTGATCATCACCGATACCAAAAAGGTTATCTATACCCTGAATTCATTAACCATTGAAATGGACCAGCGTTACCAGCTGCTGGAAAAAGCAGGAGTAAGAAATATTAAGGAATACAATCACAAATTCATCAAGCGCAAATTGAACCCGGAAAAGGGACACCGTTACCTGCCCTACATTGTGGTAATTGTTGATGAGTTTGCCGACCTGATCATGACTGCCGGCAAGGAAGTAGAAACGCCCCTGGCCCGCCTGGCCCAGCTGGCAAGGGCCATCGGCATTCATCTGGTAATAGCCACGCAGCGTCCGACCACCAACATCATCACCGGCGTCATCAAGGCCAACTTCCCGGCACGTATTGCCTTCAGGGTGACATCCATGATCGATTCACGTACAATTCTGGATTCTCCAGGTGCAAACCAGCTCGTCGGAAGGGGAGACATGCTTTTTGCCCCGGGCAGTGACATGATCCGTATTCAGTGCGCGTTTATTGATGTACCCGAAACCGAAGCCATTACCAAATTCATTTCGGGTCAGCGCGGATTTCCCACGGCTATGTACCTGCCTGAATATGTCGATGAAAGTTCCAATGCTGAAATCGGAGAGATTGATTTATCTAAGCGGGATGGTTTGTTTAATGATGCAGCCAGGCTCGTGGTAATCCATCAACAGGGTTCTACTTCGCTGATTCAGCGCAAATTCTCGATTGGCTACAACCGTGCAGGCCGTATCATGGATCAGCTGGAAGCTGCAGGCATCGTTGGGCCGCCAGACGGCAGTAAGCCCCGCCAGGTTCTTTATCCTGATGAATACAGTTTGGAACAGTTTTTGAATAAAATGGATAAGTAATTGCATAACTAATGTTCTGCATAATTCAATCTGATTATGAAATATCTGTTTGTTTTCATTCTTGCTGTATTACTGACGCAACATTCCTGGTCGCAAAACGATCAGGTTATCCAGGATCCTGCAGCCGGACAGGTTCTCGAACGCGTTGCCCATAGGTTCACTTCCATGAAATCCATGCAAAGCGATTTTGAACTGGTTGTTTCAGACCGGAAGGAAAATTCCAGAAACACCTCGGCAGGCAGTCTTGTGATGAAACAGAAGAAATACAGGTTAACCAGTGAAGGCAATACGGTGTTTTTTAACGGAATTACCATGTGGACATACAATATCGCCGGTAACGAAGTCACCATTACCGAACCTGAGATTCAGCCCGGCGACTTCATGGGAAATCCCACCTCTTTTTTCACTTCATACAAGAATGACTTCAAATACCGCTACCTTCGTGAAGCGGTAAAAAACGGACAGGCTTGCCATGAAATTGATTTGTTTCCCAAAAATCTGAATCAGCCTTATTCAAGAATCAAGATATTTGTGAACAAGCAAACCAACCTGCCTGTGGTGATCAGCTCCATAGGCAAGGATGGTGTGGATTACACGGTTACGCTAAAAAACCTCACTCTCGACAAGGAAATCGCCGATGCCGAGTTTACCTTCGATCCTGCAAAACACAAGAAGGTAGAGGTTGTGGATATGCGTGGTGTGGAGTAAACGAAAATCCCTATTTCACCGGAATATTTTTAAGGGTTTCAACCAGGAAGTCCCAGAATTTCTGAACGCTGGCAATATGAACCTTTTCATCGGGTGAATGCGGATGCTTGATGGTAGGGCCAAATGAAACCATATCCAGGTTTGGATAAACACCCCCGATAATGCCACATTCAAGGCCCGCATGAACAGCCTTAATCTCCATTTTTTTACCGTACTTTTTCTGATATAAAGCATCCATTGTTTTCATGATGGAGGAATTCATATTGGGTTTCCAGCCCGGGTATGATCCACTGAAGGTTGCGCGTCCGCCGGCCAGTTCAAATAAGGCTTTCATCATTTCCGCCAGGTTCTCCTTGGCACTGTCTACAGAACTGCGCAACAAACAGCTGATATTGATTTTGCCGGCATTTGTTTTGACAATTGACAGGTTGGTCGAAGTTTCAACAAGACCCTCAATACCATCGGTCATGCGGATCACTCCATTGGGACAGCTATATATAGCGGCAATCAACCGTTTCTGCAACCCGATTTCCATTACCCTGGCCGGTTTGTCAGTTGCAGAAACTTCGATGACGAGATCGGGCTCAGTAGCTGCCAGTTCCTTACTGATGATTTTGCGGTAATCTTCAACCACAGTGTTGAATTCCTTTTTGCCTGATTCGGGTATGAGCACAGTGGCATGGGCCTCACGGGGTATGGCATTGCGCATATTGCCTCCTTCAAATTCGCACAGCCGCAAGCCGGTTTTTTCTTCCGCCTTTCTGAGCAACCGGATCAGCACCAGGTTTGAATTTCCTCTCCCCATATGAATATCGAGACCCGAGTGACCGCCTTTCAATCCGGTTGCTTTAACCAGAAAAGGTACATATCCTTCAGGTACTTTATCTGCCACGTAATCAAATTCAATATTCCCGTCCATACCCCCGGCACATCCGATGAAAAGTTCACCTTCATGTTCCGAATCGAGGTTCATGAGGATATCACCTTTCAGCATGCCCGGTTTGAGCGCAAAGGCGCCTGTCATACCTGTTTCTTCATCAATGGTGAAAAGACATTCAACCGGACCGTGCTGCAAATCCTTTGATTCCAGCACCGCCATCATGGCTGCCACTCCAATGCCATTGTCGGCGCCCAACGTAGTGCCGTTTGCTTTAACCCACTCGTCGTCAATATAGGCTTCGATGGGATCTTTCTCAAAATCATGCTTTTTATCGCTGTTCTTTTGGGGAACCATATCCACATGTGATTGAAATACCACACCTTTCCGGTTTTCCATGCCGGGTGTCGCAGGCTTGCGAATGACAATATTTCCCACAGCATCTACAATTGTTTCAAGTCCCAGTTTTTCACCAAACGATTTAATAAATTCAACAACACGGGATTCTTTTTTTGATGGTCGCGGTATTTGGGTAAGGTTTTTGAAATTATTCCATATTCCTGAAGGTGCAAGTGTTTCAAGCTTTGTGTTCATATCTTTAGTTTTTATATTTTCCAAAAACTTAAAATTAACCCTATTCTGCCATTTCCGCCAAGATTTTTATCATGAATTTTGGTATTTATCGCGAAATATGGGTGAGGACCGCTTCGCAATAAAGGGCATATATTCTGCATAAATTTCTTTTTCAATAGCCGCCGGCTTTAGCCGGTGGTACTCATTTGCAATACCCCATATCACCCGCTGCAAGCAGGGCATTGCCATTAGCATGGCTTTGCTTGCAGCGGAATTATACTTCGCTATCTTGTAATCCCCGGGTTGAAACCCGGGGTTATTGAAGCAGAACCTATATTCCATTGTCGTTGTATCGCGGAGCGCCTGCCTGTCTGGTAGGCGTTCCGTAGTAAAGGGTATAGTCCTTTAGATTGAATAAATAGCGTAAACTATATTGTATATAATATCAATAATATACAATATCTTCTGATATGTTAACGTATCGCTGGTATTATCAGTTTAAAAACCGGAACAAATTCTTAATTTTGGCGTTATTATTGTAGCTAAAAATTGAATTTGAATTTTATGAAAAGAATCTCCATACTGTTGATCGTTGTTGCTTTTGCAATTCCGGTTTTTTCTCAGACCACCGTGAAATGGTACACCATTGAAGAGGCTTTTGAACTTACCAAAAAGGAGCCGCGGAAAATTATGATCGATGTATATACCGACTGGTGCGGCTGGTGCAAGGTGATGGACAAGAAAACATTCAGCAATGAGATCATTGCCGAATACCTGAATAAAAACTTCTATCCGGTAAAATTCAATGCGGAACAGAAAGCTGACATTTCACTGAACGGCAAGGTGTATAAATATGTTGCCAGCGGTACCAAAGGATATCATCAATTGGCTTACCAGTTGTTAAATGGTCAGCTGGGTTATCCTTCTGTAGTTTTTCTCGACGAGAAGACCAACATGATTCAACCTTTGCAGGGATACGTTGAGGCAAAACCCTTTGATGTGATCGTTAAGTTCATTGGCAATGATGCCTACAAGACCACAAAGTGGGAGGAATTTCAGTCGGCTTACGTTTCCCCGATTCAGTAATCCGATAGTTGGTACCTGTATTAAAATGCTCTTAAGTTAAACAGTTTTATTTTTAAAAAATCAAGTAACCTCTTTATATTTATCTTACTTTAATTTTGTAATACTGCGTTGTTGATATTGAATCCCTTATCAGTGGGATTACGGTAATTTTATCCTTATTTTTAACTGTAATTTGCATTTTTCAATATTGTTCAATAATGTTCATTTAGTTTTATTCACCACATCCTGAGGGTGATTCATAATATTACCTCAACACCAAACCGCCAGTTATTCGGGTGAAAATTAACCACCCAACTGGAATAGTCTTTTTCCCAGTTAATTTTAACATATTCAATGCCTCCCAAACCCAATGAAAAACCAAGTTTAGGGAATATACAATACGTAAATTTCGGACATAAACAGACATTGAAAGCATTAACATCATTTTCTTCAATGAATTCACCTGAGTAAGTGTCGTAATCATTAACGTCCTGTATTTGAGTATCCGATTGAAATGCCGCAAATCCCACTAAGTACCTATGAATATCCGTATTGATCTTACCATAACCTATTCTTAATTTGGTACATAAAAATAACTTATTAATGATCTTATATTGGTATTCCAAATATGCATGCGGCAGAAAAGTATTTGTTTTTGTATTAAGTTGTTCCATTTGGTGGAATCTGTTAATGCTAAACTGGTTCTTTCTTTTTTCTTTACTCCAGTCATAATCAATACCAATTCCAGCAACAAAGCTGTTTGATACTTTATATCCTATTGAGAAGCCTAAATCTAAAAACTTACCCTCACTAACATGAAGATTCGAGATTACCCCGGTTTCGGAACTGGTTTTTATGTAATTCCCGTCAATTGAAAAGATAAAGTTTCCTTTTCTCATTTGTGCACTGAGGTTAAGCATTAAATTAAAAGACAATACCAATAAGAAAGATTTTTTCATATCTGAATTATTTATGTAATGATGATATCTTTATTTAAGGTTATTAAAAGAGGGTCATACACATTGCAACTTGCAGCTTCTTTTCTGCCTAATTGCCACCCTATTTATAATCCTCATTTTTTCCTGGATTTTCAAATTCGTCTCAAGTGCCCAACCTACACCTGTTAAATTAACAATTATTCAGGCTTACTGTACCTAAATAGTAATAATTTCTGCATTAACCTTCGTGACTTTTCAACCACTAAACAGTTTACAATAGCCAGGAACTTAGCATCATTCTTTATTTCTGAAGATACACAGGAACCATGGCACCCCATTGAAATACGGGAATAACCGCATCTGCCCAGACTTGCTCACCGGCGGTAAGTTTCAATTCAACCTGATCTGCAATTCTATAATAAATTACGTTCTGGGGAGGTTTTAGAGGAATCTTGTACCGGTTCAATCCTTTAACCTTTTGAGAAGCATTCATTTCAAGAAGCACAGGCAAACCATTTGCTTCTCTTGAATCCAGGAATCCTGATTCTGAAGAAAACCTGCAAATGACAGCTCTTTCAGTTTCCTTAGCCGCGGATGGAATAAAACGAAAATGTTGATGAATTTCTGTTCTGATTCTTTTTCCAATGAAAAGAGACAAATACTCATCTTCTATACGGGCTAACTCATTCAACGCTGCATTCATGGCCTCACCTTCGGGCATGTAATCATATTGCCCGGCTACCAGTTTAAACCGTCTCTTTTTCAGTTTGATAATGAAGTTCGCAGCTTCTTCTGCCTTCTGTTCAATCGTTTTCTCCCTAAGGGCATTTCGGGATGAAGGCTTTGACATGTAAATTGTATCCGGCATCACCAAACTCACCTCAACATCCTTTTCAGCTTCGAAATTTCTTTTTACAGAAAGGTCGGTGTAAAGAATATCACCGGTATGGGACGGATAAGAATACAGGTTAACCAGATCAGCAGAAAATGAAGCAGGTGTGAGTATCAGCCTGTTTTCCAGCAACCGGGTCAGGTCGGGCCAGGCATTGGTATTTCCAATACCCTGCAGCGAATAGATGAAGTCGGGATCAGCCTCGGTGTGATTTTTCAGAGAGACATTTATTATGCTCCACCGTTTTTCAGGTTTTTGCGTGGCTTGCTGAATCCCCAGATATTTTTCTGCAAATTTTGCATAGGGTCCCGGTATGATGCTGATTTCTTCCGCAGTTACTGAAATATCAATCACCGTGAGTGGCAACGAGTAAATATACGAGCCTGGTTGTGGTGTACCGGCATCGTTAACATTATATACTGCAATGTTGCCCGAAGAAGCGCATGCCGCTGTGAGCAACATGCAAAACACATATTTGATGTTTTCTTTAAGGTGTAAGATCATGATTCTCAACAATTTTATAAGCATTTCCAATTTGATTGACAACATCTGAAGCAATGAGGGCTTGCTGTCCATGTTCTTTGGCAGACAGATCACCTGCAAGCCCGTGAAGATACACCCCGATTAAAGCTGCTTCATCCGGAGGATATCCCTGGGCTAATAACGATAAAATCATCCCTGTTAGTACGTCACCACAGCCGGCAGTGGCCATACCCGCATTGCCGGTACTGTTGAAAAAGCAAGTGCCATCAGGCAAGGTAACGGATGTGTAAGCACCTTTTAATATGACAATGACCTTGTATTTCTTTGAAAATTCGATCTGAGTCTTATTCCTCAAAAAGGCATTGGCTGATTTTCCGGCAAAGCGGTCAAATTCTCCCGGATGTGGTGTCAGAACGGTATTTTTAGGAACAACATCCAACAAAACGGGTTTTTGCGCCATAATGTTCAGTGCGTCAGCATCAAGAACCAATGGCTTCCCTGATTTTCTGAGGAGTTCTTCAATGGCGGAGGCCGTTTCCGGGGCGGTGCCTATCCCCGGGCCGGCACCAACAGCAGTATATTTGTCAAGATCCGGGCAGTTGCCTATCCGTTCCTCCGATGGATCAATACTGAAAATCGACTCGGGAACAGCCGATTGCATTACCTGATAACCCATTTTTGGCACATGTGTTGTAAGCAGGCCTGCACCGGTTCGCAAACAAGATCGGGCGGCCAGTATTGCCGCACCCATCATACCATATTGACCAGATAACAGCAATGCATGACCATAGGTTCCTTTGTGTGAAAAGGTTGTTCTTTTCCGAAGCTTTCCAATAATATCTGCTTTTGTGATATAGTAGCAATCAGTCTTTTTCTCTTCAATGATACTTGGATGCAGACCAATTGGGATTATTTGCCATTTTCCCGTAAACTGTTCATTATCTGAGTAAAAGAAAGACTTCTTCGGAAACTCAAAAGTAAGGGTATTGGTGGCCTTAACAATGCACTCCGGATCATTTCCGGTGTTATCTTCTCCCATGAGCCCGCTGGGGATGTCAACCGAAATGATTTTGCACCCGGATGTGTTGATGTGCTTAATCAGCGAAGCCGCCACTCCGGTCAGCGGCCTGGATAATCCCGAACCAAAAAGTGCATCAATGACCACTTCACCGGGAGAAAGATCCGGGAAATCATCTTCGTTTGCAAGTTCTACAACAGGAACTCTGGCCCGATCGATCAGTCGCTGCCGGTTGATCTGCGAGTCAGGTGAAATGCCGGAGCCCGTATTCAAATGAAAAAGCCTGATTGAATAACCAGACAAGTCAGACAGCAGCCGTGCGATGGCCCATCCATCGCCTCCGTTGTTACCCGGACCGGTAAACACAACCAGATGCTGATCATCGGGCAGGTTTTTGGCAATCCACAAAGCGCAGCCATGAGCTGCTCTTTCCATCAGGTCAACAGACGAAACAGGTTCATGACTAATGGTATACTGATCAATTTCACGTATTTCGCGGGTTTCAAATATTTTCATAATGGCTCACCTCGGTGCCCCGGTTCATAAAGTGTTCTTTATACTCGTAATGCAATAGGTAGGTGATTTTTCCTGCTGCATCATGATCTTCAATTACCCTTAGCTTTCCGTTGGCATAATATTTATAAACCTTTTTGGCCATGGGCGGTTTGTCTTTTCCGTTGTAACTGATGCCTGCCAGCTTACCCTGATCATTATAATCGTATTCTTCGGTATACTGCAACAATCCGCCTGTTTTTTCTCTTGCAGCATAAATGACTTGTGAAAGCTGATTATCCGGAGTATAGGAAGAGGTTCTGCTTTCCGTTTTCAGAGGTGAGTTAGCTGCTTTTTTATATTTCTTGGATTCGCTGACCAATTGACCGGCAGCATTATAAGTAAAGGTAGTGATGATGCCCGTCTTTTTATCGCATGTTTTTTTCTCCGTGAGCAATCTGTGGCCTGCATCATAGGTTTTCACTGTCTTTTCCTTTTCAACAAGATTGCCTTGTCCGGGAACCAGTTTGGTTAGAACGATCAGGTCACCTGCCGCGTTGTATTCATGCTTCATAATATACATGAGGCTGTCTTTTGAACTGAAGGTTTCCTCGGTAAACAACCTGCCGTTCCTGTAAAAACAGCGCATATAACCGCTTATCTGACCGGTAGTTTCGCTATAGTATATTTTGCGGAAAAGCGTATCGTCTTTGGTGAAAAATTGCTGTTCGATTACCATTTTTTTGATTGACTTGTTTGCGCTGTCCACCCAATGCCGGCTGATCTGGACTATTTTTAATGTATCAGCGGCCTGTATGGATGAACTACCCGCATTCAGGATAATGAACAGCCACAATAAATTTTGAACCAACCTTTTATTCATGCTTGTATAATTTCTTTAGTCATTTCATCAATGGTAATACGAATTACTTATCCTTGCAGTGACGGGTTATCAATATATCTGCCGGTTGATAACCCAGCTCTTTGGCTTTGCGTAAATCTGCGCATGCCGGTTCCATCTGATTCAGGTTTATTTCAGATACTGCCCGTCCGTAATATACTTCCGGACTCTTTGCACCCAGCTCGATGGCCTTGTTATAATCGGGAATCGATTCGGCATATTGGAGCAGATTTCCTTTTGACACAGCTCTGTTCATATAGGCATTGGCATTGCCGGGTTTGAGGGTGATGGCCTTGTCGAAATAGGGTATGGAGCCCTTAAAATCATTGGTGATGGAGCTGATAACACCCAAATTCATGTAGGCATCGGCATTCTCGGGTTCAATTTTCACCAGTTCTTTGAGATTGCGCCGGGCATCCTCAAATTTTTGCAGGTTTAAATTTGCCAGTGCGCAGTTATATAAAGCCTTTCCAACCTTGTGTTTTTTGTCAATCGAAATCTTGAAATCGGCAATTGCCAGTAGATAATCTCCTTTCCTTGCATAGGTGCTGCCGCGGTAAAAAATGGCATCCATATTTGCCGGATTTATTTTTAACGCACTGTTGAAATCCGAAAGAGCCCCGGCCAGATCGCTGATGTTCATTTTAAGCTGGCCGCGGTTGACATAGGCCTCTTCATTGTTCAAATCAATGGTTAAAAGTTGGTCATAATCGGCAATGGCACCTTTGAAGTCTTCCAAAGCCGATTTGGCCTCGATACTTTTCAAATAGGCTTCAATATTTTCCTTGTCAAGGGCCATGGCTTTTTTATAATCAGCAACCGAACCCATGTAATCAAGCATGCCTGCCCTGACAATACCTCTTTGGTAGTAAGCCCGGGCATAGAGTGAATCCAGTGAGATTACGCGAGTGAAATCAGCAAGTGCATCTTCTTTCTTTTCATTTTTTATATGAATCAAGCCCTGGTAATACCAGGCATCAGTTGAAGCACTGTCTAATCCCAAGGCAGAACCAACGTGTTCCAGTGCCTGTTCAAATTGCGAAAGATGATATTCTGAACGGGCCATCCCCAGCAGGGCTTGTGCCGATTTGCCATACCATTTGTAGGCCTTGCTGAAGTTTTTCAGCGCTTCTTCATATTTTTCCTGATCCAGAAAGGTCAGCCCTTTTGTTACTAATTTAGCTGAAACCGGTTTACGGGAAGCCCAAAGTATGGCAGCAGCCAAAATAACCAACGCCAGAATTGCCAGGGTAATTAGTTTTGTTTTTTTATGCATGTCAGCAGGTTTAGATATTTGTATTTACGAATTAAAGATAGCAAAAATTGATCACCTGTTTTTAACCGGGTTGCAGTAATTTGATATTCATGAGTTATTAACTAACCTGAAGTCGCGTAAATTCAACTTATATTGCTATCTTTAATTAAAATTGACAAAAGTGTTGTTCCGGAGATGGATGTAAGCTGGGAATGAAGTTATCAGGATGTCTTTTAACCAGATTCCGTAATAGAGATGTCACATAAAATCAATATTCTATTTGTTGAAGACGTGATTACTGAATATGACCTTGCCATATCTGAAATTCGAAAGGCAGGTTTCGATTTTGCTAGTAAGTGTGTAAACAATTCAAAGGATTTCATTGATTCAATTGAACAATTCAAGCCGCATATCATCATATCTAACCATTTCATGCCCCGGTTTAACGGAAAAGATGCCTTGATTATCAAACAGAACATGTGTCCGGAAATTCCCTTTATTATATTAACCGGTTCCACCGATGAGGAAACAGCTATAGAATGTATGAAGGCCGGAGCAGATGATTACGTAATAAAGGAACATATTAAAAGGCTTCCCCATGCAGTTAAGGGCGCACTGATTAGAGCCGAAGCCAAAGGAGAGGCCAGGATTGCCAGTCAGGAAGTGGCCCGCAGGGAATTGTTACTTCGTACCGCCGTAAACAACCTTCCTTCTACTTTTACTGTTTACGATGCCAATGGAAAAATAGAATATATCAACGAGTACGGACTGATACTGGCAGATTTAACTCTTGATCAGGCGGTTGGAAAAAGAGAAGAAGATATTTTTCCTGAAGAAATCACACAACATTACCTGTCTGCATTGAAAATGGCATTTGAATCAAAAGAATCTCAAATGACCGAGTGTATTATCCCTTACACCAATCTTCCCCGTTATGTGGCCTACTTTTTTGTACCTGCATTCGATGAGAACGGCAATTTGTATAAAGTTGTCGGGATTACCTATGACTTAACAGAAAGAAAAACAGCTGAAGAAAAACTTATTGTGGCCATGAAGAAAGCTGAAGAATATGGTCAGATCAAATCAGCTTTTCTTTCAAATATATCCCATGAATTCAGAACGCCACTCAACGCCATTATGGGCTTCGCCCAAATGATCATGAAAAACTATAATCATGATGAGCAGTTAATGACTTTCATGGATATTATCATGATCAGCAGCAATCAATTACTGGATATTCTAAAGGAAATGCTTGAAATTTCACAGTTGACCTCAGGAAAATCAATGATTACCGTGAGTGAGTTTTCTGTATCCGTTTTATTACGTGAGCTTTATGAATACTATCAAAAACAGGAGGAACAAAAAATAAAGAAATACATTGCTTTTGACCTTGATTTATCAAAAGTTCCGGTCAGCAAAGATCTTATCCAAACCGACAAGGAAAAACTGATCCATGTCATGAAAAACCTGCTCAACAATGCATTTAAATTCACGTATAATGGCAGGATTGTTTTCGGATGCATGAAGGAATCTCCTGATTCCTGGCATTTTTATATTCAGGATACAGGTATTGGTATTGAAAAAGACAAACTGGAACTTGTTTTTGATACCTTTCGCCAGGGTGATGAGTCAAATACCCGGCAATTCGGAGGAGTTGGGTTGGGCCTTGCGATTTGCAAGGAATTGATCCGGCTTTTGGGCGGCAGGATATGGGTTGAGAGTGAAGTGAAAAAAGGCTCAACATTTCATTTTGAGTTGCCCGTGAAGAAGATCCTTGTTTAAAAACTCCCTGCTTTATTGATCACATGCAACAGCATCATGCAGCACAATGAAAATTCAAACGTATATAACTGAAAAACCATTATCATGAAAACCATTCGATCATTACTTGTAATTGCCCTGATGCTGTTGCTTTCTTCAGGTTGTGTTGTTAACGTGCAGGATTCAATCAGAGGCGACGGTAAAGTTGTTACTCAAAAGCGTGACGTTCCCGTTTTTACCGGTGTAAAAGTTGGCAGTGGCATTGATGTGTTTCTTACCCAGGGAGAAATACAAAGTGTAGAAGTAGAGGCTGATGAAAATCTGCAGGAGTGGATCCGGACCGAAGTGGAAGGTTCGGTACTGCACATATATACTGATAAGGTGATACGGCTTGCCAAAACCAAAAAAGTAAACATAACCGTCAAAACCATTGACAAAATTGATATTTCAAGCGCAGGAGATGTCACCGGCCTCAGTCTGTTTAAAACTGACAACCTGGATATTGATATGAGCAGCGCCGGAGACCTGGACTTTGAGGTTGAAGCCAATGAAATCAAACTGTCCATTTCAAGTGCCGGTGATGTGAATCTTAAGGGCAAGGCCAACAAACTGGACGCCGACCTGAGCAGTGCCGGAGACCTTGATGCCTATGACCTCGAAGTCAAAGAAGGAAACATCTCAGTTTCAAGTGCCGGAAGCGCCCGGGTATTCGTAACCGAAGAGGCCAGCTTTCGTTGCAGCAGTGCCGGAAATATCAGCTATAAAGGAGAACCCCGAATCAGGGAAATCAATACTTCAAGTGCCGGCTCGGTGAATAAAGACTGATTATTGTAATCGATTAATCCTGCAGTCATGCTGTCTGGGTCACAATGAGCCTGTCAGTAGGTAGACACGATTGAAACGCGTCATTGCGAGGGAGACACGACCGAAGCAATCTTAATTTGGTGCAAAAACATATTAGAAAAGCTTTTTTGTGATCTGCTTAGCCCAGATTGCCACACTCCACTCCGTTCCGCTCGCAATGACGGCTATTGACCTGCCGGCAAACAAGATCGGTATGACTTATCAATTTACTGCTCTCACCCTTCCTGTTCCCAATACAACCTGCAGTAGGTTGCCATTTTGCCGGCAAATGCTGCAGGTTTTTCTGCGTAAAGCTTTAATGCGGAATTTACTATGGCTTTCTGGCAATTTTTCCTTTTGTGGGCAATGCAAGCTGTTAATTGTTGCATGGTCTCTTCATGGTAATTTCCAATGCTGCCGGAAAGAAGCAGTTTTTCCATTTCGGCAAGATCATGATCGGTTCCCAGTTTTTCTGCAAGCAAATCCATCTGGCGGATCAGTGGAGTAAGCATGGCAGGCCATAGGGGCCGTAGCAGAATTAACTGATTCCAGATCAGCTTCACCTTTTTCCTGAGGTTGTGGAAGTTTTCGGTACCGGGTTGTCGCATCAGCAGACCGAGGCTCTTTTTACCGCTGTTGTAAGTGCCTCTTAGCCCTTCAACTATTTCGCGGGAACTGCATGCAATAATGGGTTCATGGTCAAGCTTTTCCAGTTCAATGGTTGTTGTTTTTCTGATTTGTAGCGCCACCTGTTGCTTGTTGAGAAGTTGTTTGGTAAGTTTCAGGTGTTCCTGATGCAGTGCTGCGATTATTTTGTTCATTTGCTTCTCACCAGCAGGATTTTTCGCATCACGGGCAATTTCCCTAAGAATTTCCAGGTGCACTGCACTTAATCTGTGGTCGGCAAGCAGGTTGCTCAATGAGCCAAATAATTGCCTTCCGCGGATGTATGCTTCTTCGCCTAATGCAATCCGGTAAAGCCTGTAAACAGCCCTGATCCGTTTGGTGGTCTTTCGTATTTCATGTGTTGCGTAATCCGGACTTAAACTAAAATTATCAGACATGACAAGCATTATGTTCAGTTGTTCCTGTAACACGCGCTTCAGCGTTACAGGCAACATTTCACCTTTGTAAATCCTGAATCCGTTATGCTTGGATATTTTCATTTGACTAATTTAAGAACAAATGGCTATTTTTGTTGGAGAAAGCCTATTTTTCATTATGGAGAACAAGTATATACACATTATTGCACTGGAACAGAATCTTGTGCCCTGGCAGGTTGAGAATACGCTGAAGCTGCTGAAGGCAAATGCCACCATACCATTTATCAGCCGTTACCGAAAAGAAGCCACCGGCAGCCTGGACGAGGTTCAGATTGGGAGTATCAAAGACCAGTTTGCCCGGTATGAGGATCTCGATAAAAGGCGTGAAGCTATACTGAAAAGTATTGATGAACAGGGATTGCTGACTGATGAACTCCGGAGGAAGCTCACAGAAGCCATGACCATGACAGAACTTGAGGACATCTATCTGCCTTACAAGCCGAAAAAGAAAACAAGGGCGTCTGTTGCCAGGGAGAAGGGGCTTGAACCCCTTGCCAGGATGATTTTTAAGCAGACTGATGAAAATATCAGTCAGACGGCATCTCAATACCTGAACGACCAGGTGGAAAATGAAGCGGATGCCTTGCAGGGAGCACGCGATATCATTGCCGAATGGGTGAATGAAGACCAGCAAGCCAGAACCCTGGTACGAAAATCATTTGCGCACGGTGCCGTTATTTCGAGCAGGCTGGTTAAAGGCAAAGATGAGGAAGGCATTAAGTACAAGGATTATTTTGATTTTGCCGAACCGTTGAACCGTTGTCCATCACACAGGCTCATGGCCATGCTCAGGGGTGAAGATGAAGGGTTCCTTAAGTTGAGTATTGAACCCGATTCGGAAAAAACCCTTGATGCACTAAACCACAAATTCATCCGAAGTTCGGGTGATTGTGCCACACATATGACCCATGCCATTAAGGATTCCTATAAAAGACTTCTCGCACCCTCAATTGAAACCGAATTCAGGGCTTCATCAAAGGAAAAAGCAGATGAACAGGGAATCAGGGTATTTGCTGATAACCTGAAACAATTGCTTATGGCTCCCCCGCTGGGTCAGAAAAGAGTTCTGGCAATTGATCCCGGTTTCAGAACCGGATGCAAGGTGGTATGCCTGGATGCCCAGGGCAACCTGCTGCACAATGAAACCATCTTTCCGCATCCGCCGGTTCAGGAAACCGCATTGGCAATGAAAAAAATCGGTACCCTTGTTAATTCCTATAAGATAGATGCCATTGCCATTGGAAATGGCACGGCAAGCCGTGAAACAGAGGCATTTATCCGTAAGATCAAATTTGATCGTGAAATTAAAGTCTTTGTGGTAAGTGAGGCAGGGGCATCTGTTTATTCTGCATCCAAAACTGCCCGCGATGAATTTCCCGATTATGACGTAACGGTAAGGGGAGCCGTTTCCATTGGCCGCCGGTTGATGGATCCGTTGGCCGAGCTTGTGAAGATAGACCCTAAATCAATTGGGGTAGGGCAGTACCAGCATGACGTGGATCAAACCCGGCTGAAAGCATCACTCGATCAGGTTGTGGAGAGCTGCGTGAATGCAGTGGGTGTAGATCTCAATACGGCCAGCATGCACCTGCTCACATACATTTCAGGTCTGGGACCCCAGCTGGCCCGCAATATTGTCGATTTTCGCAAGGAACAGGGAAGGTTTGAATCGCGTGAAGACCTGAAAAAGGTTCCCAGGATGGGCCCAAAAGCCTTTGAACAGGCTGCAGGCTTTCTGCGCATCCGTGAAGGCCGGAATCCGTTAGATAACAGTGCCGTACATCCGGAAAGCTATTACATTGTGGAAAAAATGGCTGCCGACCTCAGGCACCCGGTGTCTGACCTGCTGAAGGATGAGACATTGCGAAAGGGAATTGATGTGAACAAATACGTTGATGATAAAGCAGGCCTGCCTACATTGTCCGATATCATGAATGAACTGGCCAAACCCGGACGAGATCCGCGTTCAACTATTAAGGTTTTTGAATTTGCCCCCGATATTCACACCATTGACGATGTCAGACCGGGAATGGTACTTCCGGGTATTGTTACAAACATTACCAATTTCGGCGCTTTTGTTGATATTGGTGTGAAACAGGACGGGCTTGTTCATATTTCACAGATGGCCGACCGGTATATCAGCAACCCGGCTGATGTGGTGAAGCTCCATCAGCATGTGAAAGTGAAAGTGCTTGAAGTGGATGTGGCACGCAAGCGCATACAGCTGTCGATGAAAGAAGAACCAAGAGCCAAGAACCAAGAGCCAAGATTGCAAAAATAATAGTCATTAGCCATTAGCCCTGCCTGTGCTGCAACTCAGACAGAAAGCCAAAGGCCAAAAGCCAACAGCCAAAAGCCCTAAAAATTAACCTACAACTCAAAAACCATGCTGGCATTTCCGGAAATGTTGAAATCGCTGAC